>URRJ01000010.1 GCA_900550205.1 uncultured Collinsella sp. | reverse complement strand
AACAAATCCAAGTTAGACCATTTCAAATGGTTCGATGTCTGCCCGGATGCGACACTGAAGTGAGTGTCCATCCTCGCAGTATCCGGTTCTCAAGGTGCACGCCCCGCGGCTGATCCGGTTCGACCGGGCCGCGCGGCAAGGAGATATATTGCCAGACCGCGAAGCGATGTGGGACGTCAATTCCACTCTTCACAAGTCCTACACAATACATCGCTTCCTATATAAGTAATAGAAAGGCTGGTGCAGAAATACTGCACGTATCAGATGATGACCCTTCGGTTAAGAGATATATAAAGATCGGTCACCTGTAAGTGTCTATCTACCCGCGCTTTTGCTATATAAACCAGCGCTGTAGATAAAAAGAGGGAGCGCCGCGCACAACGCGACACTCCCCTAGCGATTCAAGAGAATCAATTAGGCCTCGAGAGCCTTCTTGGCGATGGCAGCCAGCTCGTTGAAGGACTCGATGTCCTCGTAAGCCATCTGAGCCAGGACCTTGCGGTCGAGCTCGATACCGGCAACCTTCAGGCCGTGCATGAACTGAGAGTAAGAGATGTCGTTCAGGCGAGCGGCAGCGTTGATACGGGTGATCCAGAGAGAGCGGATCTCGCGCTTCTTGTTGCGGCGATCACGATACTGATACTGCAGGGAGTGCTGGACCTGCTCTTTAGCATGCTTGTAAGTACGCGAAGCGGCACCGTAGTAACCCTTCGCACGGTGCATAACGGTACGGCGCTTCTTCTTGGCGGCAACAGCGCGCTTAATACGTGCCATGTTCTATCAACTCCTAGACGGTTAAACGAAAAACGGGAACGCGAACTTAGGCGAGACGCGACTTGATGACCTTGCGGTCGGCAGCGGCGATCTCGGTCTCCTGACGGAAGCCACGCTTACGCTTGGTGGACTTCTTGCTCAGGATGTGGCTCTTGAAAGCCTTGGCGCGCATAAGCTTGCCGGTACCAGTCTTGCGGAAACGCTTCTTGGTGCCGCTGTGGGACTTCATCTTAGGCATGAAATACTCCTTAATCGGTTACAGAACACTAGTTACTTGGTATCGCTTGCCGCTTTATCCTCATCAAAGGCGCCCTTAATCGGGGCGAGCAGCATAAGCATGTTACGGCCTTCCATCTTAGGTTTGGACTCGACCGTAGCGTAAGGCTTAAGATCCTCGGCGAGACGCTCGAGAACGTTAAGACCCTGCTCCGGGTGAGCCATCTCACGGCCGCGGAACATGATGGTGATCTTAACGCGTGCGCCTTTCTTGAGGAAACGAAGAACGTGGCCCTTCTTGGTCTCGTAGTCGCCAACGTCAATCTTGGGTCGAAATTTCATTTCCTTAACCTCGACCTTGGACTGGTTCTTACGAGCAGCCTTGGCCTTCATGGCCTGCTGGTACTTGAACTTACCGTAGTCCATGACCTTGCAGACCGGCGGCTCCGCGTTGGGAGCGATCTCGACCAGGTCGAGACCCTGATCGTCGGCGACGCGCTGGGCATCGCGGATGGCGAACAGGCCGAGCTGAGAGCCATCGACGCCAATCAAACGGCACGAAGATGCAGTGATCTCGTCGTTGATGCGGGTGTCATCAGACTTAGCTATTTTCCCTACCTCCATTCATAAAAAAATAACCCGGCGCTTTTTGCAACCAGGTCGTACACATAGACATCCTCGGTATGAGGAAGAGAATCTAAGTTGTATGACCAGTCAGCTGCTCATTGGCGCCAAAAGGTGGGAACCCTCGGGTTCCTCTTTAGGGCATTGCGGGAACAACGCCTTGTGGATAATAACACGCGCAGCGCATTATCACATTACGTACACGAAAAAGGGGGCCTTGACCCCCTTGAAGCGCAGGTGCATGTATGGTGCCCGAGGCGAGACTCGAAGGGCCTTCGCTTCGCGAAGCCCCGGGCTTCGGGCGCATGGCGCCCTCGCCACGCTCCGCTACAAACAGGCCACAGGCCTGTTTGCTTAACGCTCCGCGCGCTCACGCGAGTTCGGCACGAAAAAGGGGGCCTTGGCCCCCTTGAACGCTCACTTGCATGTATGGTGCCCGAGGCGAGACTCGAACTCGCACGTTGTTGCCAACGGTGGATTTTGAGTCCACTGCGTCTGCCAATTCCGCCACTCGGGCACGTAATGCGTGAGTTAGTTTATCACAGCTTTCTGTTGATTAGTCCGAAAATGGAACTTCAAGCATTTCGATAAGCTCAATCTTGCGCAACATCTCCCGCTGGCGACATCCACGTCCGTCAACCGAGGCCTCGCCCATCTGGTTGTCATAGGGATCCTCACGCATGCCATCAGATACAGGGAATAAGTCCGCCTGGAACTGGGAGTTTGCCACCATGCGCCACGGATCGAGGTTGCCAAAGTAGTGCTGGCGACGCCACTCCTCCCCCATTCTTCGCGCAGAGGAACCAAACGAAATATCGGCGTTAAGCCAACCGGTCTGAGGTGTATAGAACTCGGCCCAGTCGTGCGGTCCCACCGAATCGGGCGCGACATACAGGCCGCTCTGCCAACGAGCAGGCACGCCCGCGATGCGGCACATGGTGATAAACGTGAGCGCCATAACGCCGCAATCGCCGCGGAGCGATTGTGCACAGTCATCGGCGATGGAACCCAAAAGCAGATATGGTGGCTGATAGCGATAGTCGATATGTTGCGTCAGATAATCATAGATGGCACGAGCACGGTCGAGCGGATCCTCGAGCCCGTCAATAACACGCTCCGTCAACTGTCGCAGGTACGGCGTAAACGAAATGTGCGGACGGTCCTCGGAAGTGTCCTCGGGCAGCGGCGTGTCCATGCACGGGCGTTCGGGCAGCGCACCTCCATAAATGTCGCAATAGGCAGCATTAATGTGATAACGATAGGTTACCGAGAACGAGCGCTCGGTCGAAGAACACCATGAAGCGGTGCGTGCCAGCGCATCCTCGGGGGCAACATGCCCCTCCGGCGTCATATCGAGAACTTCGACCTGAGACTGTTGACGGCAGGCGGCAGCAACGGGAAGCCACGCGCGAACGGCCTCCCCCTCAAGAGCTCCGGGGACAGACACGGACGCCTTAAGAGTAATGACGCGAGCCAACCCGTTTTGCGACTCCATCTCCCTGAGCATCTGGTTACGCAGCGCGATGCCGTCCGTAGAATCGGGACGCAGGCCCGGAACCTCCTTGGGGTAAACGCGAAGTGAATCGAGGAAGTTATCGAGAACAAACAGCTCGCCATCGATAAAGCGCCAGTCAATACGCTTGCGATCAATCAGGTCGTCAAACTGCTCTTCGGTAAACTCTGGCCACTCCTCGCGAATCATCTCGATAGCCCGATCACGCGACACCGAAAAATGAAGCGGCGTCTCGAGCATGCGATACCGCTCGGCACGGACGCAGGCTGCCAGGGAAGGCTCAGGATTCTGCCCCAAAAGACGATCGCAGGCAGCAACAGCCTGCGTCAAATACCCGGCATCCTTAAGACGAAGAATCTCGGGCGGCAGTCCAATATCGAGATGACGAAAGTCATCACAGCAAACATCAACAGAGCAGCCAACAGGACCCTCGTCAACAACCTTCCCATCCGAAGGCAGCACATTAATAACAGCCATACCAAACTCCAAGTCACTAGAACGCTTGAAGCCCATTGTAGCGAGATAAAAAGAAAGCCCCAACAAGGGAGCCATCAACACCGCCGAGCGGTAGTCAAAAAATGAATTCAGCCCAGTAACCCTGTAGCGAGTTAACGAAGGAGGCCCCGTTCACCCGGAGCTTTCCCCATTGCGCGACTTCTGGCAAAGCCAGGTGAGCGCAAGGGAAAAGCATAGGGTGAACGGGGCCTCCGACGGAAAAGTTAAACCGCTACTTACGCCTTGTTGACGGAACCAAACTCCTCCATGAGCTCCTTGGTGCGGGCAACGATGTTGTCGCGACCAGGCTTGAGGAGCTTGCGGGGGTCAAAGCCCTTACCCTGCTGATCCTTGCCAGCCTCGATGTACTCGCGGACGCCCTTGGCGAAGACGAGCTGCAGGTCGGTGTTGACGTTGATCTTGGAGATGCCCAGGGAAATGGCCTTCTTGATCTGATCCTCGGGGATGCCGGTACCACCGTGCAGAACGAGGGGCAGGTCGCCAGTCTGAGCCTTGATCTCGCCCAGACGCTCGAAGGAAAGGCCGGCCCAGTCGGCGGGATACACGCCGTGGATGTTGCCGATGCCGCAGGCGAGGAAGTCGACGCCCAGGTCAGCAATCTGCTTGCACTCAGCAGGATCAGCGAGCTCGCCGCTGGAGGTCACGCCGTCCTCGGTGCCGCCGATGCCGCCGACCTCGGCCTCGATGGACATGCCCTTGGAGTGGGCAAGCTCAACGAGCTCCTTGGTGCGGTCGAGGTTAAGCTGGAAGGTCTCCTCGTGAGAGCCGTCATACATGATGGACGTGAAGCCGGCCTCGATGCACTTGAAGCAGTCCTCGTAAGAACCGTGATCGAGGTGAAGGGCGACGGGAACGGTAACGCCCGTGGCCTCGACGGCAGCCTTGACCATGTCGGCGCAGACCTTGAAACCGCCCATCCACTTAGCGGCACCAGCGGTGCACTGAAGGATCAGCGGAGACTTGGCCTCCTCGGCGGCCTGGAGAATAGCCAGGGTCCACTCGAGGTTGTTGGTGTTGAAGGCACCGAGACCGTACTTGCCGGCCTCGGCCTTCTTGAGCATGTCTGCTGCGTTGACGAGCATAAAAGAAACCTCCTGTAAGGTTGCTCCGATAACGCCTGAGATTTTACCACGGCGCACCCGAGCATAAACGTTCGTTTGTTCACGAATATCGTCCAAACAGACTTTTTTTGACCGTTTGCCCTACGGAATCGACCCGTTGGGGAAAAATAGCTTGACGTTTGGACACTTCTCGTGCTTCAGAAGCTGACTATAAAGCTATATCTGCATGAAAGGGTTCTGCATGAGCTCGCGTGCCATGGTGGTCGAATCGCCATGGCCGGTTAGGCAAACGGTATCGGGCGGGAGAAGCCGGGCGAGCTTGGAGAGCGAGCGAAGAATCGCCGTCTCGTCTCCTCCAGAAAGATCGGTGCGGCCGTGCCCACCCGGGAACAGGGTGTCGCCCACAAAGGCAATGTTCCCCTGCTCAGCGGCAGCAAACAAGACAATCCCGCCCGGCGTATGCCCTGGCGTCTCGATCACCTGCAGGCAGATATTGCCCACCTCAATGGTATCGCCCTCGGCGAGCAGGCGCGTCGGCTCCCCGGGATCGGGCGTCTCAATGCACCACATAGCTCGCTGTTCCTCGATGTTCGTATGCGGCACCGCCACATCCTTAGTACACAGCTCATACTGGCAGCCCTCGCCAACGGTGGTTTGCACGCCGGCAACACCACCAACATGATCGGCATGGCCATGAGTGCATACGGCGCCAAGCACGCGTACGCCGGGATGCTCGGCTCGAACATGCTCCACCAAGCGCTCGCCTTCCCACGCAGGGTCGATGATCACGCACTCATTGTTCGAAATAACTGCATAGCTATTGGTCTGAATGGGACCGTTTACGAGCGTCTCGATCTCGACCGATCCCTTGGGAGTTAAATCCAAGGACACAGCACCCATGTCCCTCTCCTCTCTATAGAATTCGAGGCATCAAACGATGCCTCGAGTGTAGCGAATATCGATAATGTGGCACGTTCGTCGCGACTAAACGCGGCGCTTAAGCTGGGCTCCACCCTCGCCGGGCATCAGGCGGCGCGCGTCGTAGACGGAGTCAACGCTGCTGATAGAGGCCAGCAGCGGATCCAGACCACTCGCGTCCGAGATCTCGACCATAAAGCGCAGGGTTGCAATACCCTCGCGGTTGGTCGACGTAGCGGCAGAAAGGATATTGCCGCCCGCATCGCCAATGGCAATGGTGACATCCTTGAGCAGGCCCATGCGGTCCAGGCACTCGACCACGATCTCGACCTGGAAGAGAGTGTCGGCAGCACCGTCCCACTCCACATCGATCATGCGCTCGGGATGCTCCATAAGACCCTTGACGTTGGGGCAGTTGGCGCGATGCACCGAAACGCCACGACCGCGCGTGATGAAGCCGACGATGTCGTCGCCCGTCACGGGATTGCAGCAATGGGCCAGACGAACCAGCAGGCCGCTGTTGCTCTCGCCCTTGACGATAATGCCGTTGCTGGCGCTCTTGCCGCGCTTTTGCGGCTTGCGGTTGGAGCCTCGGGCCGGCTGCTTCACGACCTCGGCGATAGCATCGGCCTTGGTGAGCTGCTCCTCGGGCTTGGGGTCCAAAATCTGCTCGACCTTGTTACCCACAGCGCGCGGGGCAACTTTGCCGGCGCCGACGGCGGCAAACAAGTCCTCGAGCTGCTTGTAGTTAAACTGCTCCGCCACGGCGTTGAGCGCACGCGTGGATCGCGGCGTAGAGATGCCATACCCGCGCTTGCGCAGGTCCTTGGCCAGTATATCGCGACCGGCGGCAGCGTCGTCGTCCTTGGTCGCGGCGGCAAAATAGCGGCGGATCTTTGACTTGGCGGAAGGCGTCTTAACGATCTTGAGCCAATCACGCGACGGCTTGGAACTCTTGTTGGTCAGGATTTCAACGCGGTCGCCCGTCTTGATCTCGTGCGTGAGCGGGGCCACCGCACCGTTGATTTTAGCGCCGACGCAGTGGTTTCCCACCTCGGTATGAACGGCGTAGGCAAAGTCGAGCGGCGTGGAGCCGGCACGGAGCGCCATGACCTCGCCCTTGGGCGTAAAGACAAAGATCTCCTGGTCGAACAGATCGACCTTCAGCGAATGCAGGTATTCCTTGGCGTCGGTGATCTCATCAGACGCAGCCCAATCGAGCGAATGTTTGAGCCAGTTAATCTGGTCGTCCAGACGCTGGGCATCATTGGTCTTAGACGCAGACGAACCGCCCGACTTCTTATATAGCCAGTGGGCGGCAATGCCGTACTCGGCCTGCTCATGCATCTCATAGGTTCGAATCTGAATCTCGAGCGGGCGGGCTGTGGGGCCGATAACCGTCGTATGGAGCGACTGGTAGTTATTGACCTTGGGCATGGCGATATAGTCTTTAAAGCGACCAGGCATGGGGTGCCACAGCGTATGCACCGCGCCGAGCGTGGAGTAGCAATCGCGCACCGAATGCGTGATGACGCGCAGTGCCACCAGGTCGTAGATCTCGGAGAACTCCTTGCCCTTGCGCTTCATCTTTTGGTAGATGGACCAGTAGTGCTTGGAACGGCCGTTGATCTGAAAGTCCTCCAGGCCAATGCGGTTGAGCTCGTCGGTGAGCGTCTTGATGGTCTCGGCCAGATAGCGCTCACGGACCTCGCGTGACTCCGCCACCATGCGCGCGATGCGCTGGTAGGCGTCGGGCTCAAGGTAGAAGAAGGACAGGTCCTCGAGCTCCCATTTAATGGAGCTCATGCCCAGACGGTCGGCCAGGGGCGCATACACGTCCATGGTCTCGCGAGCCTTAAACAGGCGACGGTCCTCGCGCAGGGCTGCAAGGGTGCGCATGTTGTGCAGACGGTCGGCAAGCTTAACGATGATGACGCGGATGTCCTTGGACATGGCGAGGAACATCTTGCGCAGCGTGAGGGCCTGCTTCTCGTCCATGCTGTCGACTTCGATGTTGGTGAGCTTGGTCACGCCATCGACGAGCTCGGCCACTGTATCGCCAAACAGGCCGGAAACATCGGCAAGCGAGGTCTCGGTATCCTCGACGGTATCGTGCAGCAGTGCGGCGCACACCACATCGCAGTCCATCTTGAGATCGGCCAAAATGATGGCAACCTCGACGGGATGGTTAATGTACATCTCGCCCGAACGGCGCTTTTGGTTGCAGTGCTTCTCGGCGGCAAAGCAGTAGGCCTGCTCCACCTTAGAGAAGTCGTCCTCATTCATATATTTGAGGCACAGGCGCTCCAGCTTGTCGTAGCTGTCCGCCATAATCTCGGGCGGCAGCTCATCGGCATGCTTATAGTGCTCCATCTCCGAAAAAGGCTGGAGGGTGGAATCATGGGCGGTACGGGCTGCGGCATCCATCGAGGTCCCCTTCCCCTAGGCCCGCGGAACGATCGGGCGGTTAACTTTGGCTAGCATATCAGAAGCGCACGAATCGAGTGCCCAGCTCCGAAAAGCCGAGAACTCCATGCGCGAGCGTAAGCCCTCCAAATAGCGAATCGACCTGCTCAATTGCACGCGGCCGGGGTTTACGGCCATCGCGATACGACGGGTGTCGTCAAACCCCGAAACGCGACAGAAACCAAGCTCTTCGAAGATTCCCAAGCCGCTTTCCACCGAGCGCTCGTCGACCGGCGTGCGAGCATCGATAGCAAGGCACATCTGCGCGATGTCGATATCGCTCGCGCTAAAGGAATCGTCCCCGGTCTTGCCGCGGTTGGAGCGCCACATGGTCTGCAGCGCACGATAAAGCGTGACGAGCTCGTCGCGCTCGGGCGCATAGCAGTCGAGTAGGCGCTCGTTAATGCGGGCGTCGCGCGACGAATAGAGCAGATGGATCACGGCGGGTTGGCCATCGCGACCGGCGCGGCCGCTCATCTGGTTAAACTCAATGCCGCCAAACGGCATGTGATAGAGCACGACGTGGCGAATATCGGGAAGGTTGACGCCCTCGCCAAAGGCGGATGTCGAGACGATGCAGCTGAGGCTGCCATCTCGAAACGCCTCCTCAACGCGATGGCGGTCGGTGCGCGTAAGGCCCGCGTTGTAAAAGGCGATATGCGACGCACAGTCGGGAACGCGTTTGCGTAGCGTCTTGGCAAGCGCCACGGACTGATCGCGCGAGTTGACGTAGATGACGGTCTTTTCCCCCGTCGCGACGATGGACACCAGGCGGTTTTCGCGGCTCGCAAGATCGCGGTCGTCCTCGAGCTGCAAGTTCTCGCGCACGGTCTCGTCGACCACCGTACGGGTAATCGGCAGCACGCGGGCAAGCTCCGCCACAACCGGAGCCGTTGCGGTGGCAGTCGTGGCCAGAACGACCGGATCGCCCAGGGCCTTGAGAATATCGGGCATGTCGAGGTATGCGCTTCGGTCGCCGCCCTTGGCAAGACCGGCATGGTGCGCCTCATCGATAACGACAAACCCGATACGCCCCGAGCGCGCAAAGCGGTCACGGTGAATAGACAGGAACTCAGGCGTCGTGAGCACGATGCCGGTGCGGCCCGAAGCCAAGCCGGCAAACACGTCATCGCGCGCCGCCTCCACGGTCTCGCCGGTCAACACGCCCACGCCAATGCCGAGCGCAGCCATCGTCGACGAGAGGTGGTAGGCCTGGTCGGCAACGAGCGCACGCAGCGGATAGACAAAGATGCTCGCACGCCCACGAAGGACCGCCTCGCGCGCGGCGTGCACATGGAAGATGAGCGACTTGCCACGCCCCGTCCCCATAACAGCCAAAACGCTCTGGTGGTCGGCGAGGGCGTCGAGTGCCTCGACCTGCGCGCGATGTGGCTGGGTCGAGCCGATAAAGCTATGGATAAGCGAGCGCGTGAGCTCGGTATAAGAGAGCTGGGCGAGCGTCTCGCGTTTACGCGACTCCAGACGCAGGCCAGAATCCGCCGGCTGCACGCCGCGGCGAAGTTCACATGCCGGATCGTCGATATTGGACGCCGTGGTATCGCGCACCAAGACATCTTTG
The DNA here is from genome assembly GCA_900550205.1 of uncultured Collinsella sp. Lineage (GTDB taxonomy): Bacteria > Actinomycetota > Coriobacteriia > Coriobacteriales > Coriobacteriaceae > Collinsella. The sequence goes on along the minus strand of URRJ01000010.1, from coordinate 14,560 downwards.
ATCATGAGCTTGGGCTTCACACGTCCCTGCCAATGCTCGGCCACGGCCTCGAACACCAAGTCGACGGCGCTGTCGCAATTGATGAGCCTATCGATCTGCGGCACGCGGAACATGATGGCCGGCACACTCGCGGCGCCATCGGTCGCCACAAAGCGCATGTGCTCGCCGGTTTTGCCCACCACGGCGCGATCGCACATCGTCACGCCCTCGGCGGCCAGCAGCGGCACCTTATTGCCCTGGCCAAACGGCTCAAGACGGGAAATCTGCTCGATGGTCTCAATATTCAGCTCGGAGAGGTCGACGGTGGCAGCAACCTCGTCGGTGTCCTCAAAGTCCTCAGCGGGAAGCTCGGACAGCACGGCGGAAAGGCGACGGCGGAACTCGTCGAGCTTGGACGCCTCGATGGTCACGCCCACCGCACCCGCATGCCCGCCGCGACGAATCAGCAGATCCGAGCAGCGTTCTACGGCGTCGAACAGGTTGACCTTGCCCACCGAGCGACCCGAACCGCGAGCGATACCGTCTTCGATCGAAAACAGCAGCGCCGGCACGTGATAACGGTTGGTCAGGCGGCTCGCCACGATACCCTTGACGCCCTCGTGCCAGCCCTCGCCACCCACGACGATTGCGCGACCGCCGTCATAGGTCTCCTCGACCTTTGCCATGGCGTCGCGTGTGAGCTCCGCCTCGATCTCGCGACGCTGACGGTTGATCTCCTCGAGCTCGGCCGCCAGCGCGCTTGCCTCGATAGGATCGCGGGCAAGCAGCAGGTCGAGCGCCAGCTTGGGATCGGCCATGCGGCCGGCGGCATTCAAGCGGGGAATGAGCGAAAACGACAGGCCATCAGCCGTAATGCTAGAGAGGTCGGCCTTGGCGAGCGCGGCCAGCGCGATATAACCGGGGCGGGCGGTCACGCGCATCTGCTGGATGCCCTCGGCGACCAGCGCGCGGTTCTCGGGCGTGAGCGGCATCATGTCGGACACGGTACCCAGCGCCGCGACCTCTATCAGAGAACGCCAATACGACGGCTTGCCCAGACGCTCGCCCAGGACTTGCACCAGCTTGAGTGCCACGCCGGCACCGGCAAGCTCACGCGAAGGACCCTCGTCCTCGAGCTTAGGGTCGGTCAGGGGTACGCCCTGCGGCACCTGATCGGAGGGCTCGTGATGGTCCGTGACCACCAAATCGATTCCCAGGCTCTCCAGATAGGAGACCTCTTCCTTGGCGGCAATGCCGTTATCGACGGTCACGATCAGCTGGGGGCGAGCGAGCTCGTTAACGCGGTCGAGCGCCGCGCGCGAAAGACCGTAGCCCTCGTCAAAGCGATGCGGAATAAACGGCGTGACATCGGCGCCAAACGTGCGCAGCGCCTCGGTCAACAGGCAGGTCGACGTAATACCGTCAACGTCAAAATCGCCAAAGACCGCGATGCGCTCGTGGTTTCGAATAGCGCGCTCGACGCGGTCGGCAACGACCGACATGCCCGGGATAATGAGTGGGTCGGCCCAGTCGCGATCGAGCGAAGGCGTCAAAAACAGCTGGCCTTCCTCGATGGATGCAATGCCGTGCGCAACCATAATGCGCGCCACCAGCCCGGGTATGCCCAGGCCAGCCGCAAGCTCCTTTTCGAGCTCGGGGTTTTGCCGAGCGACCGCCCAGCGATGCGTCGTCTTAAGCGATGACATAGGCGCCCACCCCCGATAGGGGCAGGTCGCCGCGATACCTCTCACGGTTCATAGCGATGAGTCCTCTGTGTATGCCCGCTTCGGCAGGCAGATCTGTTGAACGGATTTATTATACCGTGCAGCGCGGACGCAAATCGCCGCAGCACGCCGCGGTTTCGGTAAACGATGCCGGTAATAGCCTCGAAATATTCGAGCGTTTCTGACGCACGGACGCATGCGAGCGTCTAGCATATCCATTCAAAACAGATTCACGAGCAAAGGGAGTCACAAGAGCATATGAAGCAATGGGTTGGACTGGGCAAGTTTCTCGCGGGGCACATGCAGGTCATCGTTCCGATTTGCGTGGCGCTCGGCGTGCTCTTTCCTCGGCAGATCGGCGTTCTCAAGCCCATCGTTCCCACCTTGTTTGCCTTTATGACGTTTCAGGGTGCGCTCAGTAACACCTTCCACCAGGTGGCTGAGGTGTTCCATCGTCCGTTGCACCTGGTCTTGGCGTTGCTCGTCTCGGCGGTGCTTATCCCCATAGCAGCCTATGCCATGGGATCGCTGTTCTTTGGCTCCAATCCCAACCTTGTCTGCGGCATCGTGCTTGAGTACAGCGTACCCGTGGCAGTCACTGCCTTTATGTGGATTAGCATGTTCGGCGGCAACGGCCCACTCGCGCTCACCATCATCCTGACGTCCTCGGTCATCTCACCTGTGACGATTCCTCTTACGCTCAAGCTCCTGTTGGGCGCCACCGTCGCAATCGATGTTCCGAGCATGATGCAGAACATGGCCTTTATGATCGCCATCCCCGCCGTGCTCGGCATCGTGATCAACGAACTCACGCGCGGATGGGGTCATGAGAAACTCTCCCCCGCGCTTTCGCCCGCCTGCAAGTTCATGATGATGGGTGTCATCGCGTCCAACTCCACCGCCATGAGCGAGTACGTGCTGCACATGAATGTTGAGCGCTTGGAAGTCGCCCTCTTTATCCTGGTCTTCGCCATCAGCGGCTTTGTCGTCGGTTTTCTGGTTGCACGTGCCCTGCATCTGCCGTATAGCGAGACGACCACCATGTGCTTTACCTGCGGCATGCGCAATATCTCTTCGGGCGCCGTCATCGCCACACAGTATTTTCCCGGCGAGGTCGTGTTCCCCGTCATGTGCGGCACGCTGTTTCAGCAGGTACTCGCCTCGATTATCGGGCATCTCTTTGAGCGCCTAACCGGCGAGGAGCGCGCCAAACAGCGCAAGCGGGTCGAGGCCGGTCGCGACGCCATGGCACGCTAGACTGTCCGCATTACGCAGGCGCTCGCCTTGCTACGCGAGCGTTTCCAGATGCGCGCGTAGGCGCTCAGCATCGATATCGAGCGTCGTCTCGGCATTGACCTGGGCCAGACGATAGCCCACAAAGTAGGGCGAAACCACCCAACGTGGCAGCGCCTTGGCAATGGTCCGACCGCCCAGGTGATAGAAGAACAAGTTGTACGACTCTGCGCGACCGCCGTGGTGCTCGTTCAAGATATAGCGCAGAGCCACCTGAATTGCATCGGCAAACAGGTCCGCTTCGGCTTGGTCGCGGGAGTCGTCGCTGGCGGCGATTCCCTGTGGAGCCGAGACGTTGACCTCAAAGAATCCCATGATCGGCTCGGTTGAGATGTTGACCGCAACCCTCCCGTGTCGCCAAGCATCGATGCCTTCAAAGTTGGCTGAGGTCAGCGCCGCATAGCCGTCCTCCTGTTCCAAGCCCACAATCTGCATGTGTGGATGGACGAGGCTGCCGCCCGAAAGCGGGCCTTTGTTCTTGTACATGAGCACACTGCGGTACTGTTGGGAATCGATCATCTGCTGCCAACAGCCCAGGGCAAACCGCATCACATGATGCAGCTCATCCGGTTCATAGGTCACCAGGTCGGCGTCGTGATTGGCCGACTCGATCAATACGGTCTGACGAGTGGCGCGCAAGGTCTTGAACTTATTCTCGAGCCAGATGCAGTCACCGTCGCGCCGGATGATATTGGCGAGCCCCTCCGTGTCGCAAAAGGGACACGCGGTGCCAGGGCGACGATTATCGTCGGGCTTGCCGCTCGCCTGCTGAACGTCAAATACCAGCGCCACGGGTTATATCTCCAGCGGCACGATCTTGGTGCCATGGAGCTCGGAGACGCCGAGCGTCGCCGCGACCGCGTTGCGATTTGCCGTAGTGATGCCGCCGCCGGGAAGAATGGTCAAACGATCGCCCGCATACTCGATTAAACGAGCCAGGTGATCGAAATTATCCTCGATCGACGTACCGGCCGCACCGCCATGCGTGAGGATGCGCGTAACGCCGCAGTCGGCAAGTGTATCAATCGCATCGAGCTGAGCCTCGGGCGAGAGCTGGTCAAATGCCATGTGGAAGGTGATGTCAAGGGACTCGCGCTTGCACTCCTCGGTCGCGCAGCCCGTAGCCATAACGAGGGCGCCGAGAGTGAGCTCGTCGAGCGCCCAGCCGCCGGCACAGGGCTTGCAGCAGCCAAAGACCAGGCCGTCAACGCCGGCGCTCACAGCAAGGCCCAGGTCCATCTCCATCATGCGCAGCTCGTCCTGGTTGTAATGAAAGTCGCCACCGCGCGGACGGATCATGCACATCACTCGCGCGTCATGCTCGTGAGCGTAGCTGACTGCAGCGCTAATAACGCCGGCGGAAGGCGTGGTGCCACCGACGGCGAGGTTGTCACACAGCTCAATGCGCCCCGCACCGGCCTCGATGGCCGCCGGCACCCGCTCAAAGTTCTCGGCACAAAACTCGTACAGCATAGATAGACCCCCAAAGACAGCAGATGTTTTCCGACGGGCATTGTCACACATCCCCATGAAGTTGCGGTGGAATAGGGACTGTTTTGGCCTCTGGAGCCTTCATTTAGTCCCTATTTCACCGCAACTCAGAATGATCTCTTGGGGACTGAGGAAAACGGATCATGACGGCTGGCCGAAAAATGTTGCCGATGGTGACTGTTGCGCAACAAGATCTTCGAATCCCGATTAACCATGGCAGTATCGTCACTCACATTTAGAGGAAAGGATTGCCATGCTTAAGAGCATCCAAAAGAGCGGAAGGATCGCAGCAGTCGCCATCGGCCTCCTCGCGGCCTTGTCTCCGCTCGCAGCCCCTCCAGCAGCATTAGCCGGCGGCAGCGTACCAACGCCTGAACTTGAGAAGTCGTATAGCTTTAAGGTCAGCAGCGATAACTCGTATGTCAGCAACATAGATTTAGACTCAGAGTATCGTTACCTGTTTGACCGCGATGACGAAAACAAACTGAAAAAAGTATCCCTCATCAATTTGGACGACGGAAGCGTAAGGCCCGTTGACATTCCAAAGAATAGCCTCGATTCGACGAGCGTGTCGTGGAATGACCAGCTGTCTTGGATAGAAGGCTCTAACCTGGTCGTCTTCTCTCCCGAAAAGCAAAGTCGCTCAGTCCACTCGCTCGAACTAGGAAAATGCACTCAGGACTATGTCTGGATTAGTGAAAACGGAGAGACAGCCGATGTTACGCAACGCGATTCCGACGATAACTATTCGTTTGTATTTTATAATCTTAATACTGATAACAAGATGCAGGCATGCCACCCAGAAAGCGATTGGTCGCGCGCATACTTTTCGAAAGATGGAGACTGTTTTTACGTCGTGACGATCAATGCGGATAAATCCACCGTCACTCTAGAAGTATTCGACACAAAAACCGGCTCGACCAAATCAAACACCACCCATGTAAATAAGGTAACAGACAGCATCGAAATAAGCTCAGTATCGGAACTCTCGGACTCAGAAGGCATTATTCTTCAAGGTGAGTCTTTTTTGATTAAAGCCGACCGCGATGCAAATTTGAGCACCATATCCAATGATGAGGACCATGCTTTTACCGATGAGTATTCACCTGTGGCATGCGATTACTATCCCGTTTATCTTAGTAATGGCTCCGACGATCTGATCGAGGACGGCTATTACCTTAATAAAGATAAGGCAAACCTCGGCGTTATCGATTTGCAAAGTGGAAACACAATCAGCTCGATTGCTAACCCCTTCGGCAGCGGCAGCCTCAAAGACATCTCTCATGACGGCAGTACCTTGCTCGGAGTAAGCTCAGACGATGACAAGCCCTCGGCGTGCCTAGTTGATGCGAAATCCGGAGCTATGAGCAAATTTGGCTCTCATTGGTGCGACCTTCGATTCATGAACGATGATCGCAAGATCTTAGAAACCTATTTCGACGATAATGATTCTTCAATGCTCCATGTGAACATCTATAAGTCCAATATTCCCCACTCGCTGCCCGAGGATGTGCTGTACTTTGTCCAGACTCACCTGCCGTTTGTTATTGGCGGTGGCGTGGCGATCTTCCTCATCATCGGTGGCACGATTGTTATCCTTTGCATCCGCAAGAAGCGCGCGAAGACCGCGAACGGTACGACAGCCGCAGAGCCCAAGCCTCAGCGCAAGCAGCGGCGTCGCCAGAAGCGCGCCCAGCAGAACGCCGTTCCACCCGCGACACCGACGATGCCGGCAGCTCCAACCGAGCCAGCCCGCTTCTGCCGTCACTGCGGAACCCCACTCGTACCCGAAGCCCAGTTCTGCCCAACATGCGGACAAAAGGTAGACTAGCGAACAAAACCGAATAGACCCCAACCACCAAGGCCCCGTTCCGACACATTCCAGAACGGGGCCTTGGCTTGGTGCAGGGGTGCTAATTTGGGACGGTCATCGTCGCACGCCCCAATGAAGTTGCGGTGGAATAGGGACTGTTTTGGCGTCTAGAAACCCTATTTAGTCCCTATTTCACCGCAACTTAAAAAAGGGACGCTGACCGGGATAGTCAGCGCCCCTTTTGTTGGATTGGCTAGCCTCCGAGGTAAGCCTTGCGGACGTTATCGTCGTGCAGGAGTTCTTGGCCCGTGCCGGTCATAGTGATCTTGCCGGTCTCGAGCACATAGCCGCGCGTGGCGATCGAGAGCGCCATCTGCGCGTTCTGCTCGACCAGGAGCACCGTGGTGCCGGCCTTGTGCAGGTCCTCGACAATCTGGAAGATCTGCTCAATCAGAATCGGTGCCAGGCCCATGGAAGGCTCATCGAGCATGAGCAGCTTGGGGTTGCTCATAAGGGCGCGGCCCATAACGAGCATCTGCTGCTCGCCGCCCGAAAGGGTGCCGGCCACTTGACGACGGCGCTCCTTAAGGCGCGGGAACTGCTCGTAGACGCGCTCAAGGCCCGGAGCAACCGTGGACTTGGGCTGCGTGTAGGCGCCCATCTCCAGGTTCTCCTCGACCGTCATCTGCAAAAAGGCGCGACGGCCCTCGGGGACTTGAGCCAAGCCCTTACCCACCAGCTTGTCGGCAGGCGTATGGGTAATGTCCTCGCCCATAAACTTGATGGAGCCGGTCTTGGAACGCAGCAGGCCCGAGACGGTCTTGAGCGTCGTGGACTTGCCGGCGCCGTTTGCGCCGATCAGGGCCACGATCTCGCCCTCGTTGACGTTAAAGGAGACGTCCTTGATGGCGTGGATGGCGCCGTACCAGACGTTGATGTTGTAGACGGAAAGCATCGGCTCTGCCATTTAGTTCTCCCCCTTATCCTGCTTGCCCAGATACGCCTCGATAACGGCGTCGTTGTTCTGGATTTCCTCGGCCGTGCCCTTGGCGATGACCTTACCAAAGTTGAGCACGCAAATGCCCTCGCAGATGTTCATAACGAGCGACATATCATGCTCGATAAGCATGATGGCGATGCCGAAGGTGTCGCGAATCTTGACGATGTTCTCCATGAGCTCCGCGGTCTCGGACGGGTTCATGCCGGCGGCAGGCTCGTCGAGCAGCAGCAGTTTGGGGTTGGTGGCAAGCGCGCGGATGATCTCCAGACGACGCTGGGCGCCGTAAGGCAGCGATCCGGCCTGCTCGTTTGCCAGGTGCTCCATATCAAAGATGGACAGCAGCTCCATGGCACGCTCGTGCGCGGCCTTCTCGTGCTTCCAATACGTCGGCAGGCGCAGCACGCCCTCAAAGCCGGAGTAACGCTCCTGGTTATGCAGGCCGACCTTAACGTTATCCTCCACCGTCATGGTGTTGAACAGGCGAATGTTCTGGAAGGTACGGGCAATACCCATGCGGTTGACCTGGTAGACCGACTTGCCCGAGGTGTCCTCGCCGTCGAGCAGGATGGTGCCGTGCGTGGGCTGGTACACCTTGGTGAGCAGGTTGAAGACCGTGGTCTTACCGGCACCGTTGGGGCCAATGAGACCGGCGATCTCGGTCTTGCCGATGGTCAGGCTAAAGTCGTCGACAGCCTTAAGGCCGCCGAATTCAATGCCCAGGTGGATGCACTCGAGTGCAGGGCGCTGACCCAGGTCGCGGTCGGGAACGATGGCGCCAGAAGGATACGGGACCATCTTACCCTTCTTGAACTCAAATTTACTGGGCATCGGCTGCCACCTCCTTCTTGGAAGCAAAGCGGTCCTTGACGCGACCGAAGAACGCCTTGAGCTGCGGGTTGTTGGTAAAGATCATGACCAGGATCAGCACGATGGCGTAGATGAGCATGCGGTAGTCCGAGAACTGACGGAGCAGCTCGGGCAGCACGGTAAGCAGCGCTGCAGCGATGACGGAACCGCGCATATTGCCCAGACCGCCCAGGACCACGAACACCAGGATAAGGATGGACGTGTTGAAGTCGAACTTGGTGGCGGAGAGCTGCGAGAAGTTACCACCGAAGAGGGCTCCGGCAGCACCGGCGAGGGCGGCGGAAACCACGAAGGCAATCATGCGGTACTGGGTGACGGAAATGCCCACGGACTCGGCAGCGATCTTGTTGTCGCGCACGGCCATAATGGCACGGCCGGTACGGCTGCGAACCAGGTTGAGTACAATCACGAGCGCAACCATGACCAGGATGGCACCGGCGAGGAAGGTCGAATAGGTCGACACGCCCGAAGCGCCCTGCGCGCCCTTGATGATGGCGGTGCCGTCCTCGAGCAGGTGCAGGTCGTTAATCGTGGAGTTGCCCGTGATGTTAAAGATCACGTGCAGGCCGCGGGAATCGACGCCCACAATGAGACAGGTGACAATCTCTTTGATGATCTCGCCAAAAGCCAGGGTCACGATGGCCAGATAGTCGCCGCTCAGGCGCAGGACCGGGATACCGATCAAGAAGCCCAAGATGGCAGCGGCGATGGCGCCGACCACGATGCTGATGATAAGGCGCACCGGATCGGAGGGAACGGCACTCTCGAGGGCGACCGCGGTGACGATGCCCGTGTAGGCACCGACGCTCATAAAGCCCGCGTGGCCCAGCGACAAGTCGCCCGCGATGCCGACGACGAGGTTGAGGGAAATGGCCATGACGATATAGGCCGTGATGGGAACCAGCTGACCGGCGATCATGCGCGGAATCATGTGGTTAGACTGCATAAAGAACACGATGGCGAACGCCACAAGGCACATGGCGTACGTAACAAAGTCGTGACGCGTCTGCTTGTCTTTAAGAAACTTCATAACGCTCACCTACACCTTCTCGGGGACGTACTTGCCCAAGAGGCCGGCAGGCTTGACGAGCAGGACGATGATCAAAACACCAAAGACGATGGAGTTGGCAAGGCTCGTGGAAATGTAGGCCTGCGCCATCGCCTCGATGATGCCGATGAGAATGCCACCGACAAAGGCACCGGGGATGGATCCGATGCCGCCGAAAACAGCGGCATCGAAGGCCTTGATGCCGGGCATGGCGCCCGTGGTGGGCTGCAGTACCGGCGAGTAGGAGCACAGGAGCACGCCGGCGATGGCGGCAAGGGCGGAGCCGATGGCAAACGTCATCGAAATAGTGCGGTTGACGTTGATGCCCATGAGTTGAGCGGCGGCCTTGTCCTCGGACACGGCGCGCATGGCTTTGCCCATCTTGGTCTTACCTGTAAAGAACATCAGGCCGGCCATGATAACCAGGCAGGCGACGATGGTGACGAGCGAGACGGCGCTCACGTTGAACTTGGCCAAGAACTCCGGTACCTGGAAGGTGACGAGCGAAGTGAAGTTCTTGGGCGTGGCGCCCCACAGAAGTTGCGCGGCGTTCTGCAGGAAGTAAGACACGCCGATAGCCGTGATCAGAACGGCCAGCGGGCCTGCTTGGCGCAGCGGCTTATAGGCCAGGCCCTCGATGAGAACACCGAGAACGGTACAGACCATACAAGAGAGAACTACAGATGCCCAGCCCGGGAGGCCGAGATACGACGTGGCACAGAACGAGACATAGGCACCGACCATGATGACGTCGCCGTGAGCGAAGTTGAGCATCTTGGCGATACCGTAGACCATGGTGTAGCCCAACGCGATGATGGCGTAGACGCTGCCCATGGACAGGCCGTTGACCAGGTATTGGATAAAGACCGTCATGTTCCACATCCCCCTTTCGAATAGGTTTCCAGTTGATGTATGAAACAGGGACGTTACATCGTCCCTAGATACCAAGCAAGCAGGGAAGGCCAAAACCTCCCCTGCTTGGGATCAAAACCGCTCTATGTAAGGCGGCCAATTAGGCCTGTACGTACTTGCCGTCGGTGATGACGTACGCCGTGGGCTCCTTCTGGACCTGGCCCTTATCGTTCCAGGTGAGCTTGCCGGTCAGACCGTCAACGGTAATCTTGAGCATAGCCTTGGACAGCTTCTCGGCGGCCTCGGTCGGATCGGCGTCGACACCAAGACCGGCCTCCTTGAGGGCCTCGGCCACCGCGTGCACGCCGTCGTAGGCGTCGGCGGCAAACTGGTCGGGGGTATCGCCGTACTTATCCTTGTAAGCGTTGACGAAGTCGGCGTTCTTCTCGTCGTCGGCAGAGAACGGGGTCATGAGCAGCAGACCCTCGGCAAGAGAGGTATCGAAGCCCTCAACGCCCAGGATGCCGTCCATGCCGTCGCAGCCCATCATCTTGACGTCGTAGCCCATGTCCTTGGCGTTCTTGAGCAGGACGGACGCCGGCGTGTAGTAGATCGGCGCAAAGATCATGGTGGCGCCGGCCTGCTTGGCCTTGGTCAGCTGGTTGGTAAAGCTCGTGGCGGAGTCGTCCTTAAAGGTCTCCTCGTCAACAATCTCGAGCTTGGATTCAGCGGCCTGGGCCTTAAAGGAATCTGCGATGCCCGAAGAATAAGCGTCGCCGGAGTTATAGAACAGCACGAACTTCTCGTCCGCATACTTCTGCGCCAGGAACTTGGCAGCGTTGACGCCCTGGTTGGGGTCGGTGAAGCAAACCTGGAAGACGCAATCCTTGCCGTCGGTGACGTCCTCGGAGGACGCGGACGGGGTGATCATGAACGTCTTGGGGTCGTTACCGCACTCTGCGGCAACGGCAACCGACGCACCCGTGGTGGTCGGACCGACGAGGGCCTGCATGCCCCAGTCGAGCAGGGTGTTGAAGGCGTTGACGGCCTTCTCGCCATCGGCCTGGTCATCCTCGGCCTTGCTGGCAAGCGGCAGCTCCTTGGTCGAGAAATCCTTGCAGCCGAGCTCGACACCCTGGGTAACGGACTTGCCGTAGGATGCGTTGGCGCCGGTCAGCGGGCCGATGGTGCCGATCTTAAACGAAGCGTCGCTCGAAGCGGAACCGCTGTCGCCGCCGTTGGAGGAGCAGCCAGCTAGAATGGACATCGCCCCCAGACCTGCTGCGCTCGCGATAACGCTCCTGCGATTCATAACAGGGTTCAATGACTTACCGGTGAGGCTCGACATGCGGCTCTCCTCTCAAATCTCGTCGGGTTTCGGTTACCCGACAGGCCATCCTTCGCCGTGTTCGGCGTTCGCAAAATAGTAGACGCTTTAGTTGAGAAAAGTGGCGATTATTTCAACTTTTCTTTTATTTTGCCCATTTATCCATAGTTCTGCGTATTCCTGTCTGTTTATGCAGTTTAGCCACTTTATTGTGTGAAAGTAATGTTTCTGTTCTGTTACAGGCGTCCTTGCCCTGAATATAACGACCCCACCGGTCTCGTTATATGCACTTAGGCGGAGATGTACTTGCCGTCCTGAATCACATAGGCCGTAGCGGGCTTTTCGACCTGGCCCTCGTCGTTCCACGTGAGCTCGCCAGTCAGGCCCTCGATCTTGGTCTTGCGCATAGCCTCGGTGAGCTGATTGGTAAAGCACGTGACGGAATCGTCCTTAAAGGTCTCGGTATCGACGATGTCGAGCTTGGATGCCTTGGCCTGCCCGGCAAAGGCATCGGCAACGCCCGAGCCATGCGTATCGCCGGAGTTGTAGAACAGGGCGGTCTTGGCATCCGCGTACTTCTCGGCCAAATACTTAGCGGCGCTCGTGCCCATGGTGGGGTCGGTAAAGCAAACCTTATGGTGCAAACGTTGACAGTTTGTTACGGAGTTCCGTTTGTAGCGAGCATGTTTCCAATGTTTCCGCAGCGTTTCGGGGGTGCCGTTTTGTGCGACTCCTGTTGCCTGGCGAGCACGCGCTCTCGGTTCACGCTAGAATGCACTCAACCTTTAAGCGGTTAATCCATCCATAAGATGCACGAAGGAGCTATCTATGAGCGAACCCCTGCGCACCGTGAACGTCGGTCTGATTGGTCTGGGAACCGTCGGCGGCGGCGTGGCCCGTCTGATCAAGAGCCACCACGATGAGTACCTGGCAGCCTACGGCATCGACCTTAAGCTGACCCGCGCCTGCGCGCTTGCCTGGGAGCAGGCCGAGGCGGCAGGCATTGAGCGCGAGGCCTTTACGAGTGACTGGCACGACGTCGTCAGCGACCCCGCCGTCGACATCGTCGTCGAGCTGATCGGCGGCGAGCATCCCGCAACCGAGATCTTCACCACTGCCTTTGAGCACGGCAAGCACGTCGTCTCTGCCAACAAGGCCCTGCTGGGCCGTCACGTCGAGACGCTTGCCGAGAAGGCACGCGCGTGCGGCGTGCAGATTAAGTGCGAGGCCAGCTGCGGCGGTGGCATCCCCATTGTCAGCACGCTCGAGCACGACCTGGTGGGCAACAAGATCCTGACCATCGCAGGCATTCTCAACGGTACCACCAACTATATCCTGTCGCGCATGGACGCCGAGGGTGCCGATTACGCCGACGTGCTTGCCGACGCGCAGGCCAAGGGCTATGCCGAGGCCGACCCGTCCGCCGACGTCGACGGCTTCGATGCCGCCAGCAAGACGGCAATCCTCGCCTCCATCGGTTTTGGCACCCGCGTTACCACCGACGATGTGTACCAGCAGGGTATCCGTACCATCGGCGCCGAGGACATCGCCCAGGCCCGCGAGCTCGGCTACACCATTAAGCTGCTCGGCATCGCCCGCAACACCGACGCCGGCGTCGACGTCCGCGTGCATCCCACGCTGATCCCCGCCGACCACATGCTTGCCAAGGTCAACGGCGCCATGAACGCTGTCTACGTGGTAGGCGACGCCGTGGGCGAGACCATGTTCTACGGTGCCGGCGCAGGCTCCTTCCCCACCGCGAGCGCCGTCGTGGGCGATATCCTGTCGCTCTCCGAGCAGATTAGCCGCGGCGTGGCTCCGCTGCCCGAGATTGAGCCCTATGGCCACAACCTCGCCTTTAAGCCCATGGACGAGCTCCAGACCAAGTACTATGTGCGCCTGAAGGTCGCCGACCGCGTGGGTGCCCTGTCCGAGACGGTCGACATCTTTGCCAAGCACAACATCTCGATTTCGCTCATCAACCAGGTCGAGGACGGCAAGTCGGGCGTCAGCGATGCCTGCTCGGTCATCTTCCTGACGCACCGCGCGCTCGAGAAGGACGTCCAGGCTGCCGCCGCCGAGCTTGCCAGCGTCGACTGCGTGGCCGAGGTCGCCAACGTCCTGCGCATCGAGGACGTTGAGGCTTGGACCGAAGGCGTTATGGCCAACTAACCCAACGCTCGCCTAGCAATACGCGCTTTGAGGGCTCCCGTCCGATGTGGGATGGGAGCCCTTTTGTCTCCTGCCCTAAGCACAACGACAGGGCACATTTGCGCGAGCCGCTCATCGGTAACGCGGGCTACCGTTCACCGATATGCAAACACGGCCGATTCCGGTTACGGCTACGCTGTGCTGCGAATGTCCGCCCGCGATGAGAGGAAATACCATGTTGCTCGAGGGCAAGAAAGCAATCATCACCGGAGGCACGCGCGGTATCGGCTATGCCATCGCCTGCCGTTTTATCGAGGAGGGCGCCTCCGTCACTGTCTTTGGCTCGCGTCAGGAGACCGCCGATGCGGCCGTTGAGAAGCTGACAGCCGCCTATCCCGACGCCAAGGTCTGGGGCCGCTCCTGCGACCTCACCTCACTCGAAGCCGTGACCGAGGCCTTTACCCAGGCCGCAGCCGACATGGGCGGCTTGGACACGGTCGTCAACAATGCCGGTATCTCCCAGCGTTCACCCCTCTTGGACTACACGGCCGAGGAGTTCGCAAAGGTCATGGACCTTAACGTCGTCGCCGTCTTTAATGGCCACCAGGCTGCCGCCAAGATCATGACCGAGGCCGGCCACGGCGGCACCATCACTACCACAAGCTCGATGGTCGCCAAGTACGGCCAGCCCTCCGGCGTCGGTTACCCCACGTCCAAGTTTGCCGTCAACGGTATGGTCCAGTCGCTCTCGCGCGAGCTCGCCCCTATGGGTATTCGCGTCAACGCCGTTGCCCCTGGCGTGACTAAGACTGACATGGTCGCCAACCTGCCCGAAGAGGTCATCAAGCCCATCATCGCCACTATTCCGCTCGGCCGCATGGGCGAGCCCGAGGATGTCGCCAACGCCTTCGTTTTCCTGGCGAGCGACATGTCCTCCTATGTCACGGGCGCCGTGCTCCCCGTCGACGGAGCCGCCCGCTCCTAAAGGTCGCAAGCCACGACTTGGAACCTCAAC
>URRJ01000009.1 GCA_900550205.1 uncultured Collinsella sp. | reverse complement strand
AGGCGGCGCAAGCGGCAAGCTGGAGTGCGCAGGCCGCCAATGCCGCTACGGCGCAGGCGACGAGTGGCTGCGCAGTTGGCTCGACTCCGGTGAAGGGACCGTTCCAGTCGTTCCCGTATTGGGCCGTGTGCTGGATGCTGTTCTTTTTGCTGATGTTCCCGTTTGGTGCCGGTCCCTTTGCCGCGCTGATCTTCTTTACGATTCCCATTTATCACTGGGTGGCGCGTGCGCTCGATGGCGATTGGGCGCGTGGGAAAGTCCAGGTTGGTCCGGTGCCGGTGACAACTAGGGCTCAGAATGTTTCCGCTTCGGTTGATGCTGACGTGGCTACCGCGACCACCACTGAGCCGATTGCCAAAGAGGGTGATGAATGATGAAGCTTTCGCATGAATCCAAGGTACGCTTGGGCGTTGGCATCGGGGCGTTTGTACTGATTATCGGGCTTGTTTTTGGCGTTTCGCGGACTTTGATTCATTTTGATGGCCCATGGGATCTCGACGATGTTGTACCAGGCTTGTCTGGCATGGACGATATGTTTGACGATGATGATCTTTTGGATAGCGGTAACTATTCCGCTCGACCTCAGCAGCTTTCGAGCGAAACGTTTGATGCCGACGCGTTCCAATCGCTCGACTTGGACGTGACGTCGGGGACGGTCGATGTTAAATGTGTCTCTGGCGGCCCGGTGCGTGTTATCGAAAGCGGCCGCGTTGCGAAGGGAACGTCTGCTTCTGATGCGGCTACCCGGAACCTTGCTGAGGTCAAGGGCTCTACGCTCAAGATCAGTCAGTTCGACTACGATGATAAGCGCGCGATTGACCGCACAATTACCATTGAGCTGCCGCGAGATGTTGCGGATAACCTGGCGGGCATTACGGCGAATGTGGGGTCGGGTGACCTGACGGTCGCGGGCATTGCGTGCCATGATCTAGATGTAACGCTGGACTCGGGAGACGTTGAGTTTACGGGCACCGTGACCGATACCCTGAATGCCGAGGTCGGTTCGGGCGATGTGACGTTCGAGCTCTACCAGGCCCCCGCGAAGTCTATGGACGTGAGTGTGGGCTCGGGCGATGTGGAGATGACGGTTCCGAACTCGACGGGCTTTAAGGCGAGCCTCACCTTGGGCAGCGGCGACTTCGAGAGCGATTTCCTTCCGCTTGGCTACGACGGCGAGACCATTTTGGATCTTGAATTCGATAACGGCGATAAGTCTGCCACGTATCGTTTTGAGGTCGGTTCGGGCGATATGTCGTTTGATTCGGAGTGACAGCGGTTTTCGGAGATCGGTACATATAGGCATGCTCTTTGATGGAGGCGCCGGAGCCGTGACTGGCTCCGGCGCCTTTGCCTTTACAATGGGGGCATGGAACAGATTATCTTGAACATACTCGAGGCCCTCCGTTGCGGCGAGACCGTGGACGACAAGGCGCTCGTCAAACTGATACATGCCGAGGCGCGCCGCGAGGGCGCCGATAAGCGCGACTTGGCAAAGCGCCGCCTGCTGCCGTTTTACCAGCGGGTTAAACGTGAGGAGCCGGCTCGGTGGGCTGCGTGGAATGTCGATTCCGATCTGGAACGTCAACTGCTGCAGGTGCTGCGTATGAAGCCGCGCCGAACGGCCTCGGGCGTGGCGACCATTACCGTCATCACCAAGCCGTGGCCGTGCTCGGGCGATTGCCTGTTTTGTCCCAACGATCTGCGCATGCCCAAAAGCTATCTGCACGCCGAGCCGGCATGCGCCCGTGCGGAGCAAAATTGCTTTGATCCGTATTTGCAGGTGAGTGCTCGTCTGACCGCGCTTTCGCAGATGGGGCATGCGACCGACAAGATAGAGCTCATTGTGCTCGGTGGCACCTGGAGCGACTATCCGGAAGGCTATCAGACATGGTTTATGTCGGAGCTTTTCCGTGCGCTCAATGACGATGCCGTCGCCGGCGTGGCTGCCAACCCCATGTTGGCGCGTCCGGGCATCAGCCGTGCCGAGGCAGGGCGTCTACTCGATGACGCTCCTGCCGATGCCTTGCCGCCGGTGGTGGCGGAGCGTCGTGAGCGCTATCGGGCCGCCGGTATTGCGACCGACGAGGTCGAGCTTGCTGCCGGCGTTGCCGACGAGCAGGGGCGTGTGGATGCTGCCGTGGGTGGCTATAACCGCGCGGTGCGTCGTCTGTACGGTCCCGGTACGCCGTGGGGCGAGGTCGCCGAGTGGCAGACGACCACGATGGAGGAGCTTGAACGTCAGCAGCGCATCAACGAGACGGCGAAGCATCGCGTGGTGGGGCTCGTTATCGAGACGCGCCCCGATGCCGTGACGCCACAGGCGCTCACGCTCATTCGTCGCCTGGGCTGCACCAAGATTCAGATGGGCATCCAGAGCCTCGACCAGCACCTGCTCGATATCAACGAGCGTCGCATTTCGGTGGAGCAAATCGAGCGGGCGTTTTCGCTTGCACGCCTGTTTGGCTTTAAGATCCACGCGCATTTTATGCTCAACTTGTTGGGTGCCACGCCCGAGGGGGACAAGCGCGACTACGAGTGCTTTATGACCGAGGGGGCCTTTATGCCCGACGAGGTCAAGGTCTACCCGTGTGCGCTCATCGAGGGCTCGCGTCTGGTGGGCTGCTACGAGCGCGGCGAGTGGCGCCCCTATACCGAGGAAGAGCTGCTCGATGTACTGGCCGATGACATCGTGGTGACGCCGGCGTTCTGCCGCATCAGTCGCATGATCCGCGACTTTAGCTCCGACGACATCATGGTGGGCAACAAGAAACCCAACCTGCGTCAACTCGTTGAGAACCGCCTAGCTGCTCGGGGTGACGGTGCGACGGTGCGCGAGATCCGTTATCGCGAGATCAGCACGGCGGGTGCCGACCTGGACGAGTTGACCCTTGACGAGGAAGTGGCGTACGAGACGCCGGTGACGCACGAGCGCTTTTTGCAGTGGGTGACGCCCGAAGGCAAGATCGCGGGTTTTTTGCGCCTGTCCCTGCCCGATCGCGCCTTTGCTACCGCACATGCGGACGAGTTGCTGACGACGCCGGATGAGGCGATGATTCGCGAGGTGCATGTGTATGGCATGGCGGCGCGCGTGGGGGATCAAGGCCAGGCAGCTCAGCACCATGGATTGGGACGGTCGCTGGTGGAGCGTGCGTGCCATATTGCTCGGGACGCGGGCTATGCGCGCATCAACGTGATCAGCGCGATCGGTACGCGCGAGTACTATCGCCATTTGGGTTTTTACGACCATGGACTCTATCTGCAAAAGGAGCTCTAAATGAACAAGCCGAGTGTTTCTGCTGGCGTCGTTGCCGGCGTTGCTCTGGGAGCCGCGGCGCTTGGTGCGGCCGCCGTTGCTGTTCGTGCTGCCTGTCTGCAGGTTGCGCGAACCCGCAATGGGCTGGCGCGTGTGAAACGCGTGCACGATGAGGGCGGCGACGAGGTTCGCGTATTGGTACAAGGCGGCGTCTACCAAAGCGCAAGTTACGTTGGCGAGCGTTGGGCGGAGCCCGTCTTTGCGTACTATCGTGCGTTTGATGACGCGTTTGAGGCCGAGGGCGCAATGCGTGACGCTTATGGTCACGGTATCGACCGCATGCTTATGCTGGGCGGCGGCGGGTTTGCCTATCCTAAGTTCGCTCTGATGTCGCACGAGAGCTTGCGCATGGACGTCATCGAGTATGACGGAGAGATTACGCGCCTGGCGCGTCGCTGGTTCTACCTAGACGAGCTGGAGCGCGCGGCGGGCGATCGCTTGCGGGTGATAACCGCCGAGGCTCGCTCGTATCTGGGCGTGACGAGCGTGGGCCATCGTCGCTACGACGTGGTCGCGAGCGATTGCTTTGGCGGTGCCGAACCCGTACGTGAGCTGGCGACGGTTGAGGCGTTGCGTTTGGTGCGAGGCAGCCTGAACCCCGGGGGTATCTACGTGGCCAATATCGTGAGCGCAAACGAGGGGAGTGATGTGACGTTCCTGCGCGACTGCGCTGCCACGGTGCTCGAGGTATTCGCCCATGCCTGGGTGGTCCCATGTGGCGATGCGGAGTTCGGTGGCGAGGAGAACTACCTGCTCATCGCCAGCGACAGCGACTATGCCTTTGCCGAAGCCGTGCCCTTCGACGCCGACTTCCTCGGCACCGTCCTTCACGACAAATAAGTCTCCCCGTCCCAAAAAGACTGGTCTTAGGTGTGGTCGCGCCAGTCGAGAACGCGCTGCTTCATGCCCTCTATGTCGAGCACGCCTTCGGCAAAGCCCTTGCGCACGAGCTCCTCGGGAACGTACTCGTCGTAGCGATCAAAATAAGGCACCTCGCCGGGATAGACGAGCTCGATGGGATCGAAGTCCTTCTCGGCCTCGGCGGCGAGCACTTCAAAGAACGTCTCTTCGTCGGCCTTCATCTTGAACTGCATAAAGTACGGGCGCGACGGGTCGAGTCCGCGAAGGCCCAGCTCCGCGGAACATTTAATCTTGAGCATGCGCTCGAGTGCCAAAAAGGCGTAGCTGCCCAGCCAGGGGAAGAGCACCCAGGTGTCGCCGCCTAGGTTGATGAGCGGCTTAGTTCCCGCACCCGAAATCTCAGCCGTATGGCGAGCCTGCGCCAAGCGGGCCCGCGCGTTACCCATGAGGTACGGATATGTCGCGTGCTCGTTGAGCGCCTTGCGCATGCGCTCGAGTACGTGTGTATTGATGTCGCCGGGGCAGTCGCCAAAGTAAGCCGGCACACGGCCTTTGACCTGCGTGGCAAAGACGGTATGACGCTTCCAGTCCACTTCCTCGACAATCCAGCAGTGTCCGGCGATGGCGATGCGCTCACCGGGCGGTGGGGGATTGACGATCGTGCCCAACTCGGCCGACTCGCTGCGAACGGTGAACTCCTCGTTTTCCTGGAACACGGCGTAGAACTTAAAGTTGTTGATGATGCGCTCGCCCGCGAGACCCACGATGAGCCCGCCGCCTTCGGTGACCTGGATATGGTCGATCTTAATGAGGTGGCGCAGCAGCACGCGATAGTCATCGGCCGAGACGCGATGGAAATAGCTGAGTGTGAGCACGCGCTGGGCAAGTTCGGCCGGTGTGAGCTCTCCGGTGCTGGCGAGGGTCGACATGGTCTGGTGATAGAGCAGACTGTAAGGGAGCCGATCGAGCTCGGGCGGCTCGACCCACTTTTCCTCGCGATAGAGTTGTACGAGCGCGATGCCTTGCAGGAGCTTCCACGGGATGGTCTCGGGCATCATCGTGCGCGGCTCGGGCTCTTCCTCGCGCATGACAAACCACATCTCGGGCGGAAGATCGCGGCGTCCCGTGCGGCCCATTCGCTGCAGAAAGGAGCTGACGGTAAACGGCGCATCGATCTGGAAGGCACGCTCCAGGCGACCGATATCGATACCGAGCTCCAGCGTAGAGGTGGTGACGGTTGTCTGTGCCTGTTCCTCGTCGCGCATAAGCTCTTCTGCCGTCTCGCGTAACGATGCCGAAAGATTGCCGTGATGGATGAGAAAGCGGTCGGGCTCGTGTCGGCTCTCGCAGTAGCTACGCAGCATGGAGCACACAGCCTCCGCCTCCTCGCGCGAGTTGGCAAAGACCAGGCACTTGCGGCCGCGCGTGTGCTCAAAGATATAGCCCATGCCTGGATCGGCGTTGTCTGGCGCCGTGTCGGTGGGGTTGAGGAGCGCCTGCTCGGTCGCTCGTGGGATGTCGACTTCGCCCTCGGGGGCCGAGGAAGTTCGGCGGTCCTTGGGAGCGGCCTTGCCCCGTGCCCGCTCGCGACGTTGACGGCGCTCCTCCTGTGTGAGCTGTCCGCTGTGACGCATGTCTTGGGCGCCGGCGGGCAGTGCCGCGGGTGCCGCTGCCTCAATGCGCTCGCACGCAAGCACTTCGGCCTCTTGAGGACCCGTGCTCTCGAATCCTCGTTGCTGCGCCTGGGGACCCGAGTTGTAGAAGTGCTCCATGGAGATACGCCACACGCGGCGCGGTTCCTCAAAACGAGGGATAACGCAGTCTCGTCCCGTTCCCTGTGAGAGAAAGGCACCCGTGCGCTCGGGGTCGCCGATGGTAGCGGAAAGGCCAATGCGACGGGGCTGCACGCCTGCCATGCGCGACAGGCGCTCAATAAGGCAGAGCGTCTGCCCGCCTCGATCGCCGCGCATGAGCGAATGGACCTCGTCGATGACGACGTAGCGCAGGTCGCGGAACATGTGCGGAATCGCCATGTGCTTATGGATCAGGAGCGCCTCGAGCGACTCGGGCGTAATCTGCAAGATACCGCTCGGCTTTTTGATGAGCTTGGTCTTGTGCGATTGCGAGACGTCGCCATGCCAGTGCCAGACGGGAATGTCGGCTTCTTCGCACAGGTCATTGAGGCGGACGAACTGATCATTGATGAGTGCCTTGAGGGGGCCGATGTAGAGGGCGCCAACGCTTGCGGGCGGGTTCTCCCAAAACTCGGTCAGGATGGGAAGGAAGGCTGCCTCGGTTTTGCCGGAAGCTGTGGATGCCGTTAGGAGCACATTGTCTTGTGTGTTAAAGATGGCATCTGCCGCCGCAACCTGAATGGAGCGCAGGCTCTCCCAATCGTGGGAGTAGATGAAGTCTTGGATAAACGGGGCATAGCGGTCAAAGGCGTTCACGAGGCCTCCTTTCAAAAGCGAATCTCTCAACGCGGCGGGCAGTGGCTTGCTGCATTACTGCTTCAACGTTTGCCCAGATAGAGCCTGCCAAAATAAACCTGTCCCTTTTTGGCAGGTTAGATGGTGAATTCGGCGAAGTTACGGTCGCCGCCTGCGGTATCGGTGTCGCCTGTTGCGGCTGCCGGCGCCAGCGCGTCGCCGCCGACGCTTTGCAGCAGCTCGGCCACGTTGGCGTCGGGGTTTTGGCATAGGATGTCGAGCAGCTCGATAAAGTCACGAATGACTTCACGCGGCGTCAGATGCGTGTCGGCTCCCACGCGGCCGAACTCGATCTTGAGGAAGTCCACCAAGTCGTTCTCGGTAAGCGTGGGTGTCCAGCCAAAGTAACCGGCGTGAATTTGCATGAGTTTTTCGATCAGCACCAGCAGCTCCTCATAGGTGAGTGGCTGCAGGCGGATGATGGGCGCGAGCATGTCCTTAAGGTCCTCGCGCGCAAAACGGCCCTGAGCGAGACGGCTCCGAAGGGCCTCGTAGGAGAACACGCCGCGGCGACGGTCCTCGATGGAGGTTGGCGTGCCACCCATGATCATGCCCAGGTACTGCGCTTTGCCCTGGAGCGTGTCGTTGTACATGGTCAGGATTTTCTCGTAGTTGTACTGGCGCGTGATGGCGTTGGGAATCTTATACAGATTCACGAGTTCGTCGATGAGCACCAGCATGCCCTTATAGCCGCTGCAAACCAAAAAACGCGCGATGAGTTTGACGTAGTCGTACCAGTCGTCATCACTGATGATGGTTGAGGAGCCCAGTTCGGCGCGAGCCTCGCTCTTGGTGCGGTATTCGCCGCGGATCCATTTGGTTGCGCGGCTCATGGCCTCTTCGTCGCCCTCGGATACGGCCGTGCGATAGCGGCGGAGCATGCGGGTGAAGTCGAAGCCGTGGACCATCTCCTCGAGCGGGGCCAGTTGGGCATTGACGACCGACTCGTCGACGTCGGCACACGAGGCGACCCAGCGATCCAGAATAAGGTTGAGCGCACCGCCCTCGGGGCGCGTCTTGGTCGATATATTGCGGATGAGCTCGCGGTAGGTGGCAAGGCCCTGTCCCTGGCCGCCCTGCAGGCGGCGCTCGGGCGATAGGTCGGCATCGGCGACGACGAATCCCTCGCCCATGGCGTGCGTGCGGATGGTCTGGAGCAAAAAGCTCTTGCCGGCGCCGTAGCGACCGACTAAAAAGCGGAAGCTCGCGCCGCCATCGGCGATGAGACTCAAATCGGTGAGCAGGGCGCGAATCTCGACCTCGCGTCCCACGGTGATATAGGGAAGGCCGATGCGCGGGACCACGCCGCCCTTGAGCGAGTTGAGAATGACGGCGGCGACGCGCTTGGGCACGCGGGGCGCTGCGGATGCGGTGTCACTCATGGTCTAGGTATCCTCTCACGTCTGCTTCGTAATCCTCGATAATCTGCGGTCCTGCCGCTCCAAACTCGATAACGGTGTCACCCACCAGGTCAAAGAGCGCCTCGTTGATGGTATCGACGAGCATATCCTCGCTCTGGCCCGACCTCTCCACTGCCGATGTCGCTTGCGCTGCGTTTTGCTCGAGCAGTGCGCGCAGATACGCGGTTGCGGCAGGCGCGAGTTCGGTCGCGGCGTCAGTGGACGCAGCCGCTGCGAGCGGGGGTGTCGGCACGAGAAGCGGCGCCACGACACCAAACTGTTCGGTGGAAATGGTTGGCTCATCGGCCTCGTCCTGCCTTGCGGTCGTCGTGACCGGCTCGACAAACGCGTCTGCTGCGGCCTCGGCTTTCGGCTGCTCGGAGCTCACCGTATCGACCTCTGCGAGCATATCGTCCTCGCGCTCTTCATCGATCAAAAGCGCCTCACGCGTTTGTGCGGCGGCACTCCGGATATGCCCCAGCTGGCTCAGGTCGATATCGATCTTGACGGGTTGGTGCGCAGCGTCCCACGAAAGCCATGCCACGATCTCGTCGTCGATGATCTTGGCCAGATATTTGGGGACCTTCTCCTCCTTCAGGGGGTGGGTGGGGTCTAGGGCAAGGCGCAGGCGTTGGTCGCAGGCGCGCATCATCTCGCCAAGCTTGCTGCTCTTTTGCCTGCTGCCGTGAATCCGCATGCATTCCCAAAAACCGTTTTGGCAACGGTAGATATGGATGGGATCCAGGCGGTATTCGCAGTCCTCGTGGCGATTGGGTGCAAAGAACACGGCCGAGGCAAACATGGTATAGGGCATGGCCGTCTCCTCCCCAAACAAGCTCGCCACGATACTGGTCTTTCGGTGCGTGTCATAGTAGCGCGCCATACGGACATACACGGCGCATGCCACGTGGCGCAGGTCGCGATGGTGGCTGCGATCGAGCCGTGAGTTATTGAGGTTATACGTGGAGAGAGCGTTGATAGTGGCCATGAGTCGCTCCTCGCGCGCCTCGTCGGGTGGAAGGGGGAGGATCGGGTCAGAGGATTTACGACGTTTGGGGGGCTGCCCGGACGGCGCCGGTGCGGGAGCAAGGTCTCGAGCCGCGCGTCGCAGCTCGATGAGGGCGTTATCGAACATGACGGTTTTAGAGTCCCGAAGCAGCTTGGGATCGAGCCCGTGGAAAACGGCGTAGTCTTGCAGCCACACGCGTGCAAACCGGTCGATGCCGGGCTCGAAGGCACGATAGGCATCCCAAAAGGCCTTGATTTTGTTGAATCCATCGAGTGGATTGTCCACGCCAATACCACAGATCAATTCGTAGAGATACAGAAAAGCAAACGAGGTCGACGTTTCCTCGACAGTTCCGCGGCGTACGCGTGCGCGCCAGGTAAAGTACCCGCGCAGCTGGCGATCGCTCATAGCGTTGTAGGTTGGGAAGTACGACTTGAACGTACCGTTATAGGGACAATCGTCCTCAAAGTCGGCCATCAGCAGGCCTTGGCGGTAGAAGAGCTCGGCTTCCGAAAGCCAGCGTCCCGCACCACCTTTGGGGTCATCCTGCCAGCGCGATATTTCGCGCATCTTGCGATACTGGTCGGGAAGGAAATTCTGCATCTGACGACCGGTTTTGAGAATCGGCTCGTCATCATAGACTTCGTTTGAGAAGCGAGCAGACTGATGAGTCCGGGCCTCGGCCATAATGCGCTCGATGAGCATCTTGATGTCCTGGTCGGCCACCGTCTCTCCTCTCCTAACGCAGCTTCGATGACCTCATATCATAGCACAGCATCAAACAGATGTTCGAGATATCACTATGCAGATGGTTTAGAACAGGAGGGCGTAGATGACGGCTATGACGACGGAGGGGAGCATGTTTGCCGTGCGGAAGGTCTGAGGATGGATGAGATTGACGCCGACGCAGAAGATGAGCATGGAGCCCACGAGCGAAAGGCTGTCGAGTGCTGTGGCGGTCATGATGGGGGAGAGCGCGCCGGCAAAGAGCGTGATCGTTCCCTGAAACACGGCGACGGGCAGGGCCGAGAAGATGCAGCCGCGTCCGAGCGAGGCCGTCATGGTGCAGACGATGATGCAGTCCAGCGCGCCCTTGAGAGCGAGCGTGGACCAGTCGCCGAGCAGACCGTCCTGAATCGAGCCCACGATGGCCATGGCGCCGATGCACACCGTGAGCGATGTCGAGACAAAGGCATTGGTGAACTCGTTATCTCCCTCGCTGCCGGTTTTGCGCTTGAGCCATTCACCGAGGTTCTCGATTGCCGCCTCCAGATTGACGGCTTCGCCGATGAGCGAACCCAGGGCAAACGAGACAATGAGCATGGTGGTGCCGGCGGTCGAGAGGGCATCGCCGTCGATGACGAGCATCTTTTGCATGGTTCCACCCAAGCCGATAAACAAGACGCACAGCCCCGATGCCTTCATGAGCGTGTCCTGGATCCGGGGCGTGATAAAACGTCCGCCTGCCAGCCCCAAAAGGCCGCCTGCAATCAAAAGTGCTACGTTGATGATCGTTCCCAAGCCCGGCATGAACCCTCCCGTATTGATGCCAACGCGGCAATCGTAGCAGAACGGGGTGCGAGGCTGCGCTATAACGCGTCTAATACGTTATGCATGCGGTATACGAACATCGTGGAGACTAAATACTATTTGAGGTTTGCGTCACGATATACGAGCTGTAATCGAAACGTAGTGTCATAAGGCGCTGCGGGGCCTCAATCGCCGCCGCAATAATATCTGCATCACGGGCACGGTCGAATCCTTCGAGCCTTAGCTCATACGATACGTCCTCATTTCTTTGAAGTACGCGATTGACCAGGAGTTTCTCACCGTCGAATTCTTCGGTTTTGTTTCCATCCGCGCCGACGGCATACAGACGCAACGTGGCGGTAGTCGCAGGGTCGACAACCGTGAGCTTGTCAATTATGTTGCGATCCCTCTTTGCGCCCAGCAAGGTGAGCATTGAGGGCGCCACGATTTCGCCCGAAGGCAAAAAGACGAGGTCGACGGTTTTGGGGAACGTGATAAGGGTGTTTTGGCGGATGGGATTGCCGGCGGCGACTGGCTCAATACTTGCGGCGTCGATGGTTTCCGTATGGTCGAGCGCAACCATCATGCAGCAGTTGCCTGCGTCGACATCGGGGGGCGCGACAAAGTCCAGATCGTCTTCGGGCTGGGCGTCGCTTGGTTCGGTGGCGGTGTCGCCTGACGTATCGGAGGGAACTGCCGTGTTGCTTTCTGACGACGGGGCATCGTCCGCGATACCAGCATGCACTGGCGTGTCCACCGCCTCGTCCTTTGGATGGCCGCTCGTATCACCGGACATGGGGAAGGTAATCCCGACGGCCCCCGTTCCGCTCCAGGACATTTGGAGGAGTGCCGGGTCGGCAAGAATGCGCTGCGCATCTTGTGTCTGGGCGTCAATATCGATGGGGTCAGGTTTTGATCCGTGTGTGACGCTGAGCGAGCCCTTCTGTGTTTTGCTCTGGCCCTTTTGGCCGTCCATATCGCCTGCGCAAAACAGCAGGGGAGCCTTCCCCGTCGCAATGGCGTCGGTACCTGCCTTGGTTATCTGCAGTGATGCCGTGTAGGAGATGATGGGCTGCGCGCCACTGGCATTTGAGGAAACGCAGCCCAGGCAAACACCTCCTTCTTCATGAGTTGCGCTGTCGAAGGCGACCTTCGCCCCGTTTGCCGAGTCGTTGGGCGAGGCGATGTCGATGCGCAGCATTACGTCACACAAGTCGCCGTCGGTGTCGATTGCAGCCGATTTCCATATGCAGATGGCACGACCCGCCTGGGGGCCATTTTCTTTGCCCGGGCGTTCCATATCCACGACTATCGAGCCGTCCGAGTCGTGGTAAAGGCACCCCGAGGTCGAGATCGTTGCCTGTGCGAGCGAAAACCGCTTGCATGCAATGGTGCTTGGCGGAGCCGGCGCGGGGCTTAGGGCTATCGGTAAGGAGTCCACCACGGCCGGTGTCGCCCAAGCGGCGAGAGGCGTGCCGGTCGCCAGGGCGCTGCAGAGCGCGGCGACGGGCAAAAGATTTTTGGGTGCCATAGTTCTCCTTACTGTCCGAGCTTGAGCCTTGCCGTATCTGGCTTATTGGCTTCGTTTGATATGCAGGCCAAGACACCCGCCCCGGCGATACTGGCCGATACAAGTGGCGATGCGTCGCCGGTCTGGGCAAGCGCCTCGCGATGATCGCTGCGGTCAAGCGCCGTTAGGTCGACGGTCACCTGCGTGGCGGCTTGCGCCTGATCCTGCTGGGCGAGAGCCGCGGTCGGGGTGAACGCCAGGATGCCGGTGGCGACTGCCACCGCGATGGCTCTAGGACGCGGCGTGCGCACCGGGCTCAACCGTCCAGGTAATACTTGCTACCGAGTCGCCGGTTTCGGCTTTATTTGCAGCGCTTGTGAGGTGGAAGATGTCGCGCGTGACGCGGGCGACGTTTCCACTCGCCTTGAGTTTGATCTTGTCCGACCCGTCGGCAATGCCCTGATAGCCCATGTCGAAGGCTGCGTTCTTGGAAAGATCGATGCCCGTTCCCTGCGTTGCGGCGTAGGCATCTTGGAGGCTGTCCGCCGGACCGACCTTAAAGTCGATGGAGTTCTGGGCGGATCCGGCCTTGGCGTCGGCGGCAATGGTCCAAGTGTTTGTGCCGTCGATTTTCATATTGGTAACGTGAATACCGTAGGCCGAGAGGTTATCGATTGTGATGGCGTCCTCAGAGGGGCATTGAAGCGTGCCGTCGGCGTTGGCGACAAACGGAATGACCGTCGGGGCTTTGAATGAAATGTTGTCGATTTCGGTCCTGACCCTGACATCGGTGGTTCCGAAACGCCCCGCTGCCATGGCCGGCGTCGGCGCGGCGCTCACCGCAAGCATGAGCGCCAGCCCTGCGCCCACGGCGAGCGCTCTGGCTCCGTTCAGATTTCTGGTGATGTCCATAGTCGTTCCTTTCTGTTCGTCGCGGGCCATTCCCGCGATGATTGGACGAATGCCGAGTGAGGTGCGTGCAACGCCGCCGGGGCGGGTAAGCTAGCCTTCTGCCTGCTCCACCCGTACTTTGACGCGCGTGGGGTTGCCATGCTCGTCGTGGGTCTTGGCGTCGAGCGCCTGAATCTCTATGTAGGCCTCACCCTCCTCAATCTCTCCTGCGGGGCAGGTCTCAACCGTCTTGCCTGTTTCGACCACGCCGGATTCGTAGATGGTCTTGTCGTTTTGAATGACACGGAAGCGCTGGGGAAACTTGTTGTCTGCGGTGTTTTGCACGTTGACGCGCAGCTTGCCGTCCTTCTGTAACTGAGCGACCGGCGCAACCGAGATCGTCATCATGTTGTCGCGGACGATGGCGTCGAGCTCGTCTTGGATTTCCTGACGCGTTTTGCCCTCGGCCCTCGTAACCGAAGCGCCTGCCTCGGGTACGGGCTGCGATTGCCAGACATACAATCCTACGGCGACGAGGGCGCAGACGATTGCCAAACAGGCAATGATGAGTTTCTTGCGATGCCCCGAACTCGCGAGCCGGGGCGGTTTCTTTGCACTCATGCGGCATCCTTGGCGGTGTAGACGCGCGCAAACGTGGAGGGGTCTGCTCCAAAAAGCATGTGAAGCATCAGACGGCGCGAGTAGACAAGCTCATCGAAGTCGGGAGGGAGCTTGATGTCGTGGATGTGTGCGATGTGGTGGGCGAGCGCCGAGAACGACTCGGGGTCGCAGATCACATCGGTGGTGACGTGGTAGACCGTCGTATCGGGGAATGCCTCTTCATCGAAGGGCAAGAGATAAGGGTCGTCGTCGACCTCGATGGCGATGCCGTACTGGGGCCAGTAATATGCCATGGGAACCTCCCTGCTCTTGGGCCAAAACTTCTATCGGCTTTGGCTGTCGATGCCGACCGTATCAGCCGCAACTTGACCAAAAGCTGACCAAATGCTTGACGGATTGACATCCCTGCAGGTAAAGGGCGGTAAAAAATACTTCAACTTTTTTCGAGCGACAATTTTGCGATTGCTGGTGGCGGAACGATATGTGTCAAAAGCATCGCCTGCCGAGGAAACTCGGCCGTTCGCCGAATTGCATGCGCGTAAAAAACCTCAATTATGGAGGCGGTCTCGAACACGTCAACGAAACGATGCGGTAACATCTCCCTGCAAACACTGTAGTTAGCTAAAGGGGAGTCTGCATGTCTGCAACCATCAAACCCTTCACCGATGAGTTCGAGGAATACGGCCGCGACGAGTCTCGCTCGTCGGGCGAGGCTTCGAGTATTTCGTTTCCGACATCGGAAGACGAGGTGCGCGCTATCTTGCGGCAGCTCCATGCCGACGGTGTTTCGGTGACCGCTCAGGGTGCCCGAACGGGCCTCGCTGCCGGCGCCGTGCCTCATGGCGGGCATATCCTCAACACCTCGCGCATGAATCGCTACCTTGGTCTTCGCTGCGATGACGAGGAGCGGTTTCTGCTGCGCGTGGAGCCGGGCGTCGTACTGTCGGAGCTGCGCAAACAGCTGGGCAAAAAGGCGCTGCCGACAGGCGGCTGGGACCAGGCGTCGCTTCGGACATACGGGGAGTTCCAAGCTGCCCCCGAGCAGTTCTTTCCCACCGACCCCACCGAGGCATCTGCCTGCCTGGGCGGTATGGCGGCGTGCAACGCCTCCGGCGCCCGCAGCTATGCCTATGGCCCCATGCGTCCGCATATCACGGGCCTTCACGTTGCGCTGGCTGATGGCGACCTGCTCGAGCTTCACCGCGGTGAGGTTTTTGCACAGGGCCGTCGTCTGTCACTTGTGACGGTGGAAGGTCGTTCGCTTGAGCTCGATCTTCCTGACTACACCATGCCCAAGACCAAAAATGCTTCGGGCTATTTTGTTGCGGACGATATGGACGCCATCGATCTCTTTATCGGCGCATGTGGCACGCTCGGCGTTATCACCGAGCTCGAGATCGCCCTGCAGCCTGCTCCTGCGGTTGTGTGGGGCGTGAGCTGCTTTTTCGATAGCGAAGACAAGGCCGTGTCCTTTACCGATTCCGTGCGCCCCGTTCTGTCTCACGCGGCTGCTATCGAGTATTTCGATGCGGGCGCCCTGGATATCCTGCGTCGCCAGCGCGAGCGGTCAACGGCATTTGCCTCGCTGCCGGCGCTCGACAAAGAGGCCAAGGTCTGCGTCTACGTTGAGCTCGACTGCGATGATGAAACCCAGGCGATCGAGGAGTTGTACCACCTGGGATGGGTGCTGGAACTTGCGGGCGGCCACGACGACGCGACATGGGTTGCGCGCACCGAGGTCGATCGCGAGTGCCAGCGATTCTTCCGCCACGCGGTGCCCGAGAGTGTCAATATGCTTATCGACGAGCGCCGGCGCACGGACCCCACCATTACCAAGCTGGGCTCGGACATGTCGGTGCCCAATGCACGTCTGGCCGATGTCGTCGCCCTCTATCGTCGCACGCTGGCCGATAGCGGGCTTGAGTCTGCCGCCTGGGGGCATATCGGCAACAACCATCTGCATGTGAATATCCTGCCGCGCGACGCGCAGGATTATCGCGCCGGCGGCGAGCTCTTTGCCCAGTGGGCGGCCGAGATCACGGCCATGGGTGGTGCCGTCTCTGCCGAGCATGGCGTCGGCAAGATCAAGGCGGGCTTCTTGGAGACGATGTACGGCCACGAGGCCATGGTCGAATCGGCTCGACTCAAGCTCCAACTCGACCCTGCTGGACAGCTCGGCCGCGGCAACCTGTTTTCGGAGAAGCTCTTGGATGAACTCGTTCAGAAAGGGGGCGCGTGAAGATGAGCGAATTCCATATGGTGGTGTGCGTCAAGGCGGTGCCGGGAAGCACCGAGGTCAAGATGGACCCCAAGACCAATACGATTGTGCGTGACGGCAAGCAGGCGGTCATCAACCCGTTCGATGCAAGCGCTCTGGAATGCGCGCTGTCGCTCAAGGACGACTTTATCGGCTTTGGCATGGATGTGCGCGTGACGGTGGTGTCGATGGGCATCCCCGCGACCGAGTCACTGCTGCGCGACTGCATCGCCCGCGGCGCCGATGACGCGCTGTTGCTGACCGATCGCGCCTTTGCGGGTGCCGATACCTTGGCTACCACCTATGCCCTCAAATGTGGCATCGAGGCGCTCGACGAGGACTTTGACCTGCTCATTTGCGGCAAGATGGCAGTTGACGGTGATACGGCCCAGATTGGTCCCGAGCTTGCCGGAGCCTTTGAGATTCCCTGCGTGACCGACGTGAGTTGCGTGCAGAGCGCGGGCTTTACGACTTGCGGCTCGCTGGCGCTTGTCCACGGCTGTGACGCCGGCGAGGAGACAGTGTATCTGGAGATGCCGTGCGCGATGACAACTGCCAAGGAGATTGGCCAGCTGCGCATGCCGAGTATCGCTGGCATTCGCGCGGCCGAGGAAGCGGACGTGCGCGTGGTCGGCGCTGCCGACGTGAACGCCGACCCCTCGCGTTGCGGTCTTGCCGGTTCGCCGACGCAGGTCGTGCGCTCGTTTGTGCCCGACCGCGACCAAACGTGTGAAACTGTTGAGGGCACGGCGTCCGAGCAGGCGGCAAAACTCGCCAAGATTATCGAGGGGATGGCATAGATGAGCGGACTGATTATCGATGGCGAAGCCTGCATTGGCTGCGGTCGCTGCGTTCGCGCCTGCGCCTCGGGCGGTATTGTGGTGGAGGGCGAGCGTCCCAATCGCTGTGCCCGCGTAACCGACGGCTGCATCCTGTGCGGCGGGTGCGTCGACGCCTGCCCCGTCAACGCTATCTCGATCGAGCGCGATGAGACCACCGGTGCGGTAGACCTTGACGCATATCGAGACATTTGGGTCTTCGTGCAAACTGACGAGCACGATGCCGTGGCATCCGTGGCCTTCGAGCTCGTGGGCAAGGGCCGCGAGCTTGCCGATGCGCGCGGCTGTCGCTTGGTGGCGCTGGTCGGCATGGGCCCCGAGGGCTCGCTCGGGGACCTGGAGCATCTGGTTTGCGCCGGTGCGGACGAAGTTCTGGTCTGTCGTGACGAGCGCCTGCGTCAGAACGACGCGGAGGTCTATGCTCGTCTCATCTGCGATTTGGTAGCCGAGCGCAAGCCCGAAGCCATTCTGTACGGTGCGACCGCCTTTGGCCGCGAGTTGGCGCCTGGCATTGCCGTGCGCCTGCAGACGGGCCTTACGGCCGACTGCACCGTGCTTTCGATGGATACGGAAACGGGCTTGCTGCAGCAGACGCGCCCGGCGTTTGGCGGCAACTTGATGGCCACCATCATTTGCCCCAATCAGCGTCCCCAGATGGCAACGGTGCGTCCCGGTATCTTTGGAGCGCCCGAGTTTGACTACAGCCGCTCTGGCACGATTACCCAGGTATTCCTTGCGGAAGACGCCAAGGCTCGTGTCGAGATTTCGATTCCCGCTGAGGAATGGGGCCAGCAGGCTTCGATTGCCGATGCCGAGCGTCTAGTTGTTGTGGGTCGCGGTATCGGCTCCAAGAAATACCTACCCTTGATGCGAAAGCTCGCCGAAGCCCTGGGTGCCGAGCTCGGCTGCACGCGACCCGTCGTGGAGGCGGGCTGGCTGGAGTATCGCCACCAGATTGGCCAGACGGGCGTGTCGGTTTCACCCAAGCTCCTCGTGAGCATTGGCGTCTCGGGTGCCATCCAGCATCTTGCCGGCATCGGTGGGGCGGAGTGCATTATCGCCATCAATGAGGACCCGGATGCCCCCATCTTTGGCGCCGCCCAGTACAAGGTCGTCGGCGACGCCGTCGAGGTCGTTGAGGAGCTCCTGGCCCAGCTCGAGCGCTAGGCGCCGGCTAGCCAGGCTCGCATCTCTTTCTTTAGGCGCTCCCAGGTCGCCTGCGTGGCGGGATCGGTAAAGGGGCGCACAATGCCAAAGGGCGCGTCGAGCAGGCGGTAGATATCGCCCTGCTCGCGCGCCAGCGCGCGGCTTGCGGGGTAGACGAGCTCAAACATAAAGCAGATGAGCCCCACCAAGTAGTCGGCCGGCTCATCGCGTTCGTCGCGTGCGACGCAGCGGTGTTCGGCAAAGGCGACAAGCGCCGGTGCCGAGAAGTGGCTGGCGAGAAATGTATCCTCATCAACCTTGAGGATGGTGTCGACGGTGCTGTCGGCGATGGTGCGCATAATGTCGATCTTGTCGCCATCGCGCACGATATCGCAGAAGCGCCGTGTGCGTGTGTCGAGCTGCGCGGGTAGACGGAAATCGCTGTGATAGGCAATGCTTGCGCGGATGAGCTCGTCATGTGCATCGGTTTCGATAAAGTCACGGATGTTTGTCGTGGCGGGTGCATCGGCGGGATGCTCGCCAAAGAGGACCTCGACGCCGAGCGCCGCATGGCTCATGCTCTCGGCGTCCTTAAAGGTGTCCCAGCGTCGCAGCTGCTCAAGGCGACCCATATCGTGTAGCAGGCCGCAAAGCCACGCCAGGTCAATATCCTCTGGCGCCCAGCCCTGTTCGCGTGCCACGGCGTCGCATGTCTCGGCCACATGATAGGTATGTTCGATCTTGAGGGCGATACGCGGGTTGGCGGCATCGTAGGCATCGGTATAGGTTTTAAAGGCCTCGGACGCCCGAGCTCGATCGATAGCTGTCATAATGACTTCCTTACAGATACGTCTTTCGATCCGGTGGCAATTGTAGGCGAACTTTATTGCCGCAGGTCGATATTTCTGCTGCGTCTCGGGCATCGTGTTCTATATCGTTTTGAGCCTCATATAAGAGCGGGGCACGTTTGGCGTCCCGGCCTAACGAATCGAATTTCTCACTGAGCTGGTCTGCTTCTTCTGGTACCATGATCAAACTTTACTGTAGCAAAGTATGACGTGGTCTTTTGTTCCGCGTCAGCGGAAATGGGGGTTTCATGGCACAGGGAGCGACCGCCAACGAGCAAAAGAAATTCAAAGTCCCGCGTATCCCGGGCGACATCATGATCTATCCCATGATCGTTGGCCTTTTGCTCAACACCTTCTGCCCGCAGGTTTTTGAGATCGGCGGCTTCTTTACGGCTGCCTGCCGCGGCGGTTCCAATACCATCGTCGCCGCGATCCTGCTGTTTGTGGGCGCCGGCATCAGCTTTAAGTCCACGCCGGGCGCTATCAAGACCGGCATCGTCGTGCTGATTCCCAAGCTGGTCGTCGCAGCGGCTCTCGGCCTGGGCGTGGCATATTTCTTTAACGACAACTTTTTGGGCCTGAGCTCGGTTTCCATCATCGGCGGCATTACGTTTTGCAACATGGCGCTCTATACGGGCATCATGGGCGAGTTCGGCGATGAGTCCGAGCAGGGCGCCGTGGGCATCCTATTCTTTACGGCCGGCCCCGCCGTCACCATGATCATCCTGGGCGTTTCGGGTCTCGCCAACATTCCTGTCGGTACCATCATCGGCTCCATTTTGCCGCTTGTCATCGGTATGGTTCTGGGCAACCTCTTCCCGTTCATCAAGAACCTGCTGGTTCCCGGTGCCAATCCCGCGATTGCTGTCATCGGATTTCAGCTCGGTGCGTCAATGAGCCTGTCGAGCTTTATCACCGGCGGCATCTCGGGCATTCTGCTGGGCCTCATCACGCTCTTTATCGTCGGGCTCATCACCTTTGCGTTCGAGCGCCTGTGCGGTGGTAACGGCAAGGCTGCCGTGGCTTGTTCCACCATCGCCGGCACGGCTATGACCACGCCGGTTGCCCTTGCCGAGGTCGCGCCGCGCTATGCCGAGCTTGCGCCCACCGCGTATGCGCAGATCGCCACTGCCGTCATCATCACGGCAATCATGGCTCCGATTCTGACCGGTTGGGTCGACAAGAAGTTTTGCCAGGGCAAGGAAGACCTGTCGGTTGCGGGTGTTGAGGCTATCGAGGAGGCCGTCGCAACCGATATCGACGGAGAGTAACGACCATTACCGATAATTGATTCCGGCGTGCAGTTCGCGCCGTCCGAGCGCCCGAACAGAAACTGTTTTGCAGTGATGTTCGGGTGCTCTGCTATTATTCCCTTTACCCCTGCGGAGTAAGGGGTGTTTATTGCCCAGATTCGAATCGGGCGATTCTGACCACTTGGATATTGAAGGGACGGCGTCTAGTGGTTAAGGCACTCAAGATTGAGATATTCGTGCTATGCATGATTGTTCTTATCGGGCTTGCCGTGCGAAGTCGTCGCTCCTTGTTCTCGAGCACCCAGCAGCTCTTGTTTAGCATGCTTGGCTGCACCTCTGCTGCCTACATTTTCTTTGATATGATCTGGACGCTTTCGGATGGTGCGAGCGGCACGTTGGGCATTGCCGCCAACTGGATTTCCAACGCGGTCTCGTTTTCGCTGTTCGCCATCGCGTGCCTCATTTGGTTTATCTATTCCGAGACGGTGCAGGGTTCTCGCCTTTTGACCTCGCGCTATAGGGTGGTGCTTGTAGCGTTGCCTACGGCCCTGGTGGTCGTGCTGGCGTTTATCAGCTACTGGACGCATGCCCTGTTCTATATCGATTCGCAGGGCGTGTATCGTCGCGGCTTTGCTTATATGATCCAGCCCATTGTCAGCTACTGTTACGTTATACATACGTCCCTGCATGCGTTTGTGCAATCTCGCAAGGTCGAGGGCCTGCAGACGAAGGCCATCTATCGAACCTTGGCATTTTTCGCCATTCCCGCTCTGGTGGGCGGTACCTTCCAGGTTTTGTTTTCGGTACCGGGCCTTTGCGTCGGCATAATGATTAGCATGTTGCTGCTCTACATCATCTACCAGGAGCAACTGATCTCGACCGACCCGTTGACTGGCCTCAACAATCGCAACCGTTTTGAGACCTATATGCTGTCGCTCTTCTCAAATGTGGGTCATACGGACGATGTGTATCTGCTTATGATGGACGCCGACGGCTTTAAGCAGATTAACGATCGCTATGGACATGTGGAGGGCGACCATGCCCTCCAGGTCATATCCGCTGCGCTCAAAGAAGTCTGCTCGGCGTCTGGTGGCTTTATCGCACGTTATGGCGGCGATGAGTTCGTGGTGCTTCAAAAGGCGACGGCAGAGCAGGATATCATGCATCTGTGCGCGACAATCAACGATGAGCTCGCGCGCGCCGAGGTGCCGTATCTGTTGCGGATGTCCATCGGCTACGCAAGGGTTGGTGATGGCGTCGATACCTGGCAAGACTTGCTTCGCGCTGCCGATGCGGAGCTCTACCGTGCCAAGGCCGAGAAAAAGAAAGCCGGCATCCAGATACGCTAGATAAAGGGGTACAAGCTTGCGTGCATGGCGGCCCTCGGCTCTCCGATGTACTCCATTAAGCTAAAGTATGTGAACCCCCTCTGCTAAATAAGGGCAGTTCGCTAGGCCTTTTTAGGCCTGTTGACGATGATGATGCCGCCGCAGACCAACAGCAGGGCAATCATAACGGTAGCAGGACTCGTCCCGGCGCCCTCGCCAAGCAGCAGTGCGCTCAGCAGCACGCCAAAGACCGGGTTCATAAAGCCAAAGACTGACACGCGGCTGACGGGGTTGACGGCAAGCAGGCGCGACCATAGCGAGTACGCGACGGCGGAGATGAGTGCCATATAGATAGTGAGCGCGATGGCGGGGATGATCGCGGTGGGGGAGAGCGTACCGCCCATCAAAAACCCGATGGCGGTAAGGACCAGGCCGCCGACTAAAAACTGCCAACCAGCGAGCAAGACGCCGTCATGCTCGCGCGAGAAGATGCCAATGAGACAGGTCGATAGGGCGCCCGCGACAGTGGAAGCCAAGATAAAGCCTTCGCCGTCGAGCGTAAAGCCAAAGGTGCCATCCGCACCCGAAAGGTTGACGAGCGCGACGCCGGCAAAGCCCAGCGCACAGCCAAGCACCTTGGCCGTATTGAGCTTCTCGGTGTGAAATGCCAAGGCGGCAAAGAGGATTGCGAGGAAGTTGGCGCTGGCCTCGATGATGGAGCTCGACATGGCACTGGCACGCGAGAGTCCCAGATAGAAAAAGAAGTACTGCCCGATAGTCTGGAAGAGCGACAGGATGCAGATGGGCTTGATATCGCGCACCTGTGGGACGAGCGGGCGGCGCTGGGCTGTGCTCATACCGGCGATAACCAGGATACCGGCAAGCGTGAAGCGCAAACCTGCAAAGAGTAGCTGCGAGGCGCTATCGTGCGCCGGGATACCAAAGAGTGCGTAGCCGATCTTGATGCAGGGAAAGGCCGATCCCCAGAGTGCACAGCAAACAAGACAGCCCAGGATGAGTCCGGGCAGGGTGGCGAGATACGGCTTGCGGCTTTCCATGATGTCCTTCTCCTATACGCGCAAAGCAAAAAAGAACCCGCCACCGGGCGTGCCGGTGGCGGGTGTTGTTACCCGAGGGGATTGTACCCGATGGGAAAGCTTTAAGCGAAGTAGGCTACGCCGCTCTCAAAGATCGGCATGAACTTATCGCCGGGGACATGCTCGGGCACGTTGCGGTACAGGTTGTCGCCGCGGCGCTCGGCATGACCCATCTTGCCCAGGACGCGGCCGTCGGGGCTCGTGATACCCTCGATGGCAAGTGCGGAGCCGTTGGGGTTGACGGAAAGGTCCATGCTCGGCTTGCCGTCCTCGCCCACGTACTGAGTGGCGACCTGGCCGTTGGCGATGAGCTGGGCGAGCACCTCGTCATTGGCGACAAAGCGGCCCTCGCCGTGGCTGATGGCGACGGTGTAGGGGTCGTCCAGGCTGCACTGCGACAGCCACGGGGACAGGTTGGACGAGATGCGGGTGCGCACCAGACGGCTCTGGTGGCGGCCGATGGTGTTAAAGGTCAGCGTGGGTGCATCCGGCGTGGCGTCGACGATGTCGCCATAGGGCACCAGGCCGAGCTTGACCAGGGCCTGGAAGCCGTTGCAAATGCCCAGCATCAGGCCATCGCGGGCCTTGAGCAGGTCGCGGACTGCTTCGGTGACCTCGGGAGCGCGGAAGAACGCCGTGATGAACTTGGCGGAGCCGTCGGGCTCGTCGCCGCCCGAGAAGCCGCCGGGGATCATGACAATCTGGCTTGCACGGATGCGGCGGGCAAGCTCGTGGGTGCTCTCGGCGACGGCCTCGGGCGTGAGGTTGTTGATCACGAAGGTGTCGGCCTCGGCGCCGGCGGCACGGAAGGCACGGGCGCTATCGTACTCGCAGTTGTTGCCGGGGAACACGGGGATGATCACGCGCGGGCGGGCGATCTTGGCGCCGCCGTACACGTGGATATCCTTGGCACGGAAGTCGATGGCCTCGACCTCGGGGGTCTCGCCGGCGCTGCGGTAGGCAAAGACGCCCTCGATGCCGCTCTCCCAGGCCTCCTGGAGCTTGGAGAGCTCGATGACCTCGGAGCCGGTGTCGATGACATAGCCCTCAACGGTGGTGCCCAGAGGCTCGACGACAACGCCGTCGGCGACCTCGGGCAGCTCGGCATCCTCGGCGAGCTCGACGATAAAGCTGCCATAGAGCGGGGTGAAGAGGCTCTCCACGTCCACATCCTCGGCAAGCTCGATACCGATCTGGTTGCCGACGCACATCTTAAAGAGGCTCTCGGCGCCGCAGCCGTAGCCGGGTGTGGAGACGGCCAGGGCGTCGCCGGCGGCGGTGAGCGCTTCGACAGCGTCAAATGCGGCGAGAAGCTGCTGGGCATCGGGACGGTAGTCCTCGCCATAGGTGGCGGGGGCGATACGGACAACGCGGTGCGTCAGGCCCTTGAACTCGGGGGAGACGGCGCGGGCTGCCTTGCCTACGGCGACAGCGAAGCTGATCAGGGTCGGCGGAACGTTTAGCTCGCCGGCTTCGTCCTCAAACGAGCCGCTCATGGAATCCTTACCGCCGATGGCGCCGGCACCCAGGTCGACCTGGGCCATAAGGGCGCCCAGGACGGCTGCCATGGGCTTGCCCCAACGCTCAGCCTCGGTGCGCAGACGCTCGAAGTACTCCTGGAAGGAGAGGTAGGCGCGCTTGTGCTCAAAGCCGGCGGCAACGAGCTTGGCGATGGACTCGACTACGGACAGGTATGCGCCCGCAAACTGGTCGGCTTCCATCAGGTAGGGGTTGAAGCCCCATGCCATAGCGCTCGCCGTGGTGGTCTCGCCGTCCACGGGGAACTTGGCGACCATGGCAGAGCTCGGAGTGAGCTGCGTCTTGCCGCCAAAGGGCATGAGCACGGTTGCGGCGCCGATGGTGGAGTCGAAGCGCTCGGAAAGGCCCTTGTTGGAGGCGACGTTGAGGTCGGTGACCAGCGAGGTCATGCGCTCGGCAAGCGTGGTGCCGGCCCAGCTGGGCTGCCACACGCTACGGGCACACACGTGGGCGACCTGGTGCTTGGGCGCACCGTTGGAGTTGAGGAACTCGCGGGACAGGTCGACGATGGCGACGCCGTTCCAGGCCATGCGCATGCGCGGCTCGGCGGTAACCTCGGCGATAACGGTCGCCTCGAGGTTCTCCTCGGCGGCGTAGCCCATGAACTCCTCGACGTCACCGTCGGCGACGGCGCAGGCCATACGCTCCTGGGACTCGGAGATGGCGAGCTCGGTGCCGTCCAGGCCGTCGTACTTCTTGGTCACGGTGTCCAGGTCCACGTACAGGCCGTCGGCAAGCTCGCCCACGGCGACCGAGACGCCGCCGGCGCCAAAGTCGTTGCAGCGCTTGATCAGGCGGCAGGCGTCGCCGCGGCGGAACAGGCGCTGCAGCTTGCGCTCGACAGGGGCGTTGCCCT
>URRJ01000008.1 GCA_900550205.1 uncultured Collinsella sp. | reverse complement strand
ACGCGACGCCGGCTGCCGTGTACGATTTTGTTGGCGCGGATCGGAAGCGCTAGGCATGCGAAACCTCCTCGTTTTTACGATCGAGCCAGGTCTGCAAGAACAGGCTGGCGGCGATCATGTCAATCTTGCCCCTCATCTGCTTTTCGTTAAGGCCCTGCTCACGCAGAATGCGCTTGGCCTCTTGCGAGGACAGGCGCTCGTCCTCAAACTCCAGCGGAAGATCGAGTTCGTCGGCAATCTTTTGCGCCACGGCGGCAACGCGCTCGGCCTGGGGGCCGGGCTCGCCGGCCATGGTCAGGGGACGTCCGCTTACCAGGATGTCGGGCTCATAGTCCTCGACCAGGTAACGAAACGTCTTGGCCATACCGGTGACCTCGGCAGCCGGGAGTACCTTGACGGGCATCGCCATCTTGCCATCACGGCTCGAGACGGCGATGCCGATTCTGGTCTCCCCTATGTCCAGCGCAAGCGCGACCACAGTGACAACCTAGGTTCTTAGGCACCGAGCGCGGTCTTGGCGGCCGCGAGGGCATCGGCGATACCGGCGGCGTTCTTGCCACCGGCCTGGGCCATGTTGGGACGGCCGCCACCGCGACCGTCGACCAGGCCCGCGATCTGCTTGATCACGTTGCCGGCGTGGAAACCAGCCTTGACAGCGTCATCGGAGCCGGCGGCGAGCAGGGCCGGGGTGCCCTTCTCGGTCACGCTGGCGACGACGCAGGCAACAGGGCCAGCGACCTTCTGGTGCACGGTATCCCAGACGTTGCGCAGGTCGGCAGCCTCAAGGCCCTGGAGCTCAGCGACGACGAGCTTGTAGCCGCCGACCTCGACAGCGCTGTCGATGGCACTGGAAATGGCGTCGGAAGAGCCACCCGTGAGCGCCTTCTTGAGCTTGTTGGAAGTCTCGCGCAGCTCGGCCTGCAGGTTCTCCACACGGGCGGGAACCTCGTCCACGCGGCACTTGAGCGCAGCAGCGGCGGCGTCGACGAGCGCCAGACGGTCGGCCATGTAGTCGAGGGCACCCTTAGAGGTCACGGCCTCGATACGGCGGACGTTGGAACCCGTAGAGGACTCGGAAATGATCTTGAACAGGCCAATCTCGGCAGTGTTGGCGGCATGGGTGCCACCGCAGAGCTCACGGGAGAACGGCTGGTCCTCGGCGCCCACGGAGACAACGCGGACGACGTCGCCATACTTCTCGCCAAACAGGGCGACAGCACCGGCGGCCTTGGCCTCGTCGATGCCCATGACGCGGGTCACGACCGGCTTGGAAGCGAAGATCTGCTGGTTGACCAGGTCCTCGACAGCCTTGAGCTGCTCGGAGGACAGGGCCTCGAAGTGCGTGAAGTCAAAGCGAAGGTGCTCAGGAGTCACCAGCGAGCCGGCCTGGGAGACATGCTCACCCAGGACCTGCTTAAGCGCAGCGTCGAGCAGGTGGGTGGCGGTGTGGTTGCGGCGCAGGAAGCCACGGCGCTCGGCGTCGAGCATGGCGGTCACGGCAGCACCGACGGTCAGCGT
Source organism: uncultured Collinsella sp. (assembly GCA_900550205.1). GTDB lineage: Bacteria > Actinomycetota > Coriobacteriia > Coriobacteriales > Coriobacteriaceae > Collinsella. Next base: position 24,247 of record URRJ01000008.1, on the reverse strand, counting down.
ACCCTCGGCAACGTGAGCGACGTGGGCATACAGGCCGTTGTGGTTCTTGGTATCGGAAACGGTCAGTGCAACGCCCTCGGCGGAAAGCTTGCCGGCGTCACCCTGCTGGCCGCCCATCTCGGCATAGAACGGCGTGCGATCGAGCACAACCTCGACATCCTCGCCCGCGGCAGCGGACTCGACGGATTCACCGTTGCGCACGATGGCGACAACCTTGGCGCCCTCGATGACATCGTTGTCGTAGCCGTCGAACTCGGTCGCGGCGACCTTGTCCGAAAGCTCGACCCACACGTCGTTGAAGCTGCCCCAGGCGTCGCCCTTGGCGTTGGCGCGAGCGCGGGCCTTCTGGTCCTCCATGCAGGCGGTAAAGCCGTCCATGTCGACATCGTGGCCAGCGGTGCCGGCGATCTCAACGGTCAGGTCGATGGGGAAACCAAAGGTGTCGTGCAGCTTAAAGGCAACGTCGCCCGGAAGGACAGCACCCTCGGCGAGCGCGGCCAGGGCCTCGTCTAGGTAAACGCGGCCGTTGTCGAGCGTCGTGGAGAAACGCTCCTCCTCGGAAGCGACGATGCCCTTGACGAGCGCGACGTTCTTGAGCAGCTCGGGATAGGCCTCGCCCATCTGGGCGTTGACCTCGTCGATAAACTTGGTCAGGAAGGCACCCTCGATGCCCAGCAGGCGGCCGTGGAACACGGCACGACGGAGCAGGCGGCGCAAAACGTACTCGCGGCCCTCGTTACCGGGAAGGATGCCGTCAGAAATCATAAAGTCGACGGCACGGGAGTGGTCGGCGATGATGCGCAGGGAGCGGCTGGCACCAGAGTAATCGTCGGCGTCATAGGTCTTGCCGCTAATCTCCTCACCGAGCTTGATGAGATGCTGCATCAGATCGCCGTCGTAGTTAGCGGTCTTGTGCTGCATGATAGCGGCCATGCGCTCCAGACCCATACCCGTATCGAGGTTGCGGTGCGGCAGCTCCGGCATGGAGCCGTCCTCCTGGCGGTCGTACTGGGTAAACACGAGATTCCAGAACTCCAGGAAACGGTCGCAGTCGCAGCCGGGCTTGCAGTCGGGGCTGCCGCAACCGACCTCCTCGCCCATGTCAAAGTAGATCTCGGAGCACGGACCGCAGGGGCCAGTGGGGCCAGCGGCCCAGAAGTTGTCGTCCTCGCCCAGGCGGGAGATGTGATCCTCGGCAACGCCCAGGGAGCGCCACACGTCGTGGGTCTCGTCGTCCTCGGTAAAGACGGTAAAGTACAGGCGGTCGAGCGGCAGTTTGAACTCCTTGGTGATGAGCTCAAAGGCCCAAGCACAGGCCTGCTGCTTGGAGACGCCGCCAAAGGAGAAGTCGCCGAGCATCTCGAAGAAGGACAGGTGACGGCCATCCTCGCCGATGCAGTCGATGTCGTTGGTGCGGACGCACTTCTGGCAGGAGATCGCGCCGATCTCCTTCATGGTCTTCTTGCCCTGGTAGTACTCCTTAAACTGGTTCATGCCGGCGTTGGCAAGCAGCAGCGAGGGATCGTCGGGGACAAGAGACGAAGAAGGATAAAGCTTAAGACCGCGCTCCTCAAAGAAGTTGAGGAACTTGGAGCGGATCTCGGCCGTAGTCATAGACGGGTAGTCAGCACTCATAGAGGGAATCTCCTCGGTTTCACATCGAAACAGTTCAAACGTAACGATATTACCATCCCACCGCGCCTGTGCAAAAAAGAGGGCCGCCAAACAGCGACCCTCCAGCGAAAGTGCACGTTATTTAGGACTAAGCAATCCTTTGAAAAAATGGTTTTGGTAAAATACCGTTTAAGAATCATCCGGAAGGAGCGACCGATGAATACCAAACGATTTATCTTGAATGCACTTCTGACAGCAGCAATATTGACGCTCTTCGTCTTCTCGGACTTATACATGAATCACCCAAGATTTGGATATGCTTTATACGCTGTGTTTTCCGGCGAAACAACTTACAACACCATAGGTTTCATTGACGCAATCTTTTTCTATGTAGTCGGCCCCGTATCAAGCGAACTGGTCGCTTTTCTTGTCTGCTTCAACCTGAATCTACAAAGCCAAACTCATTCAACGACTTCGGCCAAACAAGGAATCAATCTCTTCGTAATAATGATAATTCTGCAAATTGCGACAGTGTTGATTATCGCCCTGACCGCAACAAACATTTTGAAGTATGAGTTCGGATTCATCGCGAGCTGCCTGATGGCAATTGCCGCGGGTATAGCGGTTTCGTATACAACTCCGGCAAAGAAGTAGCTCGACTAACAGGGCCTATTTGGAATCCGAATCGTCCATAGAGCCGTCGATGCCGGATTTGGTGTCGTCGTCCGTATCGGAATCGTCATCCTTGGCGAAGGGGTTCTTGAAGAAACCCGTCGCATCGGGCTGAAGACCCGACAGCTTTATCCAGGGATTCTCGAGCTCGGGCTTGGGCATTGCCTGGGCCTCGGGCGCGGTCTCGTTGCCAATGAGCTCGGACTCGTAAATGAATGTATCGTCTCCAAGCGCGTCATAGGCGGCGACCGGATTGCCCTCGGCATCGCGATACGGCGTGCCCTTAAACACGGCGCCGTCGTATGCCACAAGCTGGCGGCCGGTCTCATTCTCAAAGTAGTAGACGAAAATGCCCTTAAGGGCTGCGCACAGCGGAATGGCAATGATCATGCCAATGGGACCCATGAGCGCCGAACCAATAACGAGCGCCGTGAGGCTCATGATGGGATGCACCTGCACCGAGCTCTGCATAACCTTAGGCGAAATCACGTTATCGGTGACGTTTTGCGCGACCATCGTCACGATGAGCGTCCATAACGCCAACATGGGGCTGAACATGAAACCGAGCACTGTCGCGATTGCAGCGCTCACCCAGGGGCCTACGACCGGAACCAAATGCATGATACCGGTAAATATGGCCATAAGCGCCGCATACGGATGACCGATGATCATAAAACCGATAAAGGCGAGGAAACCGCCGCAGATGGACGTCACGACCATACCGCGCATGTAGCCGCCCACCGAGCGCGACAGAATAGCGACCATAAAGCGGTACGAGGTCTCCTTTTCCTGTCCGATAATGGTGCAGATCTCATGGTGCATGCGAGGGTAATCGCAGGCCATCCAATAGGCAAGCACCAGGCCCAGGAAGATGACGAACAGCTGCGAGGCCGTGTTGGTAATAAGCGGGAATACACCGCGACCGAGCTCGGCAGCGATTTGCGAGACATACTTCGACGCCACGGTAACCAGCGAAGAAAGATTGTTGTCCAGATACTCCTTGAGCGGCGTGTTGTTGAGCGTCTTGGCGTGTGAGATCATCTCATTGAGGTCGCCGCCCGCAACGCGAAGCTGTGCGGGCAGACGGCTCAGGACTTCCATAATCTGGCCGAACAGAATCGGCGACAGGATGCAGACGACGCCGACGAGCACCGCCACAACCACGATGAGCGCGACAAGCGAACCGATGCCACGACCGACGCCGTGATGCTCGAGCCAGTTGGTGATCGGCGACATCACAAAAGCAATGATAGAACCGACAGCGAGAAACTCGATAACCGGCGCCAGGATGCCCATAAGGTTAAAGATGACAGCGGCGATAACGATGCAACCGACGACGGCCCAAATGCGAAGCGTCAGAATGCGGGTATCGCGCAGTATGCGGTCGGATTGTTGGGGGTGCTCATTCATGAACGAACCATCACTCCGTCGGGGTCAATCTTGTCTTGAATCTTCTTAAGGGTACGACGAAGCAGGCGCGAGACCTGCACCTGCGAGATGCCCAGCTTCTTGGCAATCTCAATCTGGGTCATGCCCTTCACAAAGCGCAGCTCGATAACCTCACGCTCGCGCGGCGAGAAATCGCGAATGGCCTCCTCGATCACCAGGCGGTCATCGGTAAAGTCGAGCTCGTTGTCATCATCGGCATAGCGGTCGAGAATCGAAGGCGCATCGTCGGAATCGGACGCACCGGGGGCCTCGATGGGCACCGAGGTGTAGGCCGAGGACGATTCCATAGCTTCGAGCACCTCGTCGACGGTCACGCCCAGGTACTCGGCGATTTCCTCAACCTTGGGCGAGCGCTGCAACTCGTTGGTAAGCTTGTCGGTGGCCTGGTTGACCTTAGCCGAGAGCTCCTGCAGACGGCGCGGCACGCGCACGCTCCAGCCCTTGTCGCGGAAGTGGCGCTTAATCTCGCCCAGAATGGTGGGCGTGGCAAACGTGGTGAACTCGAGACCACGCTCGGGGTCAAAACGATCAATCGCCTTGAGCAGGCCCAGATAGCCAACCTGCATCAGGTCGTCGAGCGGCTCACCGCGATTCTTAAATTTGTTGGCAAGAAACCTTACCAGGTTCATATGGGACATGACGAGCTGCTCGCGAGCATCCGGATCACCGGTCTCTTTATAGCGACGAAACAGCTCGCGGGTTTTCTCCTTGTCCCAAGCGGTCTTACCGCTCCGGGAACGTTCGGTCATATTAGATATCCGCCTTGAGGTCGAGGGAAAGCGTCAGGGGCGCCGAAGTCTTTTCGTAGGAATCGCACACGCTCGCCAAAATGAGCTCGGCATATACGGCAGCCTGGTCATCTTCGTCGACAGTTGCCTGATCACCAAAGGTAAAGGTCATGCCAACGTGAGACTCGTCGACATCGAACCTGATCGTAATGTCATCGGAATCAACCGCCGTGCAGCCAAAGATAAAGGCTTCCTCGGCAGCCATACGGATGTCCTCGATGCGATCGACGGACATAGAGCACAGCGCGCCAACGTTGGCGGCCGTCATACGCACCAGGCGCGCCAGACGTGGGTCACCGGCAACGGTCAGCGTAATGGGGCAGGTTGCTTCGCTACTCATCACAGGACTCCTCGGAGGTCTGGGCGGGTGTGTAGGTGTAATACTGAGTCGGCTTGCCAACAGGCTTCTGGCCATCATCGTCGTCCGCGGCGGCCTCGTCCCCGGCTTCGCCAATCAGGACGCGCTCGGTCGGCTGCTCGGCTTCGGCCGCAGCGGAAAGCTTGCGCTCGGCGTCGGCTGCGGGGGCTTTCACCTTATTAAAGAGCTTTTGCACGGCGCCTGCCGCAGAATCAGTCACGCTCGACACAGCATTGCTGGCCTCGGCCATGCTGCCCGTAACCTCGGAAATATCGCGGACAACCGCCTCAACCTCGACGAGATTGGAGGTAAGGGCATCAACTGCCGTCTTGCTCGACTTAAGCAGCGGCTCCATCTGGGCAAGTGCCGGCGTAAGCTCGTCGACAGCGCCGTCGAGTTTTGCCACCACCGGCTGCGCCTCGGCGATGGTGTTGTTGAGGTCGTTCACGGTCTTATTGAGCGAGTCGACAACGTTGCGGGTCTTGCGCAGGGTAAGCGCGAGCTCAACGATGGCCCACACGCCGGCAATGGCAAGCACCAGCAGGGCGATTTGAATGGGACTCATACAAGCCTCCAGGAAAAATCGAAATACAGACGCTGTTCATGGTACCCCAAAGAAGGGGAAAGATACCCAAGGGGAATGTGGGTGGTGCCAATGACCTACTTGGGCGCGTTACCGCTCCGGTCGCGTTCGCTTTGCTCCACACGCCACTCTTCCCAGCCGCGGCCCGCAGGCTGCCAGAACGCGCCGCGCTCCAACCCCTCAGGCAAATAGCGCTGGTCGACCCAACCTTCGGGATAATCGTGCGGGTACTTGTATACACCGTACTCGTCGCTGCCGGGGCGGTGACGATCGCGAAGATAGCTGGGCACCTCGCGCAATCCGCTGTTATGGATATCGGCAAGCGCCGCATCGATCGAAGCCTCGCACGCGTTGGACTTAGGCGCCAGGCACACATAGAGTGCAGCCTGAGCCAGGTTAATGCGGCACTCGGGATAGCCAATGACCTCGGCAGACTTAAACGCGGCATGTGCCACCAAAAGCGCCTGCGGGTCGGCGTTGCCAACGTCCTCAGAAGCATGAATCATAATACGGCGTGCAATAAACTTGGGATCCTCTCCCGCGTCAATCATGCGCGCAAGCCAGTAGACCGTGGCATCGGGGTCGCTACCGCGCATGGACTTAATGAACGCACTGATGATGTCGTAATGCATATCACCGTTTTTGTCATACGAAAAACCGCGCCGCGGGTTGGCAATCTTCACGTCATCCACGGTGATGGGATAGCGCTCCCCCGCCGCCGGCGCTGGCGTTCCCTCGGTATCGGGGCGCGTGACGGCAATCTCGCTCGCAAGCTCGAGCGTCGTGAGCGCCGAGCGAGCGTCGCCCGCAGCCAGCGTGCAGATAGTCTTAACCGTATCCTCATCGGCCGAGAACTTGCCGTTCAAACCCTGCGGCGCCTCGAGTGCACGCTCGATCAGTGTGGCGATATCCTCGTCTTTAAGATGCTCAAGCTCCACGACGCGACCGCGCGACAACAATGCCGAGTTGACCTCAAAGTACGGGTTCTCCGTCGTGGCGCCAATCATAATGACGGTACGGTTCTCAACCGCATGCAGCAAGGCATCCTGCTGCGACTTAGAGAAGCGGTGAATCTCGTCGATGAAAAGAATGGTGCGACGGTCGTAGGTATTCAGGCGCGTCTTGGCCTCGTCGATCACGCGGCGCAAGTCCTTTACGGTGCCCGTCACAGCGCTGACCTCGACAAACTCACTCTTAGTATGGTTGGCGATAATGTGGGCCAGCGTCGTCTTGCCCGTACCGGCCGGCCCGTACAGAATCACACTCGACAGCACGTCATGCTCAATCGCGGCACGCAGCCACGAGCCCTTACCGACGGCCTTTTGCTGGCCCACATACTCGTCGAGCGAATTGGGGCGCATGCGCACCGCAAGCGGTGCATTCTGAAAGGAACGCTCGCGCGTCGAAGCAGAAAATAGGTCGTCCATAGCCATCCCGTGCATCAATCAAAAACTTTTTTCCACGAACAGTATACCGAATAAATACGAACTACCGTTCGTTAATATAGGTACGGTGCGGAAACTTCAGTCCCGGAAACAGCTTGCTTGTGAGCTCGCAGAAATAGCCATCTGTCATGCTCGCAATGTAATCCACCACGGCTTGGTCCTTGTCATCCTGCCATGCATAGGTACGGTCGTAGTAGGAAAGCTGCTGCTCAATGCGCGAAATGTGGTGCTTAAAGATGTAGGAGGACTCGTCGCCTTCGTTTATATCCAGCAGGCAACGGTCGTAGAGCTTTTCGAACGCCTCGCGCAGTTCCGCTTCAGAGTCGCCTTCGATGCCGCCCTTGCTATAGATCTTCTCGTAGTTCTCGCGCTTGGCCCGACGGATTTCCTCAAACAGGACCTCGCTCATCTCGATGCGCGGCTTGCCATAGCTGTGCTCAACGATATCGATGGAGGCATGCGTGAGGATCCAGCTGTTGTACGCACCGCCCAGGCCATCTTCAAAAGCATCGGGCGACAGCAGACCTGCCGCAATGGCATCCTGGCGATCGCGCCCCACGTAGGCAAGGATATCCGAGATGCGAACCACGCAGCCCTCGAGCGTCATGGGGCGCAGGTGCTCAATCGCGCTATAGCCTGTGGCGATACAGTCCTCGACCGTCTGGTCGAACTGCTCAAAGGAACCCATATCCGAGAGATCAAACACGCGTTGCTCGTACTCGCCATTGTGGCACAGCACACCATCGAGCGTCTGAAGCGACACGTTGCGACCGTACAGTGCATCGAGCACGCGGACCGACTGCACGTTATGGGAAAAATAACGACCCGTGCGCTCGAGATAGATATCGTTGAGGAATCGCTCGCCGGCATGGCCAAAGGGTGTGTGACCCAAGTCGTGGCCTAAGCCAATCGCTTCAATCAGATCGCAGTTGAGCCCCAGAGCACGTCCGATATCGCGTGCAATGCGCGAAACAAGCTGAACGTGCAGGCCGCGGCGCGACAGGTCGTCGTTGCTGCGAAAACTGAAGACCTGCGTTTTACCGGCGTATCGGGCGTACGCGGGCAGATGAAGAATCTTTTCGGCATCGCGCATAAAGGCCGGACGCATGAGCGTGCCTTGGTCCGCAGTCCGATCAACACGACGGATGACCTGGTCATCGTTGCATCGATAAGGGTTAACGACACCCGAGGCGCGGTCGGCGGCGATACGTTCGACCAGCTCGGGCGACAACGCCGCGGGAATGCGATCCATGCGCGCCTTAATGGCGGCTGTCTCTTGATTGATTGCCATGGCATGCTCCTTAAAAAGGGCGCGCAAACGGTTACAGCGTACTACCCACGATCTCGATTATGGCAAATATCGGCACTAAAAACGGCAGCAATGGCAAGGAGCGCGATTTTGTGATGAGGCATGCGACAGCAAGTGCAAGGAGCGAGGTAGCAAACGCAACGATGCCACCCAAAGGGTCGAGGGTGCAAAGGGCAAAGAGCGCCTTGGCATCTCCCATGCCGATACCGGGGGCCTGACGAACACGACGCCAGAGGGACTCGGTCAACACGAGAGCCAAGTACACGATGACCGCGAGGTCGGCGTGGTCAAGTGCGGTGTTCAGGCCAAGATCAAGCCAGACGCCCGCAAATGCCGCCACGGCACAGGCAGCGGCGAGCGCGTTAGGAAACCGCCGCTCACGGGCATCGATGAGCGCACCGGCAAAGGCGCACAGCCAAAACGGGATATAGAACAACGAAACCCCCTCAACCTAGGGTTCAAACGAAAAAACCACCACAAAGGTGCCTGTCCCCTTTGTGGTGGTTTAGGTGGTGGCTATTTGGCACCCTGCATAACTTCGTCGAGGGTGACGCTTACGGCGTGCTGCGTCGGAACCCAGTCGACCTTGAGGAACAGCGCGGCCACCGTAATGGGGATATAGCTGAACATAAAGATCGGGAAGGTAAACAGGTTGGTCACCAAGCGCCACTTTTGCGCGCAGTGAATGTGCTTGTACTCAAAGATGGTTGTGAGTAGCGCCAGGATAAAGAACGTCTGATACAGCATCACGAAGGTCATGATAAGCGACGCGGCACAAGCCTGCATCTCGACCTCGGTGGCCAAAAAGCCGTGCGAAAGGCCACCCACGACGAGGAAGGTCACGTTAGCGAGCATGGAGATCAGGGACAGCAGCATGCCCGGGGCGATCGTCATAAACATGTCGTAGGCAGCAAAGCGATGATAGCGGAACGTCGACTTGACCAGGTGCTTACCGTAGGTAAAGAACACCTGGTAGAAGCCCTTGGTCCAACGCATGCGCTGTTTCCAGGACGCCTTAAACGTCACGGGCTGTTCGTCAAAGAACTCCGCCGGTGCGTAACCGATGCGAATGCCGTGAATGGCGCAGAACGTGGTGAACTGGATATCCTCGGTCAGCGTATGGAACTGCCAGCCGTGCATGCCCTCGATCACGCTGGCAGAAATGAGATAGCCCGAACCCGAGACAGCGCAGGACGTCTTGCAGATATTACGCGCGTTGTTGAGGAAGCGCGCCTCGCGCAGGTACCAAGTGGCATTAGCTGCCGAGATCCACGAGCTGCCGAAGTTCTTGGAATTGCGATAGCTCGTGACCACATGGAAGCCCTGGTCAAAGGCATCGTTCATCTTAGACACGTAATCGCGGGAGATAACGTTGTCGGCATCGAAGATAAAGTAACCCTCAAACGTGTCGGGATACTCGTTGAGAATGCGATCGAAACCAAAGTCCATGACCCAGCTCTTGCCCTTACGGGCCAGGTCATTGCGCTCATAAACAATAGCACCGGCCTCGCGCGCAAGCTGTGCCGTATTGTCGGTGCAAGCATCGGCGACCACGAAGACCTCAATGAGCTCGGACGGATAATCCTGGTCCTTGATGGAGCGTACGAGGTTGGCGATCACGGCTTCCTCGTTATGCGCCGCGATAAAGAAGGCATAGCGGTGGAGTTTTTTGGCCTTGGGAGGCGCGACCTCGCCACGAAGAGCACCGATGACAAAGAAGACCACCTGGTACAGAAAGCAGACCGTGAGCAGCGTGACGACAATCTGATTGAAGATCACGATGGGCGTGTTGGTTTGTAAAAAGGCGAGCATACAGGCTCCCGGGAACGCGTAACGTAGACAATCGTATATCTTACCGCAGGCTTACCGAGTTCAAGAAACCACCTAAAACTGACTAGGCTTCGAGCAAGCCGAGCTGAGGAACAATCTCGTCACCGGCGGCAGTGCGGCCAAGCGAGCGCGGGGCCAGGTCGTCAAGAACCGCAGCAAGATCCCAGGGCAGTTCGTCACGGCACTCGATGCGCTCCCCCGTTACCGGATGATCGAACGCCACGCGCCAGGAATGCAGGAATTGCCTGGTCAGACCCTGGTCGGCGCGCGCATCGCATTTGCCGTACAGCGGATCGCCCACGCAGGCGTGATTGATATGGCGCATATGAACGCGAATCTGGTGCGTGCGACCCGTAAACAAATGGCACTCGACGAGCGTATAGCCATCGTCAAAGCGCGTGGAATCGAAGCGCTCGAGCACCTTGAAGGTCGTAATGGCCTGGCGCGCGAAAGGATCGTCCGAAACTGCCATCTTGACGCGGTCACGCGTGGAACGAGCGATACCGGTGTTGATGGTGCCCTCATCCATGGCGATATGACCGTGGACAAGCGTGATGTAGCGACGGTCGAGCGTACGCGTGCGGATAAGGTTTTGAAGCGCACGCTGGGTGTCGTCGTCCTTGGCCGCGAGCATAAGACCAGAGGTATCGCGATCCAGGCGATGCACGATGCCGGGGCGGTCCTCGCCCTGCACGGTGCCCAGATGGTCGATACCGCAGTGATAGACCAGGGCGTTGGCAAGCGTGCCGCTCTCATGTCCATGGGCAGGATGGCACACCAAGCCACGCTGCTTGGAGAGCACGATGAGATAGTCGTCCTCATAGCGAATGTCGAGCGGGATGGCCTCGGGGATCACGTCGGTGGGATCGTGCGGCTCGGGCAGGTCGACCGAAATACGGTCGCCGGCACGCACGGCGTACTTTTTAGACAGGCAGGTCTCGCCGTTGATGGCGACGGAGCCGCCCTCAATCAGATGCGCACAGGCAGAGCGCGTGGGGCAGCCGTCGTTGGCGCCCAGATAGGCATCAAGCCGCTGACCAGCAGAATCGTCGGCAACAAGAATATGGATGTCGGCCATTAGCGCTCATTCCTTTCGCGAATCTTGCGGGCACGCTCCCCACGTTGCTGGGCCTTGCGCTTAGCGCGGGCTTCGTCACGGGCGTTGAGCTCGGCGGTCGCATCGACCTCGCGAGCGGCGGGACTCAAGAACATGTAACCAACGAGGGCGAGCACGACACCCACGGTAATACCGATGTCCGCAACATTAAAGACGGGGAAATCAATGAAGGTAGTGGCAATAAAATCAGTCACAAAGCCCATAGCTAAGCGATCGATCGCGTTGCCGATAGCACCGCCCGCAACCATCGCCATGCCCACGACCTCCAGGCGAGCGAGTTGGGGCGCGCGAACCAGGTACACGGCGATGGCGACAATAACCGCAAGCGCCAGTACGGCAAACGCTATGCCATGGCCCTCGCCCATGCTAAAGGCAGCACCGATGTTGCGCACGAAAAGGAAGTCGATCACACCGGGGATAACAGTCACATGCAGAGCATCGCCCACGACACGAACCGCAAGCTTGGTCAGCTGGTCAACAAGCAGCACGGCCAACGCCACGCCACCAGCAACACCCAACCGCCAACGCAAAGGCGGCGTCATATCCGCAGAACGACCCAAAGAAATCCCCTACCCTCAAGAACATCGAATTACGTTTAACGCAAGTAACCATCTTATATTGCCACACGCAGAGCGCACGACATATCCACCAACACAAGTGAAATAACCAGCTAAAAACGAAAGCGGCATTCCGAAAAACAGAATGCCGCTTATATTCAGCGGGGCAAATGGGCCGAAGGCGTCCAAATTCTCCCTATAACTAAAATGCCGAGTTACCGTGCCTTAAAGGGCATTCGCACACCTCTCGCAAATATGCGCGTGGCCGTTATACTCGCCGACGGTGGTGCGATAGTTCCAGCAACGGTCGCAGCACTCGCCCTCGGCAGCCTCAATGGCAACGGAGAGCTCCTCGCCCTGGGTCAGTTCAACATCGGAGACGATGTAGAACTCGGCCAGGTCGACGGCCTTGTCGCCGGTCAGCAGCGCATACATCTCGGCGGGAACGACCGCCTTGACGCGGACCTGCTGACTCTTGGTGAAGGTGCCGGCGGAGCGGGCATCCTCAAGGGCCTTGGTCACAGCGCTACGGAGCTCGAGAGAAGCCTCGAGCACACCCTCAAACTCATTGGCCTCGTCGACCGTGATGGGCGATTTGTACCAATCGAGCAGCGCGGCGTACTTCTGATGATCGACGCAGCCGGCGGGCGCATAGGCCATGGCCTCGTCGACCGTGTAGGACAGGATCGGCTGCAAGTCGCGCATGAGCATCGAGAAGAGCTCGGCCAGCACGGTCTGGGCGCTGCGGCGCTCGAGCGAGCCGGGCTTGTCGCAGTACAGACGGTCCTTCAGGGCATCGAGATACACATTGGAGAGCTCGGTAACCACGAAGTCGTAAAGCGCACGGTAGGCGCGCGGGAACTCGTAGCAAGAGTAGGCATCGTCGACCTCGGCCTGGACCTGGGTCAGGCGGGCAACCATAAGCTTGTCGAGCGGCAACAGGTCGGCAAAGGCAACGCCATCGGTCTCGGGCTCAAACTGACCCTCGAGCTCGGAGAGCAGGAAGCGCAACGTGTTACGGAAGCGACGGTAGGCATCGGACGTACGAGCGAGAATCTCGTGGTCGATGGAAACATCGGAGCTGGTGTCGACGGAGGCAACCCACAGGCGGATGATGTCGGCGCCCATCTCGTCGCAGACCTTATTAGGGTCGATGACGTTGCCGAGCGACTTGGACATCTTGCGGCCTTGGCCATCGAGCGTGAAGCCCTGCGAAACGACCGCCTTGTACGGAGCATGGCCGTTGGCACCCACCGAGGTAAGCAGCGAGCTCTGGAACCAACCACGGTGCTGGTCGGAGCCCTCGAGGTACACGTCCGCCGGGTACTCAAGCTCGGGGCGATACTCACAGACGGCCTTCCAGGAAACGCCGGAGTCCCACCACACGTCGAGGATGTCCTTATCGGCCTTGAGGTGATGGCCGCCGCACTTGGGGCAGACGCAGGCCTCGCCCAGGTAGCTCTCGGGAGCGTCGGTGAACCAGGCGTCGGAGCCCTTCTCGTGGAAGAGCTTGATAACGGCGTCGAGCGTGGCGTCGTTCATGACCTTCTCGCCGCAGTCGGCGCAGGTGTAGCTGGGGATAGGCACGCCCCAGTTGCGCTGACGGCTGATGCACCAGTCGGGACGCTGCTCGACCATGGCGCCAATGCGATTGGCCGCGTGGGCCGGATACCACTTGACGTTCTCGCGGACCTCTTTGCCAGCCTGCTCGCGCAAACCGGTCTTGTCCATCGAGACAAACCACTGGTCGGTAGCACGGAAAAGCACCGGGTGCTTGCAGCGCCAGCAGTGCGGATAGCTGTGCGTGATCTTCTTCTCGAGGACCAGGGTGCCGCGCTCGCGCAGGAACTCGATGATGTGCGGGTTGGCCTCATCGGTATCCATACCGCTGAAGGGACCACCGGTGCCAAACTCCTCACCGGTGTAGAACTTGCCGTCGTCATCGACCGGCATGCAAATGTCGGTGATGCCCTCCTTGAGGCAGGCAAAGTAGTCGTCGACGCCGTGGCCGGGCGAGTTGTGGACGATACCGGTACCGTCATCGACACCAACGTAATCGGCCAGCAGCGCCACGCCCTCAACGCCGTCAAAGATCGGCTGCTTGTAGTGGATGTGGTGGAAAGTCTCGGCGGGAACCACATAGGGCTTGCCGTCGACCATTACCGGAGTGTACTCCCAGCCAAACTCCTCGCAGCACTTGGGCGCCAGGTCCTCGAGCATGACCTCGGCACGACCATCGTGCTCAACGGCGACATAGGCGGCGCCGGGCTTGAGGGAAACGGCCTGGTCGGAGGGGATGGTCCACGGCGTAGTCGTCCAGATGATAAAGTCGACCGGGCCGTCGAAGTTCTCGAGGCCGGCGGGCTTGGAGGTCATCTCAAAGCGCACGAAGATGGAGGGGCTCGTCTCGTCGGAGTACTCGATCTCGGCCTCGGCCAGCGCGGTGTGGCAGTGCTTGCACCAGTGAACCGGCTTGTGGCCGCGATAGATCATGCCCTTATCGAACATGGCCTTAAAGACCTCGATGTCGGCGGCATCATGCTGGTGATAGAGCGTCAGATAGGGGTTGTCCCAGTCGCCGAGCACGCCCAGACGACGGAAACCGGCCTTCTGAAGCTCGATGTTCTCGACAGCGAACTCGTTGCAGAGCTCACGGATCTTGGCCGTGGGGGTCTGGTTGAACTTCTCGGTGCCGAGCTTCTCCTCGACCTTATGCTCGATCGGCTGGCCGTGGCAGTCCCAGCCGGGGACATAGGGAACCTCATAGCCCTGCATCATCCAGTAACGGTTGATCATGTCCTTGGAGATCTTGTTCATGGCGTGGCCGATGTGGATCGGACCGTTGGCGTACGGAGGGCCGTCGTGCAGCACGAACTTCTTGTGACCCTCGTTCTTCTTCAGAACCTGCTCGTAGACCTTGTTGTCCTGCCAGTCCTTGAGTCGCTTGGGCTCGGACTTGGAAAGACCGGCACGCATGGGAAATCCGGTTTTGGGCAGATTCATCGTCTGCTTGTACTCGTTTGCCACGGTACCCCTTTCATGTCGTGGGCGCGCACGCCCGTAGGGCACCAAAAAGCGCCCGTCCCTACAAGCTGGGACGAAGCGCCACAAAACGGGCCGTACGCCCGCAAAAGCTCTTCGCTTAACCACCCAGCTTAGATGCCCTCGCCCGCGTCGCCGCGCGCTCGCATCCGTTACTCGGCTGATCTGTATCGACGACCATCTCGGCGATATCTACTAAGACGTGCCTGTGCGGCGCGTCCGTTGGGACCGCAGCTCCGGGGTGATTTTCATCGGTCGCATGCACGGGTTCTCAGCGCTCCCCGCTCTCTGTAGCATGCGGACGGCCGACTACTCGTCCCCATCAACGCTCATGCGGTGTATGCTAGCACGTTCCGCGCCGGCGAAAAACCCTCAACACTGGTTTTATACGATCGAAATTTCTCGCGGCTGTGGACCTTCTCTTGGAGCAAAATACCTGAAAGCACTTTATCGAACGAAAGAAGGTTGCTATGCGCACGATTGGAATGAGCGACTACACCGTTGGCGAGGATTGCTTTGACGAGCTGCCCGGCGCGCTGGCCGAGTACGGCGCGAAGAAGGTCGCGATCATCGGTGGCAAGCGGGCACTGGCCGCAGCACTTCCCGGTATCGAAGCTGCGCTGGCGGGTACCGACGTCGAAATTCTGGAGACGCGCGTCTACGGCACCAACAGTACGCGCGCAAATATCGCCAAGGTCGTAAACTCCCCTGCCTGCCAGGAAGCCGACGTGCTTATCGCATGCGGCGGCGGCAAGGCGCTCGACACCGTGAAGACCGCAGCTATCGAGCTCAAGAAGATCGTCTTTACGGTGCCGACGATCTGCTCCAACTGCTCGGCCGCGACCGCCATTGCCGTCGTGTATAACGACGACGGCTCGCTCGAGGGCTATTCGTACCCCAACAGACCGGCGCACATCTTCATCAACCCCAAGATCATCGCCGAGGCACCGGCAGAGTACTTCTGGGCCGGCGTGGGCGATGCCCTGTCTAAACAGCCCGAGGTCGAGTACGCCACGAGCGCCGGCAACCTGGAGCACACCGCCGGTCTTGGCCTGGCGCTCGCCCACACCTGTTCCGAGCCACTGTTTACCTATGGCGTCCAGGGTCTTGAGGACGTGCGCCAGAACCTGTCGAGCGAGGCCGTCAAGCAGATTGCGCTCGACATCGTGGTCAACACGGGCTACGTCTCCAACCTGACCAACCAGAACGATTACTACTACAACTCGAGCGTGGCGCACGCATTCTACAACGCCACCTGCAGTATTCCGCGTGAGGGATCCTACCTGCACGGTGAGGTCGTGAGCCTGGGCGTGCTGGTGCTGTTCGCCTACACGGGCGATACCGAGAACCTTGAGCGCTACGCCGCCTTTAACAAGCAGATGGGGCTGCCCGTGACGCTTGAGCAGGTCGGGCTTTCCGAGGCCGACATCCCTGCCCTGTGCGAGCACGCGCACGCCACCAACGAGTGGAAGCAAGGCAACCCGGAGCCCTTCACCGACGAAAAATTCGCCGCCGCCATCAAGGCCGCCAACGCCTACGGCCACACGCTCTAGGCCTAGCCCAAAACCACCACAAGGGAGCAACACCCTTGTAGTGGTTTTTTTTGCTCAAACATGCTGGGGTCGAACTCGCTAGCCGGGATCACGCGATAACCGTGGCGGAGCAGTAAATCAACGAAGACGCCATTGCCCACCGTGAGGGTACCGCTGAATGTTCCGTCGTAGATGCGGCCCGCACCGCACGAGGGACTACGGTCCTGCAGGATGCACGCAGCGATCTCTTCCGGCCCGCCCGCTTGCTCGCACATGTCGAGCGCTCGTTGGGCACCAAGGCGATACTCGCGATCGACCGAGATGCCCTCGCAGGTGCGAACCTCGCCGTTAACAATCTCGGACGGCTTGCGCGGCGTGGGCAAGCCACCAAAAACCTCAGGGCATACCAACAGGACCTCGGTCCCCGTGCGTTCGCACGCTTCGACCAGCTCGCGATGGTAGTTATCGAGTCCGTTATACTTGCAGCTCTCGCCTATCAAGCAGGCGCTCACTACGATCTTCATATACAACTCCCCCACGCAAAACGCCCCATTTGAGATGGACACTCAAATGGGGCGATTGACACTGCGCAACTAGTATTACTGCTGCTTCGGCATCAGCGGATTCTCGCGCGTGAGGAGGTTCATGAACTCCTCGCCCGTGATCGTCTCCTTCTTGTACAGATAACGAGCCAGCTCGTGGAGCTTGAACTTGTTCTCCTTCAGGATCTGCAGAGCGCGATCATGCGCGTCCTCGATCAGCTTGGCGACAATCGCGTCCACGCGCTCGGCCGTGCCGGGGGCGCAGGTGAGCGACGTGTCCTGGTTAAGGTACGCATTCTGAACGGTACCGAGCGCCATCATGCCAAACTCGTCGGACATACCAAAGCGCGTCACCATGTTGCGGGCGAGCTTGGTAGCCTGCTCGATATCGTTGGCGGCGCCGGTCGTCATCTCGCCAAAGATGAGCTCCTCGGCCGCGCGACCACCGCAGTAGACGGCGAGCTTGTCCAGAACCTCCTGGCGCGTCGTCAGGAAGCGCTCGTCCTCCTCGACCTGCATGGTGTAGCCCAGAGCGCCACTCGTGCGCGGCACGATGGTGATCTTGGTGACCGGAGCGGAGCCCTTCTGACGGGCGGCAACGATGGCATGGCCGATCTCGTGGTAGGACACAACCTGCTTCTCGTGATCGGACAGCACCGTCGACTTACGCTGCTGGCCGGCGATGACAACCTCCACCGACTCCTCAAAATCATCCTGGGTGGCGCGTTTGCGACCCTCGCGGACGGCGCGCAGGGCACCCTCGTTGATGATGTTTGCCAAGTCGGCACCCGAGGCACCGGGCGTGGCGCGGGCAATCGCAGTCAGGTCGATCGGCGGCTGCGTCTTCACGCTCTTGGCATGCAGCTCAAGGATGTTCTTGCGGCCGGTCAGGTCGGGCAGCTCAACGGGGATGCGGCGATCAAAACGACCGGGGCGCAGCAGAGCGGGATCGAGGCTGTCGGGACGGTTGGTGGCAGCGAGGACGACGATACCCTTGTGGTTATCGAAGCCGTCCATCTCGGTCAGCAGCTGGTTGAGCGTCTGCTCGCGCTCGTCGTTGCCGCTAAAGCCGCCGCCGTCACGCTTCTTACCGATAGTATCGATCTCGTCGATAAATACGATACACGGGGCCTTTTCCTTGGCCTGCTTAAACAGGTCGCGAACCTTAGCGGCACCACGGCCGACGAACATCTCGACAAACTCAGAGCCCGAAATGCTAAAGAACGGCACGCCCGCCTCGCCGGCAACGGCTTTGGCAAGCAGGGTCTTACCGGTACCCGGAGGGCCAACAAGAAGAGCACCGCGCGGCAGCTTGGCGCCGATTTCCTCGTAGCGCTGCGGTTTCTCCAGAAAGTCGACGACCTCTTTGAGAGACTCCTTGGCCTCTTCCTGGCCAGCGACGTCCTTAAAGGTCACGCCCACATCCTTGGAAGCAATCACGCGAGCACCGGACTTGCCCAGTCCGCCGCCGCCAAAACCGCCGCCACCAAAGTTCATCGACGGGCCGTCATCGCCCATGGCCTTCTTCATGCGGCGATTGAGCCACCAGCCGATGAGGAAGAAAATCGCCATGGGAAGAATGAACGTGAGCAGGTAGTAGGTCATCAGACCCGAATTCTTATCGGGAATGACCGACTCAAGCGAGGCGCCAGATTCAAGCACGCGATCGGTAAAACCCACATCATTCGGCACACCGGTCGTCTTGTAGGCGATGTTCTCGTCCTCGCCCTTCTTGGTGTAATAAATCGTGTAATCGTCCGTGTTGTACTCGACCTTGTCGACGCTCTTCTTATCGAGCGCTTTGACAAACGTCGAGTAATCGGTCTTCGTAATCTGCTGCGTGTGACCGATGTTGGGGAACAGAACGGTCGAGAGCACGAGGTAGACGACGAAGGCGATGAGCACATAGAGGATCATATTCCGTCTACGTTTGTTGTCATCCATCTCCATCTGCTTGAACTCCATCTACTGGGGTTGATAATGCTATCTAGAATACCCAACCCGGACGGCGATAAACCGATGCCGGGCACGAAAGGACAGAGATGGCATCACTGGAAGTCGGCAAGGTTCAAATTTATACAGGCGACGGCAAGGGCAAAACGACGGCTGCGTTGGGGCTCGCCTTGCGCGCGACGGGCTATGGGCTCGACGTGCTTATGCTGCAGTTTGCCAAGAAACTGCACTGCGCCGAGCATGATGCCGCGCCGCGCCTGGGGCTGCGTATTGTGCAGGCCGATCGCGACACGCCCGAGGCTTGCGCCGCACAGATCATGGAGCTCGCACGCGAGCAGATATCACAGGTCGACGTTCTGATTTTGGACGAACTCGGCGAGGCCATGCGCCGCGGCTTTGTGACGCGCGAGGATGTGGAGGGGCTGATCGCGCTGAAGCCCGCCACCACAGAGCTCGTGCTCACCGGACGCGGGCTGCTGCCCCTCGCGGACCTCGCCGACCTAGTCACCGAAATGCGCCCCATCAAACACTACTTCGACGAAGGCCTCCTAGCCCGTCAAGGCATCGAATACTAATTGATCCAAAGGAGACGGAGGAAAACGGATCATCGACATCACGACGGAGAGAAATGATCCGTTTTCCTCCGCCCCCAAGGGATCATTTGGCGGTGGCGCGGCCTAGCCAGTTGCCGCTGTGGTGGTAGATGGTGAACATCGTGGCCGTGATGAGCCAGGTTACGGGGTATACCAGCAGCAGGTGCTCAAGCGAGGGATCGAACGGCATAATCGCAAACACCCAGATCACCCTGAGCACGACGGTGCCAAAAATCGTGAGCAACATGGGCTGCAAGCTCACGCCGGCACCGCGAATGGATCCCGACGCGTTTTCGATAATCGAGAAAATCGCGTAGAACGGCGCGATGAAATGAAGGATCGTCGTGGTGTACGCCGAAATCGAAGCATCGTCGACAAACAGACGCGACAACGGGCCCGAGAACACCAGCAGCACGGCAGACAGGCCACCAATGAGCATAAACGACAGCACGAGCGACGTATGGTAGCCCTTGCGCATGCGCTCGTAGTTGCGCGCGCCAAAGTTCTGTGCGGAGAACGTGGTGATCGACACGCCGAGCGCCTCGGTAACCATCCAGACAATGCCATCCAAACGGCCAGAAAGACCCCACGCCGTGGTGACATCGGCACCAAACGAGTTGACCGACACCTGAATCAAAACGTTGGAAATCGAATACGCAGCAGACTGAAAGCCAAGCGGCAGACCACACGAGATCATGCTCTTACAAATGCCAGGATCAATGCCGAGTTTGGACAGCGAAAGCCGCCACGCCCCCGGTGCGTGCATCATGCGAATTACGATCATCGTGGCGTTGGAGCAAATGGTCAGCGCCACCGCGATGCCGCAGCCCAGAGCCTCCATATGAAGCACGGCAACGAAGATGACATCCAGCACCGCATTAACAAGACAGCCGGAAGCGATGATCACGGCAGGCCCGCGCGTATCGCCCACGGCACGCAGCAGCGCGGTCCCCATATTGAGCAGCAGCGCCGCAACCATGGCGGCAAAGTAGCAACGAGCATAGGCAACGCCCTCGGCCAAAAGTTCATGCGGCGTATTCATCAAAACGAGCATGGGCTCAACGAACACTATGCCAAGAATCGAGAAGACGATACCGCCCACCAGCGCGAGCGTCATGGCCGTGTGGACCGAACGACTCAGTCGCTCATCATCGTGCTGGCCAAAAAACTGACCGGTAATGACCGCGCAGCCGGCGCCGACGCCAACGCAAAAGCCAATGCAGAGCTCGGTAAGCACCATCGTGGCTTGAATGCCACCCAATGCGAGCTTGCCACCAAACTGGCCGACGATAAACGTACCGATAAGCGTGTAAGCCTGTTGAAAAAACGAACTAAAGAAGATAGGGACGCACAGCGACAGCAGCTGTTGCCAAATGACACCCTGCGTTACATCGATAGCCGTAGATTTCTTAGCCACACGCCCTCCCCCGCCAACGTATGTTAAACAACAAAACGGCAATTTAAGACCAAAGCCAATACCAGCTTAGCACCGACTGGCGTCGACCGAAACACCCCGAATCAGAGCCAGGTGCGAAATATCTGCCTAGTGATACAAACCAGGCTGGTAGTGATACTCATTGCTCACGTGCGGGCACAGCTGCCAAAAGGCGACGGCGCTCGCCGCGGCAACGTTGAGTGAATCGACCCCGTGCGCCATCGGAATGCGCACGGCTCGGTCGCAGCCGGCAATGGTCTTGGCACCCAAGCCGGCACCCTCGGTACCCATAAAGATCGCTAGGCGGTCTATCTCCTGCAACACGGGATCGTCCAGCGACACCGAATCGTCCGTCAGCGCCATCGCAGCGCACGAAAAACCGGCATGATGCAGCGACGCCAACCCGTCATGCGGCCACACGCGCGCCTCACTGCCAATACGCGTCCACGGCACCTGAAACACGGTGCCCATGCTCACGCGAGCCGAGCGACGATACAGTGGATCGCAGCACGTAGGGCTCACCAGAATGCCGTCGACATTGAGCGCGGCAGCCGAGCGGAAAATCGCACCCACGTTCGTGTGGTCGACAATACCCTCGAGCACGCATACGCGCACCGGGCGCTCCCCTGCCGCCTCAACGACGCCGTCCAAGAACTCATCAACCGGAATCTGACGCGGGCGACGGAACGCCGCCAGCGCGCCGCGCGTCACGTTAAAGCCCGTTAGCTGCTCCATGAGTTCCATGGAGGCCACGAACACAGGAACCGGACCCGCGCCCTCGCGCACGACCAGGCGCTCGAACAACGGCATCATTTG
The DNA here is from genome assembly GCA_900550205.1 of uncultured Collinsella sp. Taxonomy (GTDB): domain Bacteria; phylum Actinomycetota; class Coriobacteriia; order Coriobacteriales; family Coriobacteriaceae; genus Collinsella. The sequence continues at coordinate 2,612 of URRJ01000008.1, read as the reverse complement.
GTCGAGCCAGCGTTCACCCAAAAGGAAGCTCACCGGCTGGTATCCGGCACGCACCGCGCGCTCGATAACCTTGGCGCTCTCGGCGATAAAGATGCCCTTTTGCGGCTCCAACACGCAGCGCAGCTCGCGCTCGGTCAGTCGCACGTAGGCATCGAGCCGCTCGTCCTCGAGCGAATCAATTCGCAGAACCTCAACGGCATCAGTCATAGCAGCCAGCCCACACCCTTCTGTACAGCACATCTATACCAAACGAGGCGACGCTAAGCGCCGCCCCATGCATTCAATCAACCCGATGATACCGTTCACGCCAGGCTGTTTACGCCTCAACGCGACGATACGTCACGAACTCATAATCGACACCCTCGTCGCCCTCGCCCAAGGCAATCGTGGCAACACCGCCACGCCACGCAATCTCCCACGCGGGATCGGCGTCCAAGTCGGGAAAGTACGTGTCCACGGCATGGGTGCAATGGTCGTGCGTGACCTCGGCCTCGGCGCAATACGGCAAAAACTGCCGATACACCTCGCCGCCACCGATTACCCAGGCAACAGACTCATCGGCAACCGCGGCGAGCGCTTCGTCCACGCTATGCACCACGTCGACGCCCTCGGGGGCAAAGCTCTCGTCGCGCGTAAGCACGATATTGCGACGGTTCTTGAGCGGACGTCCGCCGGGAAAACTCAGCAGCGTCTTGCGACCCATAATGACCGGACACCCCTTGGTGCACGCCACAAAATGGCGCATATCGGCGCGATTGGAGACGACCATGTCGCCCTCGCACCCAATGCCCCAATCATCGCACACGGCGACGATGGCAGAAAGCTTACACATCATGAGCGCCACCTACACCGCAATAGGAATGTTCTTGACCTGCGGGCCGTGCTCGTAGCCCTCAACGATCAGGTCATCGGTCGTAAACGCGTAGAAATCATGCACGTCGGGGTTCAATGAAACCTTGGGAGCCGCAAACTGCGGACGCTCGATAAGCTCGCGGACGATATCGACATGACGGTCGTAGATATGGGCGTCGGCGATCACATGCAGCAGCTCGCCGGGAATCATATCGACGGACTGTGCGACCATCATCAGCAAAATGGCATACTGGCACACGTTCCAGTTGTTCGCGGCCAAAATGTCCTGACTGCGCTGGTTAAGAATCATGTTGAGCGTCGGTTTGTCATCCTGCGGGCGCTGCGTCACGTTATATGTCACGCTGTAGGCGCACGGATACAGATGCATCTCGGACAGATCGCTGAACACATAGGTGTTTGTCATAATGCGGCGGCTGTACGGCGTGTGCTTAAGGTCGTACAGCACGCGGTCCATCTGGTCAAAGTCACCCTCGGCATAATGGCTCTTCTGCCCAATCTGATACCCGTAGGCCTTGCCGATGGAGCCGGTCTCGTCGGCCCACTCATCCCAAATATGGCTGTTGAGGTCATGTACGTTATTGGACTTCTTTTGATAGATCCACAGGATCTCGTCCATAGCAGATTTGAGGGCCGTACGACGCAGGGTGAGCGCGGGGAACTCCTCACGCAGGTCGTAGCGTGCCGTGACGCCAAAGTTTTTAATGGTATAGGCAGGGGTGCCGTCCTCCCACACCGGGCGGACCTTTTGGCCCTCGGTGGTGGTGCCATGGTCCAAGATATCGCGGCACATGGTTACAAACTGTTGATCAGCCTTGCTCATTGACCCTCCTGTCAGTCGCCTATAAGCGAGATTCATTGTAGCCCAGGCATACTCGACCCCACAACCCTAACATAAGCCGTCATTTTCTGACATATGCCAGAAATATCTTGCGCTTAACGACCAACGCGCTATTCTATTGTTGACATATGTCAGATTTGGAGGGTGCATGGCAGGAAGACGCGAAAAATTGCGCCGCGTCGGGATCATCCCCGAATATCGCGGTTTTACCCCCGACGGCCTTGCCAGCGGAGACGCCATCGACATGACGGTCGACGAGCTCGAGGTTCTGCGCCTCTGTGACCTGGAAGGGCTCAATCAGGAGGAAGTCGCCCAGAACATGGGCATTGCCCGCGCCACGGTGGCGGCAATCTGCAGTCGCGCGCATCGCAAAGTGGCAAACGCGCTGGTCAATGGACGGGCGATTGTCATCGAAGGCGGCAACATCGCGTACTCCCCCATCACCACGACAACGGCCGCATGGCCAGCAAAGGAGACCGGCACCATGAGGGTGGCAACGACGTACGACAACGGCAACATCTTTATGCACTTTGGCCGCAGCGAGCAGTTCAAGATCTATGACATCCAGGATGGCAAAGTGCTCAACGAGCAGGTCGTAGGCACTGGTGGCACCGGCCACGGCGCCTTGGCGGGCCTGCTCGCCAACGGTGGTGTGGACACGCTCATCTGCGGCGGTATCGGCGGCGGCGCTATCAATGCACTCGCCCAGGCCGGCATCACCGTCTATGCAGGAGCCCAAGGCAACTGCGATGCTTGCGTCGAAGCCCTCATAGCGGGCACGCTCGCGCAGACCGGCGAAGCCACCTGCGACTGCCACGGACACAACCACGAGCACGCCCATGGCCATGGCGAGTCCTGCGGCTGCCACGGCCATCACGACCATGATGGACACGAGGGCTGC
>URRJ01000007.1 GCA_900550205.1 uncultured Collinsella sp. | reverse complement strand
GTACGCTTGAACTGAGAGGGGGGAGGCCTCGCGGCTTCCCCCTTTTTTGCGTTTATTGGTCGCAAATGACACAGTTACACGAGTCGCTCTCGTTGCCTTTTTGAAGCTCTGCTTTTATTTAAAGATTATGAATCGAATTACAACAGCAATCGCTATGACCGTAATGACCAAAAGCAGAATTGTCAGTCGATGCTGCTTGCGTCGTTTCCTTGACGAAACGAAGATCGACTTTCCCTGTTTTGGCGTTTCGAGATAACGAGCCGAATGCGTCAAGGTTTGCTTGGGCCGAGGTCCTCTTTGTTGATGAGTGACGGATTCTCGCATCGGCTCATCATTATCTGCACTGTTTTTAGAGAGCGGGGCATCTTTTAGATATACAGGGTCACCCGAGGCCACGCCCATATTTTTGCGCCCCGTTTGTACATCCTCGAGTGTTTGATATCGATTTCTCGTTACATACTCGGGCTCGGAATCATTGATGGGCTCTTGCGAGATATGGGGGCGATGGAACCGCGCCGGCTGCGCGGTAGACTCTTCGCCCTGCGTCGGCATAAACCTGTTGTCCTGTCTTTGATCGTCCATGGTGCCCTTTAGCTCGTTATCAACAACGCTTACGCGCTCATTGTAAGCCCCGTGTCCGAATTTGCCAGGGACATACTCGCTATTTAAGGCACGGTTCAAAGAACCTTAATCTATCTAAAACCTTAGTCAACTACACTTAGATATACTTATAGTAAGAGACTTAAAAAACTTTATAGTCAGTGTATATATGAGAAGCTGCTGGGCATATATAAAAGCGTCAAAAGAAGTCCCAGTCACCTAGAAGATGACTCGGCAGTCCTTACAAGGAGTGGTAAACATGGCAAGCATGGTTCCTTATCGTTCGGTTTTTGGCGTCCGTCCTTCTGCAAGCTCGCTGTTTGATCTGTTTGATGACATGACCGACCTGGCGAATAACTCGATTGCCTCCAAGGCGTTCCCCGTTGACGTTGAGGACAAGGGCGATGGCTATGAGGTCAAGGCGTATCTGACCGGTGTTGCCAAGGATGACATCGACGTCGAACTCAATGAGGGTCGCCTGTCGATCAGCGTGAACGTCGAGGAGAGCGCCGAAAACGAGGGCAAGAACTTCCTGCAGAAGGAATTCGGCTCGTACAGCGCGACGCGCGGCGTGTACCTGAAGGATGCTTCGAGTGAGGGTCTTTCTGCAAAGTACGCTGACGGCATCCTGACCGTTACGGTTCCCAAGATTGTCGAGAAGAAGAACGTCACGAAGATCTCTATCGACTAACGATGGCTCTGCTTCAATCGAGAATATGAGTTAAGGGGGCTGGGAAGTGATTCCCAGCCCCCTTTTGTTGTCTTGAGGGACTATTGAATAGTTGTCGGTTGATACTGACTTGCAGGGCGTATCGAGAGCTTCCGTGGCCCTTGAAGAAGTGTGGCAGAGCTGCCGAGCTCATCATCGAGCCTTGCATCAAGCGCGTTGGCATAGCTTTTGACGGTAAGGCTTGGACGATTATTGTCCTGGCTGATGTGCATGGCGATGAGCTGTTCGGTGCGATCGGTAACAAGTTCGCGCGCGGCTTCGGCGGCCTGGCTGTTGGAGAGGTGCCCCTTTGTGGACAGGATGCGCTCCTGAAGAAAGCGGGGGTACGTTCCTTCGCGCAACATAGTCACATCGTGGTTGCTTTCGAGTGCGAGAACTCGACAGTCTTTGAGGATGCCTATGGCCTTGCTCGACAACTCTCCGGTGTCGGTGGCAAACCCAATGGAATCATCGAGAGCATTGAATCGATAGGCAACAGGATTGATGACATCGTGCGATGTTGAGTAGGTTTGTACGTGGATGCCGGCAATGCGGAACGTGTCGCCGGGGTCAAATTCCTCCACGGGCAGATGCGCGAGGTTTTCTTTGCATGAAAGGGTGCCCCTGCTGGCAAAGAGGGGACCATGCCAGTGCTTGCACCATACATCGAGCCCCTTGATATGGTCTCCATGCTCATGAGTGATTACAAGAGCGGCGACGTCGTCTGCCGAGAGGCCAAGCTCCGCCATGCGTTTAAGTGTCTCGCGGCGGGACAGGCCGTTATCGATCATGATGAGCCCCTGAGGCCCCTCGACGAGTGCGCAGTTGCCTTTTGAGCCGCTGCCGAGGATATGAAGGTGCAGGCGAGACATAAGATTCCAAAGGATACAATGGGTGCGGACGAATAGAGGAGGAAGCGAATGCCAACGGTATCTCAGCACTATGGACATCATGCCGCGCCGAGGACGGATAAGAGCGCTCTGGCAACGCGGCAGGCCGCTGCCCCCGTAGTGCTCATGGTATCAGGCGGTGCGGACTCGACGGCACTGCTCCTTATGGCTTGCACATCAAAGCTGGATATCCAGGACGGCCGCGGCGTCGCTCCCATTGCGCGCGAGCGTTTGCACGTGCTGCATGTGAACCATCATCTGCGCGGGGAGGCATCCGATGGCGACGAGGCCTTTGTACGTGACCTGTGTGCGCAATACGGCTTGCCGCTGTGTGTTGAGCATGCCTATTTTGATAACGAATCGGGCAATATCGAGGCTGCGGCCCGCGAGGTGCGCTACGCCGCGGCACGGAGATATGTTCGCGAACTTTGTGCCGAATCGGGCGCACCGCGGACGGCGGCTCGTATCTGCACCGCGCATACCTCGTCGGACCGCGCGGAAACGTTTTTGATGAATGCCATTAAAGGGTCGGGTCCTGCGGGTCTTTCGAGCATTCCGCGCCGTCGGAACATTGTGGTGCGCCCCTTGCTCGACTTCACGCACGATGAGCTCGTGAGCTATCTGCAGGTGCACGGTCAGCCATGGCGGGAAGATGAAAGCAACGAGGACGTTTCGTACCTGCGCAACTATGTGCGCCATCGGGTGATGCCGGTGGTGGCACAGCGCAACGCGAACGTCTGTAAGACGATTGGCGCCGCTTGCGAAATTCTGGGCGACGAAGACGCCTTTCTTTCCCAGCTTTCGGCACAGGCGTTTCGAAGCTGCTTGCGCAAGGAAGCGGCGGGCGCACTGGTGCTCGATGCGCGCCGTCTTGCCGCCGCCGAGGTTGTGATTGCACGGCGTATTGTGCGGTTGGCGATTAAGCGTATCGATCCCGACGCACGACCGGAGATGCGGCACGTGGAGCGCGTGCTCGCCTGCATCGCTGCGGGCTCGGGCTCGGTTACGCTTCCTGCGGGAATTGATGCCCGGGTGGAGTTTGGCATGCTGGCGCTCAAGGCCCCGGCGGCGCGCGAGGGCTTAGTAGCCGACTGGATCTCCGTTCCCGGCCGTCTGCCGCTGGGGGCGGGGCGTATGCTGACGGCAGAGCCGATAGCTGTGGAGCCGGGGTGCGATATCGTGCATCGTGCCCGCGAGCTTGCTGCTGCCGGAGAGGTTGCGGCCTTGGTGGATGCGGCGGCTCTGGGATTCGCCGACCGCGATAGCGAGCGGATGCTAGCCGGCTCGCGCGGGGAGATTCCCGCCGAGGCACGATCGGCGCGCCTGTGGGTGGATAGCCCTGTACCGGGAGATGTAATGTGTCCGTTGGGGATGAACGGCCGAAGCAAGAAAGTGTCAGACCTGTTGAACGAGGCGCGCATTCCTGTTTTAGACCGCTCTGGCGTACCCGTGGTAAGAACGGCTCCGGGAGGTGCCGTGGTATGGGTCGCGGGCGTTCGCGCGGACGAGCGTTTTAAATGCACGGCCGCAACGCGCGTGGCATATCTGCTTCGTGTGGTCGATGCGGAATAGCACTTCGCGCCAGCTATTCTGTGCGACGTTGACGGTATTCCCGCGCTGATGGCGTACGTGCTGGTAAATATACCCCGTGCGCTGCTAGAATGTGTAGTTCGCGTCCATGCGGCGGTGTGTGGGCGATAAGCACAAGAAAGGGTTGTCATGGCTTCTCAACATCCGGATATCGAGAAGGTTCTGTTTACGCAGGAGGATATCGACGGTATCGTCTCTCGCTTGGGCGAGCAGATTACTCGCGACTACGCGGGTAAGGATCTGGTGCTGATTGCGGTCCTGCGCGGTGCCGTGGTCTTTATGGGCGACCTGATGCGCAAGATCGAGCTGCCGACCAACATCGATTTCATGGCTGTTTCGAGCTATGGCGACGGTGTGAAGTCCTCGGGTATCGTGCGTATCATTAAAGACCTGGATATCGACATCCGCGGTCGCGACGTGCTGATCGTCGAGGACATTCTGGACTCGGGTCTGACCCTCAAGTACCTGATGAAGAACCTCGAGAGCCGCAAGCCCGCCTCGCTGGAGGTTGCCGCCTTCCTGTGGAAGGACGTTGAGGACCGTACCTCGGCCATCACGCCCAAGTATGTTGGAACCCATTGCCCCGATGCCTTTGTGGTGGGCTACGGCCTCGACTATGCCGAGCGCTATCGCAACCTTCCGTATCTGGGCATTTTGAAACCGGAGGTTTATTCGTAAGATGCCCGACGACCGTAACGACAACAATTCCCAGACTCCCCGGGACCCAAAGATTCCGGGGATGCCCGGAGGCAAGAAGCCCACGCGTACGGGCTGGCTGTATTTTCTTTTGGCTTGCGCGCTTCTGGGTTACGCCTTCTTTAACATGGGCTCCGGCTTTGCCAAATCCAGCAATACCGTAAAGCTCGCGACGAGCGAGATGGTCAGCGCCATCAAGCAGGATCGCGTCGAAGATCTGACCTATACGGTTCAGGACGGAAGCGTGACGGGCCATTACTGGAAGACGAAGAAGGACAAGGGCGATACGAGCGAGCTCAAGAGCTTCTCCTCGACCTATGTTGGCTCCGATTCGCTTGCCGAGCTCATGGCGGAGCACCCCGATACCAAGTACATCGTCAACACCAACGATCCCGATTTTTGGGGCGACTTGGCGATGAGTGTGCTTCCGACGATTGCCCTGATCGCCATCATGTTCTACTTTATGCGCCAGATGATGGGCGCCAATAATAGAAACATGCAGTTTGGCAAGACCAACGCCAAGACCAACGAGGCTACGCGCCCCAAGGTCAAGTTCGAAGACGTTGCCGGCGTGGACGAGGCTGTTGAGGAGCTCGAAGAGATTCGTGACTTCTTGAGCGACCCGGATCGCTATCGCAAGCTGGGCGCCAAGATTCCCCGCGGCGTGTTGCTGGTGGGCCCTCCGGGTACTGGTAAGACGCTGCTGGCCAAGGCCGTTGCCGGCGAGGCGGGCGTGCCGTTTTTTAGCATCTCGGGCTCTGACTTTGTTGAGATGTTCGTGGGCGTCGGCGCCAGCCGCGTGCGCGATCTCTTTAAGGAGGCCAAGTCCCAGGCCCCGTCGATCATCTTTATCGACGAGATCGACGTCGTAGGACGTCAGCGCGGTGCCGGCTTGGGCGGCGGCCACGACGAGCGCGAGCAGACGCTCAATCAGCTGCTGGTCGAGATGGACGGTTTTGAGGAGAGCGAGTCGGTCATCCTAATCGCTGCCACCAACCGCCCCGACATTCTGGATCCGGCACTACTGCGTCCCGGCCGTTTTGACCGTCAGGTCACGGTCGACCGTCCGGACGTAAAGGGTCGCGAGCAGATCTTGCGCGTGCATGCCGAGAACAAGCCGATGGACGAGGACGTGAAGTTCGAGAAGCTCGCCCAGATGACCGTTGGCTTTACCGGTGCCGATTTGGCGAACCTGCTCAACGAGTCTGCATTGTTGGCTGCTCGTCGCCATCGTTCCGTGATTTCGATGGACGAGGTCGAGGAGTCGATGGAGCGCGTGATTGCCGGACCGCAGCGTAAGGGCCGCGTGATGACCGAGGCCGAGCGTACCACGATCGCTTATCACGAGAGTGGCCACGCATTGGTCGGCCATATCCTGGAGCACTCCGATCCCGTCCACAAGATCTCGATTGTCAGTCGCGGTCAGGCCCTGGGCTACACGCTGCAGCTGCCGCAGGAAGATCACTTCCTCAAGACCAAGAACGAGATGCTCGACGAGCTCGCCGTGTTCTTGGGCGGTCGCGTGGCCGAGGAGCTCATGTGCGATGACATTACGTCGGGCGCGAGCAACGATCTGGAGCGCGCAACCAAGATGGCGCGCGAGATGGTCACGCGCCTGGGCATGAGCGAGGAGCTGGGTACGCAGGTTTTCGGTGAGGCGCAGCATCAGGTGTTCTTGGGTCGCGACTATGCCGATCATCAGGATTACTCCGAGGAGACGGCGCGCCGTATCGACATCGAGGTTCAGCGCATTATGCGCGAGGCCCATCGTCGTGCTGTCGAGATCCTGGATGCCCGTCGCGATCAGCTCGACCTGATGGCCAAGGTGCTGCTCGAGCGCGAGACTGTCGAGGGCGATGCCGTGAATGCCCTGCTCGATAACGAGTGGGACGCCTACCTTGAGCGCGAGGGCGATATCCTGGCGGCCAAGGAGGAGCGCAACGCCAAGGCAGCCGGTATGCCGGTCAAGAAGCGTGCGCCTCGCATGAGTGAGGAGGAGCTGGCGGCCGATGCCGCGGCTTTTGCGCAGGCGGCCATGCAGGAGGATGCATCTGATGGCGGCGAGGATGCTGGCGAGAAAAACGCTGACGCCGACGCAGCCGACGGCGACGAGTAGGCTTTGCCACGAGAGCCTCCGCGGGGAAACCTGCGGAGGCTTTTTGCGTTTGGGGGATGTGCTGGGCGTTGACGGATATCGGATGGCGGATTGATGAATTTCAGTTGGCTTTACTGCGGTACTTTGCTCAACTAAAGCGTACAATACCGCCTATGCGAAAGGGGAACAGATGATTAACGAAACCATGTTTGCTCGCGGCGCGGAAAGCTCTGTCATCCGTGAGATCTTTAGCTATGGTCTTGAGCGCAAGGCACAGATCGGTGCAGAAAACGTGTTCGATTTCTCGCTGGGCAACCCGAGTGTTCCGGCGCCTGCTGCCGTGGCTGAATCCATTAAGAAGGCTTTGGAGCTGCCGAGCGACCAGCTGCACGGCTACACGCCCGCACCGGGCCTGCCGCAATGTCGTGCCGCTGTGGCCGAATCGCTCAACCGCCGCTTTGGCACGAGCTATGAGGGCAAGGACGTCTTTATGACGGTAGGTGCGGCGGCCTCGCTCACCTGCACGCTCAACGCCGTTACCAATCCGGGTGACGAGGTCATCGTTATCGCCCCGTACTTTCCGGAGTATCGCGTGTGGATTGAGAAGGCCGGCTGTACGTGTGTCGAGGCGCTCGCCGATGAAGATACGTTCCAGCTGAGCGTGGATAACGTGCTCAAGGCTATTACCGACAAGACGGCAGCTGTCATCATTGACTCGCCGAATAACCCCACGGGTGCCGTGTACACGCGCGACACGTTGACATGCCTGGCGAATGTTCTGCGTGAGGTCAACGCCAAGCGAGATCCCGAGAATCCGATTATGCTGATCTCGGACGAACCGTACCGTGAGATTGTGTATGGCGCCGAAGTGCCCTGGGTGCCTTCGATCTATGAGCACACCATCGTCTGCTACTCGTATTCCAAGTCCCTTTCGCTACCGGGCGAACGCGTGGGCTGGATTTTGGTCCCAAATACCAATCCCCAGGCTGCTCGCCTGATGCCAGCCGTTGCCGGTGCCGCCCGCACGCTGGGCTTCGTGTGCGCACCGGCCCTCTTCCAGCGTGTAATCATCGACTGCATCGATGAACCGAGCGATGTCGAGGCATATGCGCGCAACCGCACCGCGCTTACCGACGCGCTAGCGGAGTACGGCTACACCTATGTTGAGCCGGATGGCGCATTCTACCTGTGGGTGAAGGCGCTGGAGCCCGATGCGAATGCGTTCTGTGAGCGCGCGAAGAAGTATGAACTGCTTGCGGTGCCCTCGGACAGCTTTGGCATGCCTGGCTGGTTCCGCCTGGGCTATTGCGTGAGTTACGAAACGATTATCAATTCGCTATCCGCTTGGAAACAGCTAGCGGACGAGTACCGTTAAAAGTAAAGCGCTCTGCTTACAATGTTTTACGTGAAACGGGGTTTGGTGTTAAGCCAGGCTCCGTTGTCTGTGCCGTTGTGTGGTTGGGATGAAGTAGTTTTACGACTGCTGAAAGCTGTGCGTACAATGAATATACGCGACGGCCACACCGGATAAGGAGACCCGATGCCCTACCTTCTTTCTTGTGATATTCATACTCATACGCTGTTCTCCGCACATGCGTACTCAACCATTGAGGAGAACGTCTATTGGGCAGCCGAGCGCGGTCTGCAGGTGCTTGGTTCTGCGGACCACCTGAGCTCGATGGTTACGGCCTGCCCCAATGACCTGCGCAGTTATCAGTTCTTTATCAATCAGGATATCTGGCCGCGCATTTGGAGCGGTGTGTTGGTGCTGCGCGGCGCCGAGGCCGATATCGTTTCGCTGGACGGCAGCTTGTTTGGCGAGGATATTCCCGTCGACTTTGATATCGCCGGCGATCCGTTCAGTCGTCAGCACTCACTGTTCGATTTGGTGACGCGCAATTTGGATTATTTGGTGGCAAGCGTGCATAATCCGCAGTTTGCCGAGGGCGCGACGCTGGCTCAAACGACCCAGATGTATATCAATGCCTTAGAACATCCCAAGGTGTTCATGTTGGGGCATACGGGGCGCTCGGGCGTACCGTTCGATATCGACGAGGTGCTGTTGGCGGCCAAGGCCAAGCACAAGATTATCGAGATTAACAACCATAGTCTTGAGCACGGTGCCGATGCCGAGCATTGGGCCGCATGCCGCAAGATTGCCGAGCGTTGCGCCGAGCTGGGCGTAGGTATTGGTGTGTCGACCGATGCCCACATTGGTATGGCCATTGGCAAGCTCGATCACGCCCGTAAGATGCTCGACGAGATTCATTTCCCGCTAGATTTGATCGTGACGCGCGACCGCGAGACGCTGCTGCGCGAGATGGCGGCGGCAGGCGTGTGCGACCTGCGCAAGGGCATGTAACGGCGTCCATAAACCAAGTGAAGGGGGCGGCCCAGACGGGTCGCCCCCTTCTTGTCCCAAAAATCTACTGGGGCAGCTTAGCGGCGCTCGAGGACCGCAACGGTCTCGGTGTGGTCGGTGTGGGGGAACATGTCGACGGGCGTGATCTTGAGCAGGCGATAGCCTCCGTCGAGGAGTTGGTGCAGGTCGCGCTCTTGGGTCACGGGATTGCAGCTGATATAGGTGATACGGCGCGGCTTAAGTGCGCAGGCGGCCTCGAGGAACTCGGGGGTAGAGCCAGCGCGCGGCGGGTCGATGGAAAGAACGTTGACGCGTTCGTTGTTATCGGCGGCATTGAGGATATAGTCGGTGGCATCGTCAGCCATAAACCACGCGTTACGGGTAAGGCCGTTGAGCTCGGCGTTGCGACGTGCGTCGGCAATGCCAGCGGGGTTGCGCTCAACACCGAGTAACATAATGCCGACCCCTTTGTCCTGGGCGTCTTTTACGGCGCACAGACCGATGGTTCCGCTGCCGCAGTAGGCATCCATGAGTACGTCGCCTTGCTGCAAATCCATGCCGTCAATGGCGAGTCGATAGAGCAGCTCGGTTTGCTGCGGATTAGTCTGATAGAACGCGGTGGGGGAGATGTCGAATTCGCAGCCGAGCAGCTGATCGCGCATGCATTCGGCGCCATAGACGATGCGGGTCTCCTCGCCCAGGATGGCATTGCCGGGGCGACCGTTGATATTCTGTGCAACGGTGACGATATGTGGATCGAGCGAGGCGACGGCCTCAAAGAACTCCTGCGCATGCGGCAGGTCACGCTGGGCGGTCACGAGAGTGACCATGATCTGGTCGGTGCGCCAGCCACGGCGAACGACGGCATAGCGAAGCAGACCGAGATGCTTGTCTTCGTTAAAGGCAGGAATGTGCAGACGTTCGGCCTCGCGTGCGATGCCGTTGAGGATCTGGCGCGCACCGGGAGCCTCGACAGGGCACTCGGGAACGGCAACGATCTTGTGCGTGCCGCGCTCAAAAAAGCCGCAGCGGACAGCGCCCTCCTTGCCTGGAGCAAAGGGGGTGGCAGCCTTATGACGAAAACCACGCGGCGCAGGATACTTGCCTGGGTCGCCCAGAGTGACACCCATACCACGAATAGAGTCGACGACAATACCCTCACGCTCGCAAAGCGAGGCAAAAAGCTCCTCCATAGCAGCCTGCTTGGCGGCGAGCTGCTTTTTATAAGGACGATTGATTGCCGTGCACCCGCCGCAAGCTTTCATGATGGAACAAGGAGACTTGGGATCCACGGCCTTGCGCGCAGACGAAACCGGATCCTTGTGCGAATGCTTGGGGCGAGTCTGAGATGCCTTATCCCAGCTCCGACGAGAGCTGGGACGCTTGGCCTTAGCCTTGCTTTTGGCTGACTTGTCCTTCGCATCCTGAGACGACTTGGATTTCTTAGAAGATTTTTTCTCCTCTGACCCCTCAGCTGCCTCGATCAAAGCACGACGAGCCTTACGCTCCGCACGAGATTCTGCCATGAATTAACCCCACTAATTATACAAATTGAAATCTGAAAGCATTGTACCGTGCTGAGCTAACGGACGATATACAAGCGCCCATTTCATATCAGTGATAAGCCCAACGACGGTTGCCCGCCGCGTGGGGGGTGTGGGGGTTAAGTTTATCGCGAGTTCCGCACGAACAGGAGGCCACTTAATGTGGCCTCCGTCGTGAGCAGGACTGTAGAACAGGAAACTTAACCCCCACACCCCTCACGCGGCGGGCAAACTCGCCTTGTGCTCTATCACGCTAAAGTGTATGATTCTGAACGTTACATGATTCACTTTACTTAACTAAAGTGCCATCAAGGGGGAATACCATGAATACCGATATGTCTCGTCGCCAGTTTGTTGGTCTAGCCGGCTCGTTTGCCACGGTGCTTGGCCTTGGTCTTGTCGGCTGCGGCGGTGGTGCCGGCAAGGGCTCCGCTGCTGGATCTACCGCGGCCAAGGATGTGAAGGGCGCTGCGGAATCCAAGAAGCTCGTGGTGGGCTTTGATAAGTCCTATCCTCCGTACGGCTTTGTGGGCGATGACGGCGAGTACGCGGGCTTTGACCTCGACCTTGCCAAGGCCGTTGCCGATAAGCAGGGCTGGGATGTTGATTACGAGGCTATCGATTGGGATGCCAAGGACACGCTGCTCAACTCCGGCGCCATCAACTGCATCTGGAACGGCTTTACCATGGAGGGTCGCGAGGACGACTACACGTTCTCCGAGCCGTACATGCTCAACGAGCAGGTGCTCGTGGTCAAGAAGGATGCGGGCATCAAGAGCTGGGATGATCTTGCCGGTAAGACGGTGATCACCCAGACCGATTCCGCTGCTCAGGACGTGCTCGAGGGCGATCAGAAGGATTTGGCGGCGACGTTTGCCACGCTCGACACCATCGGCGAGTACAACACGGCCTTTATGCAGCTCGAGAGTGGTGCGGTCGATGCCGTGGCGTGCGACCTTTCGATTGCTCAGTATCAGCTTGCCGCAAAGTCCGATGCCTATACGCAGCTTGATAAGCCGCTGTCCAGCGAGCACTATGCCGTCGGCTTTAAGAAGGGCGACACCAAGTCGGCCGACGCCGTGACCGAGTCGCTCAAGGCGCTCTACGAGGACGGCACGGTCGAGGACCTGTGCGACAAGTACGCGAGCTACGGTCTATCCTTCGATAACTGGGTCCTGAAATAGCCGCAGCACCCAACCTTGCGGCTCCAACCCTCCTCGCGTACCAAAGTACGCTTCGTCGGGCTTGTCGCTCGCAATCTTGGGCACTGTGCCTATTTCAAATAAGATTTGCTGTTCTGTTGTCGCGAAAGAGAGCATAGGTTGTCTATTCAGGTCATGATGCAGATGCTTGGCCAGGGATTCTTGGTCAGCTTGCAGTTGTTTGTGCTGACGCTGCTCGGGTCGATTCCACTGGGAATCCCCGTGGCGTTCATGCGCATGAGTAAAATTGCGCCGCTTCGCTGGATCGCGCGCATCTATATTTCGGTGATGCGCGGCACGCCGCTCATGCTACAGATGTTTGCCATCTACTTTGCCCCGTACTACGTGTTCGGCATCTCGCTCACGCCCGATTCCAAATGGACGGCATGCGTCGTGGCGTTCATCATCAACTACGCCGGCTACTTTGCCGAGATCTATCGCTCGGGCTTGCAGTCCATTCCGCGCGGTCAATACGAGGCAGCCGAGGTGCTGGGCTATTCGCGTATGCAGACGTTTCTGTATATCGTGATGCCGCAGGTCGCCAAGCGTATTCTGCCAGCGATGGGCAACGAGATCATCACGCTGGTCAAGGACACGTCGCTGGCGTTTGCCATTGGCGTGGGCGAGATGTTCTCGACCGCCAAGGCACTGGTTGCCTCGCAGGTGAGCATGGTGCCGTTTGCGATTGCGGCGCTGATTTACTGGGTTTTCAACTTCGTAGTCGAGATGCTGTTGGGCGCCGCGGAGAAAAAATTGGATTACTACCATGACTAATTCGGTAATGAACATATCGAACGCGCGCAAGGCGTTTGGCGGCAATGAAGTGCTCAAGGATATCTCACTCGAGGTAAAGCGTGGCGAGGTCGTGGCGATTATCGGGCCTTCGGGCGGTGGTAAGTCCACGCTGCTGCGCTGCGCCACACTGCTCGAGACGCTCGACGGCGGCTCGCTTTCGTTTGGCGACCTTGCCGTTGCGACGGATGCGGGATCGGGCGCGGTCTATGCGAAGGGAGATGTTCCCAAGCAAGCGCGTTCGCGTTTTGGTCTGGTGTTCCAGAACTACAATCTGTTCCCGCACTATACCGTGATGAAAAACATCATCGATGCGCCGATTCGCGTGCTTAAGCGTCCGCGCGAGCAGGCGGAAGCCCGCGCTCACGAGCTGATTGCACAAATGGGGCTGACGGGCAACGAGAACAAGGTGCCGTGTGAGCTTTCGGGCGGTCAGCAGCAGCGCGTGAGTATTGCCCGCGCCCTGGCGCTCGATCCGGAAATCTTATTCTTTGACGAGCCAACCTCGGCACTCGATCCCGAGCTGACGGCCGAGGTGCTGCGTGTCATTAAGGACCTGGCGGCGCAGAATATGACGATGGTAATCGTGACCCACGCGATGCAGTTTGCGCGCGATGTTGCCGACCGCGTGGTCTTTATGGACGGCGGCCGTATTGTCGAGGAGGGCCCTGCCGAGCGGGTCATCGACCATCCACGCGAGCAGCGTACCTGCGAGTTCTTGAGCCGTATCGAGGGATAGGCTCAGGTATTTACTCAACTATTAATTGAGGCGAAGCCGTCGCAGGTCTTACGGTCTGTGGCGGCTTTTTGTTTGCATCGACGGGGTTCAATAATCGCCTCACAAGCTTGTCTCTTCCTCTCGCCGCCTGTATCCGTACGTGCGCCGAAAGGTGTGCATGGACGGTCGCCCGTGAGGGTAGGGTGGTGGCATAGGACATTTGGAGGGTGAGTCGGCTCGGCTGCCGACCATGCTGCTCCCGGGATGGCACCGACCGCGAACTCTCCCCGTTGGCGTCGCGCATTGCGCGCGGCCCTGCAAGGAGGTCATCATGGGTGCTCCCAAGACCGGCAATGTAAGGAACGTGGTGCTCGTAGGCCAAGGCGGGGTGGGCAAGACTTCACTCGCCGAGGCCATGCTCCACCTTTCCGGCAAGACCGCCCGCCTGGGCGGCCACGACGGCACCAAGCCCACGCTCGACTATGACCCCGAAGAGGTCAAGCGTTCATTCTCCATCTCGACGACCATCGCGCCGATCGACTGGAAGGGCGCCCGCATCAACGTGCTCGATGCCCCGTGCTACCCCGATTTTATCGGCGACGCCTTTGCTGCGATGAGCGTCTGCGAGACGGCTCTGTTTGTGGTTGACGCCGAGGCCGGCCCGCAGCCTACGACCGTCAAGCTTTGGTATGCGGCGGAGGATCTGCGTCTGGCGCGTGCGGTGTTCGTGAACCGCTTGTCGCGCTCCGAGGCCAGCTTTACGACCACCATGGACCTGCTGCAGGAGCGCTTTGGCACGCGCCTGGGCGCCGTGACCCTTCCCTGGGGCGAGGGCGAGGACTTTGACGGCATTATCGACCTGGTGCGCATGAAGGCGCGCCATTGCAACGGCACCGAAGCCGTTGAGTCGGAGATTCCCGAGGAGTATCGTGCCCAGGCCGAGGAGGCCCATGACCACCTGTGCGAGCTGGTGGCCGAGGCTGACGACGAGTTGATGATGAAGTACTTGGAAGGCGAGGAGACGCTGACGCAGGAGGAGCTTGAAGGCCTGCTGTCGAAGGCGATCGCCGAGCGCATCTTTGTGCCGGTCTTTGCGGGCGATTGCATTAAGGAGCAGGGCGTCAACTCGCTGATGGACGACATCGCGACATACTTCCCAGCGCCGACCGACTATGGCGAGATGCCGCTCATCGACGGTGATTCGCTTAAGATCTCGAGTGACGATGACCGCCCGGTGGCGTTTGTGTTTAAGACGCTGGCCGATCCGCAGCAGGGTCGCATCAGCTTTATCAAGGTGCTGACGGGTACGCTTGAGCCGGGCCTTGAGCTGATCAACGCGCGTACCCGCAAGAGCGATCGTCTGGCTCACCTGTATGTGATGTGCGGCCGCGACATGACCGAGGTCGGTCATGCCTATGCCGGCGACATTATCGTGGCGCCCAAGTTGGCGGTAGAGACGGGTGACACGCTCTCCATTACCGGTAAGGTCGAGGCGGCGGCGTTTAAGTTTCCCAACTCGCAGTACCGCATTGCCATCGAGGCCGAGAATCGCGGGGACGAAGAGAAGCTCTACACGTTTATCGAGAAGGCGTGCAAGGCCGATCCGACCATGAGCATCGATCGTGACGAGGAGACCGGCCAGACTATCATCTCCGCCGTGGGTGAGGCGCAGGTTTCGGTCCTGCTCAACCGTTTGGAGGATCGCACCAAGGTCGTGGCCAAAAGCGTGCCAATCCGCATTCCGTATCGCGAGACTATCCGCCGCACGGCGAGCGCACAGGGCCGCCACAAGAAGCAGACTGGCGGTGCCGGTCAGTATGGCGACTGCTGGCTGCGCGTTGAGCCGCTCATCGGGCCCGACGGCACGAGCGATGGCTATGAGTTTGTGGACGAGGTCGTGGGCGGCCGCATTCCGCGCTCGCTGATCCCCGCCGTGGACAAGGGTGTCCAGGAGACCATGAAGGACGGCATCATTGCCGGCTACCCACTCACGGGCATTCGCGTGGCTGTGTACGACGGCTCGTATCACAGCGTCGACTCCAACGAGATGGCGTTCCGCGCGGCGGCTCGCATCGGCCTGCGCAAGGCGTGCGCCGATGCCGATCCGGTGGTGCTGGAGCCCATCGAGGAAATTACGGTGACTATCCCCGAGAGCTACGCCGGCGCCGTGATGGGCGACATCTCGGCATCGCGCGGTCGCGTGACGGGCATGGAGACCGATGAGCGCGGCGACACCGTGGTCATCGCCCAGGCGCCGCTGGCCGAGCTGACGGATTATTCGACGCGTCTGCGCTCTATTACGCGCGGCACGGGCGACTTTACCATGAAGCCCGCCGGCTACGAGCAGGTGCCTTATGACGTTCAGGCCAAGCTGGTCGAGCGCTATGAGGAGGGCCGCGCCAAGTAGCGTGGGGCTTTGCCTGCAACATACATGCTGATGCAAGGGCCGCTCTGGGCAATCCAGAGCGGCTCTTTTTGATCCCTGGGGGACGGAGGAAAACGGATCATGTTAGGTTTTGGGGCAGCTTGATTGGCCCTAGTCTCCCGAGGCCTGGTTGCGGCCGGTGGTGTAGTCGATCTGCACATGCGGCTGCAGGTTGTAGCAATATACGTGGAAGCAGAGGGTCTTGCCGTGGTCCTCGACCGATTGCGCCTCAAGGCGCACGCCACGGCAGACAAGTTCCTCTTCGTTATACATGGGCGTGACGCGGTAGAGCACATGGTTGCCCGTGTCGCGGATGTAGCCGAGAATCTGCTCTTCAAACGGTAGCATGCCCGTCTCGTTGAGATAGCGCGTGCCGGTGAGGAGATTCTTACGGTTGGCGTTTTCGCCGCAGAGCGACCAGGCGATAAGGTGGCAGCGGTTGTAGAGGCTCTGGCCCGGAATAAAGTCGTAGCGCTGCTGACGCCATCCAGTGGGATGGATACGCGAGATATCGCCGCGCTCGCCTTGACCGAGTGATTCGGGGCCCACGCAGGCGAGTGCTTTGCGGGTGCGGCCCAGGCTGTCGAGCTTGGAGAACTTCTTAAAGCAACCCTCTTCTGTAGCGCGCTCGTATTCATCGAGCGTGAATGACGGCGTGCCGAGCGGGTGCGTGCTATCGGCGCGCAGGGCAACATAGGGGTTACCCGCGTAGTCAGGAATGCTGCTGAGGTATACGCCACGGGCGCGGTCGAGGTCGGGGTTTTCGACCTCGTCGATGGGGGTGGCGCTGTTTGCGGATGCGTCGTCACCGGTGTCGGTTGCGGCGGAATCGGAGCCATCGCCAGAGTCTTGGCTATTTTGAGAGTCCGAGGAGCTCGCTGTTCCCGATTCGAGCCGGGCAACCAGGTCTGCCTCGTCGTCAGTGCGGCTGGGACTCTCGTCTTGCTTCTCGGCCAGGGCTACCGCCTGCTCATCACTTTGCGGCGAGAGTAGTCTGGGCGCCCCGTCGAGCGACCCTGTGAACAACGCAAACCCCAGCACCACGGCGGTGCCGATGGAAAGTGCTTGCTTGTAGGCGGACTTGCGCGACATGGAGACTCCTGGATGGACGGTTGGGAATCTACCAGTCTAGCAGGAGCCGGCAGGGGCCGTTCTGTCGAACAAATACTCAAGATTTGGGATAGACGCTACTGATTCATTTGTCCCGCGGTCTAGATCGAGGTGGAGTCGAGCCAGTTGAGCTTGCACTCGAGAATGCGCTGCTCGCCGGGTTCGCTGCTTCCGTCAAGTAGGGCGAGCAGCATCTCGGCTGCTTCGCGACCTTCTTGGTCGACGGGCTCGATGATGGTGGAGACGGTCGGTGTGGTGAGATTAGTCCAGTCTTCGCAGTTGAGTCCCAAAAGGCCGATTTGCTGCGGAAGCAGATGGGCCATTGGCTGGAGGGCCTTGTAGACACGGGGAAGTGCCCACTGATTTTGCACGAAGATAAGGGTTCGCTTGGCGGGATTGAACTTGAATTTAAAGTATTCGGTGAGCTCGTTGATTGACGGCTTGTTGTGATCGATGGGAATCGCTTTGTAGAGCTGCCCGTTCGCTGCCAGCGCCTCGGCATACCCCTGAAAACGCTCCATGCGGGTGCGCATTTCGGTCATGTTGGCGGCAATGGAAAAGAAATCTTCGTAGCCGGCGTCGAGGAGTGCCTGTGTGGCGTTGTACACGCCGTCGTAAAGGTTGGTTTTGATCCAGCTGGTACCTGGGCTATAGATGGCCGCATCGAAAAAGACGACCGGCTTGCCGGCGCGTCTAATGCGGTCATGCACGGCTTTGAAGTTTGCCGTGGGCTGGATGATAAAGCCATCGACGCCCAGCGAGAGCATCTTGTCGACGTACATGAGCTCGGTCTCGGGGTTAAAGTTGCTCGTGCAAACGACCGTCTGGTAGCCCGCGGGGAGCATGACCTGCTCCATGCCATTGAGAACGAGCCCCGCCCATTTGTTGGTGTTATCCAAAATGATGATGGCAATGACGTGGGTTTGCTTGCCGGTGAGCGTCTGCGCTTGGGCGTTGGGAACGTATCCGAGTTCCTTAATGACGCGCGCGATTTTGTTCTGCGTCTTCTCGCTAAGCTTTTCTCGTTTGTCGTTGAGGTAATACGAGACGCTTGCCGTCGAGGTTCCCGCCTCTCGAGCGACGTCTGCGATCGTAACGCGCTGTTTTGCCACAGCGACTCCTTCCGACAGATGAGCATTTTCCAACATGATGACTTTGAGTCTTGGTGAAGGATACGCTTCGGTGAGCGGCTTTTTCCTTTCATATGAGTATGCAACAAATGCGGCATACGGGTGGGGTCGAAATTTGTGACCGGCATGCGCATCTGCCGTCTACCGAGAAAATCAAATACTTCTTGACTTTTGAAATCGAGGGCAAAATCGCAGGATTCATTTTTGGTTAAACGCATAACTAAATCGCATAACCAACGCTCTGACCTGCGCGTTTACCGAAATAAGCTGGCATTAAGAAAAACGAGCACCTATATTGTTCTTGTCGAAAAGACAGCAAGTCCAAACGGCAGGGGATGCTCCGGAGGCCTCCGCAAACGGTGTCTTGCGCACGCAACTCTATGAAAAGAGGGAAGCAATGAAGATCGTAGGCGTTGCCGCCTGTACTGTGGGTATCGCCCACACGTATATGGCCCAGAAGGCGATTCAGGATGAATGCGCCGCCCGTGGCATCGAGTGCAAGGTCGAGGCTCAGGGTGGCCTGGGTATCGAGAATGAGCTCACGCAGGAAGACGTGGACTCCGCCGACCTGGTCCTGGAGTCCGTCGACGTGGGTGTCGAGAACGAGGACCGTTTTGAGCAGAAGATGGCCGAGGGCAAGTTCCTGAAGGTCGGCACCTCGGATGTAATCGCCGATCCGGTAAAGATCATCGACCAGGCCATTGAGATCATCAAGGCGACGGGTGGCGCCGTTGACGCGCCCAAGGCCGAGGCCAAGGCAGAGAAGAAGGCCGTCTCCGCTGCCCCGCAGGCCCCGACACCGGCGTCCAAGCAGTCTATCTTTGCCGATCCTGGCAAGACGCTGCTCAATGCATTCAATACCGGCGTTTCCTATTTTATCCCCATCGTCGTTATCGGCGGCGTGTTTCTTGCCTTCTCGCTGGCATCCGGTACCGCCGGCGCCAACGGCATGGAGGTTACGAACCCGCTGATGGTGAGCCTTAACACCATCGGCATGGCCGGCATCTCCATGATGATCCCGGTGCTTGCGGCATACATCTCCTACTCGATGGCCGGCAAGCCCGCGCTCGCCCCCGGTTTTGTCCTGGGCTACCTGGTCAACAACGCAGTCGTTACCCCTAACGGCAACAGCGTTTCGACCGGCTTCTTGGGCGCCATGATCATGGCGGTCATCTGCGGCTACTTTGTCCGCTGGATGAAGACCTGGAAGGTCAACAACACCATCCAGACCATCATGCCCATCCTGATCATCCCGATTCTGACCTCGCTTGTCCTGGGCATGGCCTATATCTACATCCTGGCCACGCCGCTTGGCTTTGTGATGGACTGGCTCACCGGCGTGCTCGGCAGCCTGCAGGGCGGTTCCGCAGTTGTCCTGGGTCTGGTCATTGGCGTTATGACCGCCTTCGATATGGGTGGCCCCATCAACAAGACCGCCTCGACCTTCACCATGGCCATCATGGCCTCCGGCATCTATGGCCCCAACGGCATGTTCCGCGTCGCCGTCGCCATTCCCCCGATTGCCTGCGGCCTTGCTGCGCTCATCGCCAAGAACAAGTTCGATGACGCCGATCGCCAGATGGGTATCTCCGCACTGTTCATGGGCTGCATCGGCATTACCGAGGGCGCTATCCCCTTCGCGGTCAAGGACCTTGGCCACACCCTGCCCGGCATCTGCATCGGCTCTGCCGTGGGCGCGGCGCTCGCCGCCTTCCAGGGTATCGACTGCTACGTCCCGCACGGTGGCTTTATCGTCGCCCTTGCCACCAACAACGTCGCGCTGTTCTGCCTGGACATCGTGATTGGCGCCGTGGTCGCCGCTGCAATCCTGATTGCCATGAAGCCCACGCTCGACAAGCAGGCCAAGTAAACCTTTAAGGACTCCGGTTGTGCGGAGGGATGGATTTGACTCCGCACAACCGCCCCTACACAACAAAATCCATCCGTACTGATAGGGCCCACATCTGGGTCCCAGGGAACTTTTGTCAAAAATCCTCTGGAGAAGGAGAACAAAATGTCCAACCTCACCATCCGCCAGGCCGTTCAGGGCATGCTCAAACTGCAGGATAGCGGCGATCACGCAACCATGGTCGGCATTGGCCCCATGAGCCCCAACCTGATTCAGGCCGTGTTCGAGCTTGCCAAGGACGAGGATTTCCCGCCCATGTTTATCGCCAGCCGCAACCAGGTCGATATGGACGAGATGGGCGCCGGCTACGTCAACGGTTGGGACCAGACGCGCTTTGCCGCCGACATCAAGAAGGTCGCCGACGAGGTGGGTTACACCGGTCCGTACTACCTGTGCCGAGATCACGGCGGTCCGTGGCAGCGCGACGAGGAGCGTAACGCCCACCTGCCCGAGGACGAGGCCATGGAGCTCGCCCGCAAGTCCTTCGTCGCCGACATGGAGGCAGGCTTTGACCTGCTGATGGTCGACCCCACCAAGGATCCCTATCAGATCGGCAAGGTTATTCCGCTCGACGTGGTGCTTCGCCGCACGATCGATCTTATCGACTACCTTGAGCAGTACCGTCGCGAGCATAACCTGCCCGAGGTCGCCTATGAGGTCGGTACCGAGGAGACCAATGGCGGCTTGACCTCTACCGATAAGTACGAGGAGTTCATTTCTCAGCTGCAGCCCGAGCTCGAGAAGCGCGGCTGCCCCATGCCCACCTTTATCGTCGGCCAGACCGGCACCCTTACCCGCTGGACGGAGCAGGTCGGTCACTACAACTTCAAGAACGCCCGCGAGCTTGCCGATATGGCCAAGCGCTATGGCGTGGGCCTGAAGGAGCACAACGCCGACTATCTGGACGACGCGACGCTGCTCGAGCACATCCCGGCACACGTGACCGCCTCCAACGTCGCTCCGCAGTATGGCACCGAGGAGACCCGCGCCTACCTCAAGCTCTGCGCCACCGAGCAGATCCTGGTCGACAACGGTCTGTGCGATGACCCCTCCGACCTGTATCACACGCTGCTGGTCAAGGCTATCAAGACCGAGCGCTGGCGCAAGTGGATGACTGGCGACGACGTCAACCTGCAGGTCGATGACATCCTTGCCGACGATGAGCTCAGCCTGAAGATCCTGGATGTCTCCGGCCACTATGCGTTCAACGATCCCGAGGTCAAGGAGCAGGTCGAGAAGCTCTATCGCAACCTCGCTGCCCAGGACATCGACGGCAAGCGCTTTGTGATCGAGCACATCAAGCGCCCGATCAAGCAGTACGTCGTCGGTCTTAACCTCAAGGGCGTCACGACCCGCATCGAGGCCGCTCTTGCCGAGTAAGTAGCTTTTCCTACGCGACGCCGGGCCTGGGGCATGTCCCAGCTGCAGGCCCGGCACATGGGACAAAGGGGCGGTCCCTTTGTCCCATTCTTTTGAGTTTTAGCTTCCTTTGAAGGGGTTCACCATGAAGTTCTTTATCGATACCGCCAATCTGGACGAGATTGCCGAGGCCAAGAGCTGGGGCTGCCTGGCCGGTGTTACCACCAACCCGTCCCTGTACGCCAAGACCGGCGGCAAGCTTGCCGACTTTGAGCCCCATATGCTCAAGATTGCCGAGCTCTGTGAGGGTCTGCCCGTGTCCGCCGAGTCTACCGCGACTACTGCCGAGGGCATGATCGAGGAGGGCAAGCGTCTTGCCGCCCTCGCTCCCAACATCGTGGTTAAGCTTCCCGTGTGCGAGGCCGGCCTTGCCGCCTGCCGCGCCCTGGCCGACGCAGGTGTGCGCGTCAACATGACGCTTGTTTTCTCGCCGACCCAGGCCTTGATGGCCGCCAACGCCGGCGCTCGCTACATCAGCCCGTTTGTGGGGCGCTTCGATGACATCGCCGAGGACGGTATCTCGCAGCTCGACAATGTTGTGACTTGCATCAAGAACTATGACTGGACCGGCAAGAACGTCGACGACACCGTTGAGATCATCACCGCTTCGGTCCGCACGCCCAACCATGTGACCCAGGCGGCGCTGCTTGGTGCCGACATTGCGACCGTCCCCATGGCCGCTCTTAAGAAATGCTTGCATCACCCGCTGACCGACCAGGGCCTTGCCTCTTTTGAGGCTGATTGGCAGAAGGTCGTCGCTCAGGCTTAACGAGTGGATTGCCCCGGCATCGCGTCATCCGGTGCCGGGGTTGTTCTCAAGAGAGGAATTCGTATGACCAACCAGGAGCTGGCGAAGGTCGCCAATGAGGTCAGGAAGGGTGTCGTGACTGCGGTTCACGCGGCCAAGTCGGGACATCCGGGTGGATCGCTCGGTGCTGCCGACATCATGACGTATCTGTACTTTGAGGAAATGAATATCGATCCTGCTGACCCTCACAAGGCCGATCGCGATCGCTTTGTGCTCTCCAAGGGTCACGCGGCGCCGGGCCTGTATTCGGTGTTGGCAAATCGCGGCTATTTTCCCGTCGAAGAGCTCGAGACGCTCCGCCATATTGGCAGCCGACTGCAGGGCCATCCCAACATGAACGACACCCCGGGCATCGATATGTCCACCGGATCGCTCGGTCAGGGTATCTCCGCCGCGGTTGGAATGGCACTCGCCGCAAAGCACTGGGGTGACAGCTACCGCGTCTACACGTTGCTGGGCGACGGCGAGTGCGAGGAGGGCCAGGTGTGGGAGGCGGCCATGTTTGCCGGCAACCATGCGCTCGACAATCTTGTTGCCGTCGTCGACCACAACGGCTTGCAGATTGACGGCACGATCGATGAGGTCAACTCGGCCATGCCGCTCGCTGACAAGTTCCGCGCCTTTAAGTGGCATGTGATCGAGCTAGCCGATGGCAACGACATGACACAGATTGAGGCGGCTTTCGCCGAGGCTCGTGAGGTGACCGGCGTGCCCGTCGCTATCATCGCCGAGACGGTGAAGGGCAAAGGCGTCTCCTTTATGGAGAACCAGGTTGGCTGGCATGGCAAGGCGCCCAACGATGAACAGTTTGAGCAGGCCATGGCCGAGCTTGCGGCAGCAGGAGAGGAGCTCTAATGGCAGAGGTCAAAAAAGTCGCCACGCGCGTAAGCTACGGCGAGGCGCTCGTCGAGCTGGGCAATGAGCACGATGACTTTGTAGTGCTCGATGCCGACCTGGCTGCCGCTACGCAGACGGGTAAGTTTAAGGCTGCGCACCCTGAGCGCTTCTACGATGCCGGCATTGCCGAGAGCAACTTGATGGGGCTCGCCGCCGGCATTGCGACCACGGGCCACGTCGCCTTTGCGAGCACCTTTGCCATGTTCGCCGCCGGCCGCGCGTACGAACAAGTGCGTAATTCCATTGGCTATCCGCACCTCAACGTCAAAATCGGTGCCACGCATGCGGGTATCTCGGTCGGTGAAGACGGCGCCACGCATCAGTGCTGCGAGGACATCGCGCTCATGCGCACGATCCCGGGTATGACGGTAATCGTTCCCGCCGATGACATCGAGGCTCGCGCTTGCGTGCGCGCCGCCTATGAGTTTGAGGGACCGGTCTACATGCGCTTCGGACGCCTGGCAACGCCGGTCATTAACGATCACGAGGACTATGAGTTCAAGATTGGTCGCGGCGTGGTCGTGCGCGAGGGGTCCGATGTGACCATCATCGCTTGTGGCCTTATGGTCGCCGAGGCGCTTGAGGCTGCCGAGGCGCTCGCTGCCGATGGTATCGATGCCGAGGTCATCAATATGCACACGATCAAGCCGCTTGATGAGCGCCTGGTGGTTGCCAGCGCCAAGAAGACCGGTCGTGTGGTCACTGCCGAGGAGCATTCGATTATCGGTGGTCTTGGCGAGGCCGTGGCCTCGGTGCTCGCGGAGCAGCATCCGGCGCCGATGCGTCGCGTCGGCGTGCGCGATGTGTATGGCGAGTCCGGCCCTGCGGTCGATTTGCTGCACAAGTACGGTTTGGACGCCGACGGCATCGAAGCTGCGGTCAGGTCCGTGTTGTAAGGAAGGTTTCCATGGGATTTGTATCTGCCAACCAAGTGACAATCGGGTATACCGCCGCCTCGCGCGAGGACGCCCTACATTATTTGTCCGAGCAGGCCATCGAGCTCGGCTTTGCCGATGACGCATCTGCCGTAGAGGCCGCCTTCATTGCTCGCGAGAACGAGGCCGAGACCGGCCTTGTCGCCGGTTTTGCCGTTCCGCATGCCAAAAGCGACGCGATCCACACGCCGGGCGTTGCCGTGCTTAAACTGACCGAGCCCGTTGAATGGCCGAGCTTCGATGGGGTGCCCGTCGATGTTGCGCTCGCGCTGTACGTGCCTGCCGGCGAGGCTGGAACCACGCATCTGCGCCTGCTCTCCAAGGCTGCCGTAATGCTGATGGACGCCGGCTTCCGCGACAAGGTGCGCGCGAGCACCGATCCCGTTGAGATTGCGGAGCTCATCAATAGCGGACTCGAAGACTAGAACGGTCATCCCGTTCAATCAATCGATCCTTCTCCAAGGAAAAGGGCCGCGACGCCATATAGGTGTCGCGGCCCTGTTTGCGTTTCCCCAGATAAAACCTGCCAAAATAAACCTATCCCTTTTTGGCAGGCTAATCGTGAGTTATTTCACCGCAGCTTAAGGTACGGTTGGGATGTGCGCACTTTAAAGAGAGGAGCCCATGATAAGAGAGGTCGCGCTCGTCTCTCTAAATGTCTCTCTAAAGAGAAGGTTGGTTAGAGAGATAGCATTAGGCAATCTAGCAGCGAATTCGATACATCTCTCTTAATGCCTCTCTAAAACAAGGCGCTTATCTCTCTAAAGTTAGAGAGATATACTATACTTTAGAGAGATAAATCTATCGTTTTAGAGAGACGGAATGCCAATGCTGCTGGATGAACCTCTTGGCCTTATCGTTGAGCGCCTTCGCAGGCGGGGGACTGATGACGCATCGGTAGAAGTTAAAGCCTGCACGAATAAATTGAGCGCAGACGTATGGGAGACAGTGAGCGCTTTTGCGAACACTGCGGGTGGGCTCATTATTTTGGGCCTAAACGAAGCCGAAGGATTTGTTCCTTCGGCTAACTTTGCTATCGATAGGGTGCGCGATCAGTTTGTTTCGGGTATCGGAGACGGAGGCTCAGCAGCAGTGGTGACCCATGCGCCGCGGTACGAGCTTGATCGAGGCGAGGTCGACGGGCTCCAGGTGCTTCTGGTGCGTATCTTTGAGCTTGAGCTTAAAGCGAAGCCTTGCTATATCGGCGCGCGCGGCGTACAGAACGGTAGCTACAAGCGCGTGGATGATAAAGATATCAAGATGTCACCCGCTGAGCTATATGAGCTGCAGGGTGCGTTGCTTCCGAGCGATGCAGACGGCACGGTGGTTTCGGAGGCAACAGTCGAGGATTTGGATCCAGATGTCGTGCGGTCTATTATCGCAAATCGCCGGCTGCAGACCCCTCGCGTTTTGCGCGGGGCCGATACGCTGGAAAAGCAGCTGGTCAGACTCAATATCACTACAAAGGATGGTGCGGTGAAGCTCGCAGGGCTTCTGTCGGCGGGGATTTACCCCCAGCAGTTCTATCCCAAACTCATGATCGATGTCGCTGTTCATTCCGATGTGGAAAAATCTGCACCCGGGCAACCCCGGTTTATTGACCGCCAGTTGTGCGATGGCCCGATTCCGGCTTGCATCGAAGATGCCCTTGTCGCGATTGGACGGAACTTGCGCAAAGCGGCGATAGTGCAAGGTGCTGGCAGAAGGGAGGATTGGGAAGTTCCCCAGGAGGTTTTGCGCGAGGCCTTGGCAAATGCCTGCATCCATCGAGAATATTCGCCCATGTTTGTGGGGCAGGCCGTGAGTGTCGATATCTATCCAGACAGAATAGAGATCAAAAACCCCGGTGGGCTTTGGGGCGGAAAGACGGTGGACAATCTTGCAGACGGGGAATCGCGCTGCCGAAACCCAAAGCTCATGAGCCTAATGGGGGCGACGCCGTTAGAGTATGCCGAGGGGTCCGTTGCAGAAAGCCAGGGATCTGGTATCCCGGCTATGATTCGCGAGATGGAGTCTCGTTCGCTTGGAAGGCCGAAATTTATCGTTAAGGCCGATTCGTTTACGGTACTGCTTTCCCGGCACGGGGCGGAGCTTGCTGAAAACCGCACGTGGATTCAGAGCCATGTGGGCACCGAGCTGACGGATCGCGAGGAAACATTGCTCATGTTTATGCGGGAGCATGGGCGCGTATGCGATGTTCAAAAAATACGAGAGGCCCTGAAGTGGGATTCGGATGACATTCGCCTGATCTGCGGGGATCTTGTCGATAAACATGTCCTGTCAAAATGTGGCAAAGACACGTTTGAGATTATCGATATGAGCAGAGAATCGTCAGCTTCGACAGCGGATAGGATCCTGGAGGCTCTCAGCGCCGAAGTGGATATGACGGCGCGAGAAATAGCGGTTGCATCGGGGGTCAAAATTTCGTCCGTCCGCTACCATCTGCCAAAAATGGCGGATAAAGGACTCATCGAAGTAATGGGTTCGTCG
>URRJ01000006.1 GCA_900550205.1 uncultured Collinsella sp. | reverse complement strand
GCGGTGTCCGTGGTGTTGGCGGCGGCGGTGCCGTCAGTGCTTTCCGTGTTGGCTGCGCTGGTGCCGGTGGATGTTGCGGTGTTGTCCTCTACGGTATCTGCTGTCGCATTTGTGTCGGCGCCGTCTTCAGTCTTGCCTGTGTCGCTGCTCGTGGCGTCGGCATGCGCTTGCTGCTCGGTTGTTGCCCGAGGCTGCATGGCTTCTGCGATGGCTGGCATAGGCAACGTCGAGCTGACCATGGACGTGCACACGATCGCGCAGAGCAGGTAGTAAAGGGGTCGTTTCATAGCGGAGCCTCTCGGTGAGCAGCCAATAGGGTCCGAAGACAGCTCCAGGCCAGCACTCCGCACATATTTTGTTGGGGATTATTTTACGGGAACCCCAGTCAACATCAGCGAACTTTCTGGGGAATGTTGGGGAGGGGGTTGGAGCGCCATAGAGGACGGAGCCGTGTAGGGAAATGCCGTCTCCAGAATCGATATACCAATTTAGCAGCCGCTCAAAGCGGTCGTACCGCACGATGCCGATCCAGCCGTCGGCGCACCTGACTCATCGTTCATTCGCCTGGTAATTACAACGGCGTTGTCAACGATGTCGCTCTCTCGCACCGTGAACGTGCAGCAGATCGGCAAGAGCCAGTTGGCGTAGATGCCCATTCCGTACGCTAAAGACGCTTCTAGCGGATCGCCCTGCTCTCCGGGCAGACCGCGGCAGTAATCGGCTGCGTTCATATTGAGGCGCCCGTTCATCAGGCCGTCGATATACGCCTCTTTGGGCGCGAACTTCAGCAGGCAGGCGATGTCGCCGTTAGGCATAGTGAGTCTTCTCGTTAGCGGGCGTGTCCTAAGCCGCCGCGTGGGCCGGGGCTTTGTTCCAAAATGGGAGAGGCTCCTTAAACCATCGTCTCAGATTGACGTGCGCCTGGTACAGCTCAGGGTGGCGGTGCCCTTTGGTATGGGAGCCCGCGCCCACGACGGGTGTTGCTGGGCGGTGATCATTGGCTTTCTCCATCGCCAGCAAAGCGATCGGGTAAAAGGGCACGTTCGCGCTGCCTGGGGCTCTTTTGTGCCGTGAGAGCAACTTTTGTTCAGTCTTAATTGAATGCGGCGAAGCTCTTAATCAGGGTTTCTTCCTTCTACATTCAGTGGAGACATTGCATTCGGTCGGCCTATTCACGGGTATAAGGTGGCTGTCTGGTTCGATCGTGACGGGTGATGTTTATGGCTAAGCAAAAGATGTCGGTTTACCTCATTAAAGAGGGTTTTAATATTGATGATGTCGTTGACTCCAATGACCCCTTTATCCATAGGCACCTTCTAGAGGATGGTTCAGTGGTTTACACAAAGCCATCAGACCCTCATCCGCCAAAATGGATTGATTATTTTGACGGTCAACTGGAGTCCGATACTCTGCTATCTTCTTCTGCAAGCGCTCTCCATCTGGTCCAAGTTGCCATGGCGGAGGACGCTGAGCGTCTATTTGCCATTTCTTTTGGCTATGGTTTTACTTTGCTGGATAAAGAGGCGGTCGAGGAACGCTTTGGGCTTAAAGTGGCGCTCAATCAGGCGATGGATGGCGGACTTCGCAAACTAAAACGAACTGCAGTTTCAGGCAATGCTCGAAAGACCGACGAACAAATGCCCCTTCCGTCTTCAGTTGATGCTTTTGAAATCGACGTCGAGCGCGATCTGCTAGAGGGAGTGACTGTGAGCGGAGGCGATGGGCTGCTCGCAACTGGATCTATTACTGGATCGGATTCTCTCGCATTGAGTGTTGGCGAGTCGGTAGAATCGATCCGAGACTATCTTAAGTCTGTCTATGCCGTTTATGTGCTTGATTCTTATAAGGCTAAATACGGTTGGGTCGACAGAATCGTTCCGGTTCGCAAGCGGTCACTCGAAGATGCGTTGAATTCTAAAGCCATCAGCCTCATTAATGCTCACGATCAAAATATATGGCTTGCAGTGCCGGAAATCCTTGAATGGGAGGCGGTCGCCGGCTTTCGTGTTGGATCAAAGGGTTCTTTGCTTGATGATGTTTGTCTCGACATGGTCTATCCGGAACCGGAAAAGTTGCCTCAGAGCTACGAAGACCTTTGCAAAACCCGTATTTCTGTTATTGGACAGGCAGAGGGCTCGGTGATAAATAAATGGCGCGCATCTGAGTGCCTATATGGCGAGGTAGAATATCAAGGGGCCAGTTACTGTGCAAATAATGGAAAATGGTTTCGAATTGATGGTGACTACAAATCATCGGTTGAATCCCGCTTTTCTAAGATTCCGCTTTACCCAACGGAATTCCCAGAATATTTTAAGGGTGAATATGAGGGCCCGTATAACCAACGTGTCGTGGAGATGAATTCCTCGACCGAGTTGTTGCTAGACAAGAAGACCATTTACTACGGCGGTCGAGGCAGCCAGGTCGAGCTTTGTGACATCTTGTGCAAAGACGGTACGTTCATTCACGTTAAGCATTATCAAGGTTCTTCGACTTTAAGCCATCTGTTCAATCAGGGCTTGGTCTCGGCTCGTTTGGTAAAGGCAGACCCTAGTTTTAGGGAGTGCGCACAGGTTGTTCTAGACAAGATCGAACCTAATTGTTTTAAATTGGAAAGGGATTCGGTCAAACAGGTCGTTTTTGCGATTATCTCTAAAAATGATGCGGTAAGGCCTGAGATTCCATTCTTTAGCAAAGTGGCACTAGATGCCGTGTGCTCTCAGCTGGCCGCGATGGACATCGATGTCGCATTGGCGAGAATCAAGGAGGTCCGAGCCGATTGCGGTTGATTCATTGCTGCTAGTTCGGTCGCCGGCTGGGAACTCTTGCTCTTGATTGATTTGTTAATTGGAGAGGGGCGTATCCATGCCCGGGGTTAAGAATCAGCACTACGTGCCGCGTTTTTATCTCAAATCGTTTACCGATGACGCGGGTTGTCTCAGCGCTATAAGGCGCGATGCTGGCGGATTGAAGCCCGCCTTCCGATCAAAGCCCGAAAATGTTTGCGCAGAAAACTACCTTTATGAGGTCAAACGACGCGAGAGCGTTGGTGGGGACGGTTTCATTGAAAAGGGCGTCATTGAAGATGCTCTTGGGAAAATCGAGAACAATCTTGCACCTACCTACCGATTGTTGCTCAGCTATCTTGATTCTGGAAAACTACCAAAAGGTGAAGAGTGCGTCGAGTTGATTACTCAGCTGGCATTTTTGCTTGCCTTTTTCGTTGTGAGGAATCCTAAATGGTTGAACGAGGTGAGGGGTAACTCTGCCGCACGCTCCGTCGAATTGTTGTCGAGTGGCTTTTTCTCGGACGAAGACATTTTGCAAATGGATTTGGCGGGGTACGGGGACGAATTTGAAGCCATTGTCGAGCTGGCTTATCTGGATACGGCGCTGTTCAGGCTCGATAAGGGCGCGCCTCTGTACGATCTACTTGTCTTATTGCTTGACATGGATTGCCTGTTTTATATAGCGCCTGAAGGTTTTGAGTTTATAACCTCGTCACTTCCAGTACATGCAGAGTGGAAGGAGGAATGCGACAAAGATCCTTGCGGCTTCTACTTCCCATTGAGTCCTCGTTATGCCGTCGTATTTGGACAAAGATTGGAAGAGGATCGCTGTGTTTCCATCTCTCACCTGGCTGATTTTGCAGTCGATTCATTTAACCGCATGCTCATGAACGGTGACGGTTTGTGGGAGTTTCTGATCGCAAGAGATCAGTCTAAATTGGAGCGTCTTGTTGAGGAATATCGAGACGGGGTTTAGACCGAGTGATTATTTGCTCGCCTGAGTACTACTGAATATCGTGAATGGCACAGCCTCACGGTGTCTTTGCCATGTCGACCTAGGTCACGTTATTCGTACTTCTATTACTACACACTGGACAACCTGACTTCGACCATAAGGCCCTCGCCAACCTGCCTCCATGTTATACTTGCCGTAAAGTTTTTACGGCAAGTATAACATGGAGGTTTCGATGCTAACGCGTTTTGAGGTCGAGGGATTCCGAAACTTCTCCCATAGATTTACCTTCAATTTGACCGATGTCAGGGACTACAGATTCAATACGTCAGCCATCGATGAGGGCATCGTTTCTTGCGGTCTTATCTACGGTAAAAACGCTGTCGGCAAAACAAATTTCTCCAATGCTCTTCTCGATATTTCAGCAAATGTGGGGCGTCGGACCTTCTATTCCAATAAAACTAATTACCTCAGCGCAGTTGATGGGGTCACGTCGGCGTGCTTTGCCTACACGTTTCGCTTTGGGAATGACGAAGTTGTTTATCGTTACGAAAAGACTGGGATAACAGACTATCTTCGTGAGACAGTGGCTGTTAACGGCAAGATTGCATTTGATTACGACCACCGTGCAGGTAAAGTGCTCGATGGCGATTTGGCTTCTATTGGTGCCGATCGATTGAACTGGGAGTTCAAATCTCCCGGCATTTCTGTTTTGGCGTATGTGTGCAATAACATTCCTTTTGAGAGGGCAATGCCTCTTTTTAGGCTTTATATGTTTGCGCGGTCAATGGATGCCATTGGCGACGCACATATGAACGACCGTAACCTTGTCTCTACCATCGCCGAAAACGTTATTTCGAATGACTTGGTTTCTGAGCTTCAGGCTTTTTTGAATGACTTTGGAATTCGAGAACGCCTTACTGCGCGTGAAACGCCATCGGGTGATATCGCTTTGTACTTTGATAAAAGTCGACTTATTCCGTTTGCAGAAAACTGTTCCAGCGGTACTGTGGCGCTGCTACGACTGTTCAATTATTTCCATGCTACAAGTGTGCCGTCCTTGCTATTTGTCGATGAGTTTGATGCGTTCTATCATCACGATCTCGCCGAGAAGGTCGTTGACTATTTTAAGTCCCAGACCGGACGCCAAGTGCTTTGCGCATCGCATAATACAGATTTGTTCAGCAATAAAATCCTTAGGCCAGACTGCTTATTCATTCTTTCGGATCACAATATTATTTCAGCTGCCAATGCAACAGATAGGGAACTAAGGGAGGGGCACAACCTCGAAAAGCTCTATAAGGCTGGCGAATTCGATGTCTAGGAAGCAAGTCCTGCTTATCGTTGAGGGTATAAAGCAGGAGATTAAACTCTTTCATGCTCTCTTTGAGTGCTATGGTCTCGACATTGGCTATGAGATCGTTTCCTATAACACAAATATCTACGAGCTTTACGAAAGGATGTTTTCGGACGGCTTTCAGGACGAGTTATCGCTTCTCGGCGTCCTTAAGGAACGCGCGTCCGAAGAGGATAAGTGGTTATTTGACCAGGATTATTCTGATGTTTTGCTGGTCTTTGACTATGAGCTCCAAGATAATAGGTTCTCACCTGCACGGTTGGAGGAAATGCAACGTTACTTTAACGAGAGCACAGACAATGGCAAGCTCTACGTTAATTATCCCATGGTTGAGGCATGTAAGCATTTTCTGAAAATGCCCGACGTAGAATATTTGAACAGAACTGTTTCGCGAGAAGACGTTTTGAAATACAAGTCAATCGTTGGCAATGCTTCTAGGTATCAGAGTTTTGAGCGGCATTTTATTAGGCCTGACGTTGATGAAATGATTGTGCTTACCGCCATCAAGGCGCTTCGGTTGTGCGGCCATAACGGCGAGGACGGTTATGAGTCTGAGTATAGAGATCTTGACCATGAGACGATCGTGAAGGCGCAAAACGATACTTTGCGTTCGGCTGATGAGGTATGGGTTCTTGGTACCTGCCTGCTATTTATTTTGGATTACTCAACGGGTCTTATTGATTTCGCAGGAATCGAGTCGAAGTTACTTGGCTAGGTTTCTGGATGCTGCTAGTTCTGACTAATGTTGTCAATGCGGGACTTTCATTTCGGAAGTGAGGGGAAAACCGGAAACCTCCGAGCATAACCGGTTTTTTACCAACAAAACCGCAGGTCGCGAATGCCCAAAACCGGGGTCTGGTCTGCCGATCTCGGTTTTTCGCCGTACTTCCGGAAACGCCCGACGGAAGTATGCGGCAAATTCTGGAACCCTCGAGCACAGTGGCTTTTTCATGAAAAGAAACCGCAGGTAGAAGCGTTGTCACTTTCCAGTGTGGTCGGCATGTCTAGAATTTGCCGCATGCTTCAGGATTGGGCGCTTATTTAGCACCCTCGATGCCCCACATCCTCTAAAAAAGTTCTTAAATCAGCCTTAAAGATTTTGGGCATAAGCGCTGACAGCGTACAATACGCGTGTTTGACTATGGCAAAAGTAGAGTTTCGGGGAGGGGTGCGCCATGGAGGTGCTGGTTGTTGGCAACACCGCATATGTTGACGATGACTTTTGCTCCAAGGCGTTCCCCGGGGACCACGTTAAGGTCGTAGCCGCGCAGGACGCGCGCCGTGACGAGTCGTCGCCCCATGCCTCGTGGAAAGAGCTCCTCCAGCACCTGGACCAGGCCTACGAGTTCGAGCGCGTGGTCTACCTTTCTACCTATCTCACGCCGCATGCCGAGACCTTTGGCGACATCGAGCTGCTGCGCTCAGTGTTTCGTGCTTGCATGGGACGCCACGTGCAACTGCTGTTTATTGCGGGGCCCGCGGGTGCAGAGGGCGCTGGCCATGACGACGATGCCACGGCCGCCGGTGGCACCCAGACGGGCAAGGGCATTATCGCCCGCGCTGCCAACGACCTGTGCCGTCACTATGCCACGCGCGAGGGCATCCAAGCCAAAGTCCTGCGCGTGCCGTTCCTGTATACCGCATCGCCGGCATTAACCGACCCATTTTTGGTGCCGCTGTTCGAGGCGTGCTCGTGCGGGTCGCTCGCGCTTCAGGGTGCGGCGGATGCGCCGTTTCCCCTGCTGTGTGCCGAGGAGCTCTCGGTGTTGGTGCATCGTATCTTTGACAGCTGGGATGCCAACTTTGAGATGCTCGACGTTGCAGACGCTTTTGGCCATACGGCGGGCGACCTGGGCGAAGCGCTTCAGGTGCTCTTTCCAGAACTTACGGTTGCCTATGGCGAGTCGGCTGGCTACGACCTGCCCGCGGACGATACCGTTCGCCTGCGCTACGGCTGGTTCCAGCGCTACGATCTGCTGCGCGACCTTTCGACCATCCAAGCTCGCTGGGCCAACGCGCGCGCCAAAAAGACCAATCCGCTGCGCGCGGCCATCGACCGTATTCAAATGCGCACGCTGCCTGTCAAATGTCTGGAGACGGGCGTTGCCTGGGTCTTATTCGAGGCGCTGGAGCGCTTGTTCTCCCAATCGGCTCAGCTCAACGTGCTCGACTATCGCCTGCTTTACGTGGTGCTGATCGGCATACTGTATGGCCTGGACTTTGGCTTGGTCGCGGCACTTCTGGCTTCGATTGGCTTGGCGGCGAGCTACTTTACCCAGTACGGCTACACTTTCCAGGGCTTGTTTTACGAGCCCTCCAACTGGCTGCCGTTTATCGCCTACTTTGTGGTGGGCGCCGTGTGCGGCTATGTGCAGCTGCGCAACAGCGAGGCCATTAAGGTAGAGCGCGACGAGAACGAGCTCGTGCGTAATCGCAATACGTTTCTCACACAGCTCTACCACGATGCCATCGAGGACAAGCGCGCTTACAAGCGCCAGATTGTGGGACGCCACGATAGCTTTGGCAAGATCTTCGCCGTGACGCAGGAGCTCGACGTGCTCAACCCGCGCGACATCTACCGCAAGTGCTGCGAGCTGCTGGGTGAGATTTTGGATAACGACACGGTAACGATCTATCACGTTTCGGGTGAGTCGTTTACTCGTTTGGTCGCCGCGAGTCCGGCAATTTCTGGCGATGCGCTGCGTTCGTTGGCGCTCGACGATCTTAGGGCCATGATGGACAGCGAGGACCGCTCGGGCTTGTGGGTGAACCGTAAGCTGGTGCCGGGGCTTCCCATGTTTGCTTACGTGATGGAGCGCGACGGGGCGCCCGCGGTCTTTATCTTTGTGCGCCGCGCGGCCGAGGGCCAGATGACGCTCTATTACCAAAACCTCTTCCGTATTCTGTGCGGCTTGGTAGAAAGCGCGCTGGGTCGTGCATTTGATTACGAGGCCGTGGCACAGGACAAGCGGTGCATTGCGGGCACACACGTGCTCAATCAAGATGCCTTTGCCCAAGAGCTGCTGGCAGCTCAGACGCTTGCGGACAACAAGATGGGCAGCTATTTGCTCCTGCGCGTGGTGCCGGGGTTGGAGCCTGTTGGCGAGCTGGTCGGGGCAATTGGGTCGACGATTCGCGAGAGCGATGCCGCAGGTCTGGTCAATGGCGACATGCTCTACCTGCTCATGCGCCAGGCGAACGATGGCGATCTGCCCGTGATTCAGGCGCGCCTGGCCGCCAAGCAGATTACCGTCGAGCACGTCGATGGCGAGGCCGCAGTGGCGCTGCTGCAACAGATTGCGTCCGCTCGCGAAGACGAGGGGGAGAGTGCTTGATTTCGCTCGTAATCGCGGCGGTGTTGCTACTGATCCACATGCTGGTGTGTCTGGTGCTGTCGACGCTCGCAAAACTAGGCATGCTGCCAGTGCGTGGTCACATGTTGCCTGCGATGGTGCTGGTTCCGCTGTGGGGTCCGTTGCTCCTGGTGCTCTGCGCGCGTGGCGAGGCGTTTGGCGACGCGCTTGAGGACGGCACGTTGGAATCGCTACTCTTGAACGACGAAATTCGCCGCGGCATGCAGGTGCAGGTACGCGAGGGCGATGCCGGCGTGGTGCCGCTCGAGGAAGCGCTGATTGTCAATGACCCTAGCGATCGCCGCCGTCTGATGCTCTCCATGCTCACCGACGACCCAGATGCCTATCTGGCGCAGCTGCAAGCAGCCAAGCTCAACGACGACGTTGAGGTGGCGCATTATGCCGCGACGGCTGTGGCGCAGATCTCTAAGGAGTCCGACCTTAAACTGCAGCAGCTGGAGCGTGCCTTTAAGACCGATCCCAGCGCTCAAAACCTTGATGCGTACTGTGACTATCTGGGCGAGTGCCTTGCATCCGGACTGGCCGAGGGCCGCGTGGCGCAGATTCAGCGCCAACAGTACGCCCGTTTGCTTGCGCGCCGTTGCGAACGCGAGGATGGGGCTGCAC
This sequence comes from uncultured Collinsella sp., assembly GCA_900550205.1. Classification (GTDB taxonomy): domain Bacteria; phylum Actinomycetota; class Coriobacteriia; order Coriobacteriales; family Coriobacteriaceae; genus Collinsella. The sequence goes on along the minus strand of URRJ01000006.1, from coordinate 17,619 downwards.
TGCGCATCCGTTATGCAACGGCGCTGGCCGATGCCGGTGAGCTGGACGAGGCCGAGGCCGTGATTACGCAGCTTGTGGCCGAGGTGCCGGACGATCAGGAGGCTTGGATGCTCTGCCTGCGCTTGGCTGTAATGCGCCGCGATGGCGAGGGCGTGCGGCAGGTGATTGACGCGATCGACAACCAACATGTGTATTTGAGTGCTGAGAACCGCGATAAGCTGGCGTTTTGGCGCGACGGAGGGGAGGCCCGATGAGTCTGGTACATCGTGTGCGCGACCATGCGGGTCGCTTTCGCTGGATGGGGCTGCTCGTGGTATGGGCGGTCTTTATCGCTATGGCAGCCGTGCTGTTAATTGAGCGCGCCGGCGTGCAATATAGCTCCGGGCAGCATAAGTTGGGCATGCTTACCGCCAACGATGCAGTGCCGGCCTCTTCGGCGATCTTTGGCCAAAAGCCCACGTGCTTGGTTATTTCCGACTCGGACCAGGACGGCGTTGACGACGTCAAGGACCAGTTCGATCAGATTTTGATCGACATGAAGATTGCCCACCGCGATGTGGATATTGCCACCGATGGCGCGGATGCGATCCCTTCGCTCACGGCGTTTGACCGCGTGATTGTGCTCATGCCCTCACTCGACGGGCTCGGTACGCATCTGACCGACCTGATGAGCTGGGTGAATGCCGGCGGCTCGCTCATGCTGGGCATGACGCCGGAGAACTCCGGCTATCTGCAAGCCGTTGCGCCCAAGTTTGGCATCGATACCGTGGGATATGAGTACACGACTGCCGAGAGCATCGTCCCGAGCAAGGACTTTATGATCGGCGGTGGCCAACGCTACGAGTTTTCGGACCCCTTTAAATCGTCCCTGCTGGTTTCGCTGCGCGAGACGGCGCGCGTGTGGGCCAAAACCGGCGACACGGGTGCGCCCCTTGTTTGGTCGAGCGATTGCGGCAGCGGTCATACCGTGGTGTGTAACATTGGCATTTACAGCAAGGTCATGCGTGGCTTTTACGCTGCGGCGATCAGTCTGTTGGGTGATGCCACGGCCTATCCGGTCATCAATAGCGCCGTGTTCTACTTGGACGACTTTCCGAGCCCCGTGCCTTCGGGCGACGGCACCTACATCAAGCGCGACTACGGCCTTTCCATTGCTGATTTTTACACCAAGGTGTGGTGGCCCGATCTGCAAAAGCTCGCGCAGAAGTACGACATTCGTTACACGGGCGTGATGATCGAGAACTACGAGGACGTTGTCAACCAGGTCGAGCCGGCGCGTCAGGCGGATACCACGCAGTTCCGCTACTTTGGCGGCATGTTGTTGCAGATGGGCGGCGAGGTGGGCTTTCACGGTTACAACCATCAGCCGCTGGCGCTCTCGGATACCGATTACGGCACGCTGTACGACTACAGGACCTGGAAGAACAAGGAGACGCTCGTCGCGGCGCTCAACGAGCTCATCGCGTTCCAAGACGAGGTGCTGCCCAACGCGCACGGATCGGTCTACGTGCCGCCGTCGAATATCCTTTCGGCCCGCGCGCGCCAGCTTATCGGCACCGATGTTCCGCGCATTAAGACCATCGCCAGTACGTATTTTGATGACGGCACCGATCTGCCCTATGTACAGGAGTTTGGCGTGGCGAGTGATGGCATTGTGGAGCAACCGCGCATTGTCTCGGGTGGCATGGTCGACGATTCCTACATGCGCCTGGCCGCCGTGTCCGAGCTCAACATGCACTACGTGAGCACGCACTTTATGCATCCGGACGACCTCCTGGACCCCGATCGCGGCGCCAGGCAAGGCTGGGAGGTCTACAAGGGCGGCCTGACCGACTACCTGGACTGGCTGACCACGTCCGCACCCGACCTGCGTCGCCAGACCGGTTCGGAATGCTCGGGTGCCATCCAGCGCTTTTCGTCCGTGACGGTGAGCGTGGATACCAGCGCGGATGCCTGGACGCTTAGCCTGGGCAACTTTCACGACGAGGCGTGGCTCATGTTCCGCGCCAACAGCGGCGAGCCAGGTGCAGTCACGGGTGGCGAGATTACGCATCTGACGGGCGACCTGTACCTGGTCAAGGCCACGGACAAGACGGTGACTATCGCGCGCAAGGAGGGTGGCGACTAATGAGAATCTGCTTGGTACTCGAGGGTTGCTACCCCTATGTGCACGGCGGCGTATCCACCTGGATGCATGGCTATATCCAGGCTATGCCTGAACATGAGTTTGTGCTGTGGGTGATTGGTGCGCATGCTGTCGACCGCGGCAAGTTTGTCTACGAGCTGCCCGGCAACGTGGTCGAGGTGCACGAGGTGTTTTTGGATGACGCCCTGCGCCTTTCGGGCGAGCAGCACGAAGCCAGCTTTAATGACCGCGAGCGTGAGGCGCTGCGCCGCCTGGTGTCGCTCTCTAATCCGGATTGGGACGTGCTGTTCGATATCTTCCACCGCCGCCGCGTGCATCCGCTCTCGTTTTTGCAGAGCCGCACGTTTATGGACATCTTTTGCGACGTATGTCTGGCCGAGTACCCCTACACGCCCTTTGCCGACGCGTTCCACACCATGCGCTCTATGCTGCTGCCCGTGCTTTTCCTGCTGGGCAGCGAGGTGCCGGTGGCTGATGTATACCACGCGATTTCGACCGGCTACGGCGGCCTGCTGGCAAGTCTTGGCTCCAGCATGAATGACGCGCCGGCGCTGTTGACCGAGCACGGCATCTACACCCGCGAGCGCGAGGAGGAGATTATTCGTGCCGACTGGGTGGTGCCCTCGTTTAAGGACCGTTGGATTCGCTTTTTCTATCTGCTGTCCGAGGAAATTTACCGCCGCGCCTTCCGCGTGACGAGTCTGTTCCATAACGCTCGCAAGACGCAAATCGACATGGGCTGCGACGCCGATAAATGCCTGGTCATTCCCAACGGCATCCAGTTCGACCGCTTTAAGGATATTCCCTTAAAGCCCGATGACGGCTGGGTGGACATTGGCGCGGTGGTGCGTTTGGCGCCCATCAAGGACGTCAAGACCATGATTTATGCCTTCTTTGAGCTGCATGAGCGTCTACCGCACGTGCGCCTGCACATCATGGGCGGCGTTGACGACGAGGAATATGCGGCCGAGTGCCATGCGCTTGTCGACACCTTGGGTGTGCGCGACCTGATTTTTACCGGCCGCGTGGACGTGGTCGAGTACATGCAAAAGCTCGACTTTACGATCCTGACGAGCATCTCCGAGGGCCAGCCGCTGAGCGTGCTGGAGTCGCTCGCCGCGCGTCGCCCCTGCGTGACGACTGAGGTCGGTTGCTGTCGCGAGCTGCTGGAGGGCGCACCGTGCGACGACTTTGGCGTGGCTGGTTTTGTGTGCCCGCCTATGTATCGCAAGGGTTTGGCAGACGCCATGGAGCGCATGTGCGCGAGCCGCGCCCGCCGCCTGGAGATGGGGGAGCGCGGCCAGCGCCGCGTTGCCACGCTTTACCTGCACGAGCAGATGCTCGCCAACTACCGTGCGCTCTACGACGAGACGGCGCGCGCGTTCGGTTTGCCCAAGAAGGAGGTGTAGCCCATGGCTGGAATCGGTTTTGAGCTCAAGCGACTGTTTAGGCGCAAAGGCCTGTTTGCCACGATGCGCGCCTATGGCTACGCCGGCATCGTGTGCACGGGGCCTATGCTCCTGGGTGTGTTGCTGCAGGTGGGTATTCTGGTGCTGTGCGGCATGTGGGGCGTGGACCGTGCCAGCCAGGACCTGCTGGTGTGCATGGTGACCTATACGCTGCTGGCGTCGCTTGTGCTGTCGAGTTTTTTCTCCATGCCGGTCACGCGCTTTTTGGCCGATATGCTCTTCGCCGAGCGCGAGGATGAGATCCTGCCCTCGTTTTGGGGCTCCAATGCCATCATGCTTGTCGTGGGCACCGTGCTCTACGGCGTCTTTTTGCTGTTCTCGGGCGCCACGCTGCTGCAGGGGCTGCTGTGCCTGTGGCTGTTCAACATTATGATCGTCAACTGGAACGGCATGAGCTACCTAACGGCCATCAAGGACTATCAGGGCATTCTGTGCAGCTTTGCTGCCGCAATTGGCGTGGCATGTCTGTGCGCCCTGGCCGCGCTGGCGCTTGGTCTGCCGCCGGTTGAGGGCCTGTTGGCGTCGATTGCCCTGGGCTATGGCGTGATGCTCGTCTGGGACGTGGTACTGCTCTACCGTTATTTTCCGCAGAGCGACCGCAGCCCCTGGCTCTTTTTGCGCTGGCTCGACCAATTTATGCCGCTTGCACTCACGGGCCTGTTCACCAACCTGGGGCTCTTCGCGCACCTGGTGATCATTTGGGCCGGACCCATCGGCGTGCAGGTTAAGGGCTTGTTTTACGGCGCACCCTACCACGACGTTCCGGCGCTTATCGCCTTTTTGACCATCCTGGTCACGACCGTCAACTTTGTGGTGTCCGTCGAGGTCAACTTTTATCCGTGCTACCGCAACTACTACAGCCTGTTTAACGACGGCGGCGTGGTGGGCGACATTATGGTGGCCGAGGAGGAAATGCTTGCCACGCTCAACCGAGAGCTGCGGTTTTGCGCGCTCAAGCAGCTGTTTGTGACGGCGGCGGTGATCTCGCTCGAGACCACAGTGCTTTCGGCCCTGCCGCTCGGCTTTAACAACCTGATGCATGGATATTTCCGTACGTTGTGCGTGAGCTACGGGCTGTATGCCGTGGGCAACACGATCTTGCTCATCTTGCTGTACTTTACCGATTACAAGGGCGCCGTGTTGGCCTCGGGGCTGTTCGCGGGTGTGGCGGGGCTGGCAACGGTTGTCTCGCAGTTTTTTCCGCAGCAGTTTTACGGCTTTGGCTTTTTGTTGGGCGCGGCGGTGTTTTTTGTCGTGGCGCTGATTCGGCTCGATACCTATACTGCCAACTTGCCGTATCGTATCTTGAGCCAGCAGCCCATTGTGGCGACTGACAAAGAGGGTTGGTTTACGGAGCTGGGCCGCATACTCGACCATGCAGAGCGGCGCTACGAGGAGCAACGTCTTGAGGGCGAACCGCGCGGTGTGTTTGAGCGCACGGTGGTTCGCGTGTATCTAAAACATTGGGGAGGTCCTGATGACCGATAGGATGATATCGCGTCGCCGCCTGATTGAGGCGGCTGCCGGCACGCTGCTGCTTTCGGGCTGCTCGACTCAGGAGGACTCCTCGACCAAAAAGGTCAAGAAGCAGGGCGAGATCAAAAAGGCCGATGCATCCAGCGATACCAAGCACCTGCGTGACAAGGACGACCTGTACGAGGTCTATGACGACTCGGGCATCGTATGCATGTACCTGACGGTCTCTCGCGGCAACAGCTCCGAGAACACGGACCACAGCTGGGCCGAGATCAATACCTACTCGGTCTACGACTATCAGGCAATGGATGTCGAGCGCTATCAAGTTTTGGGGCTGCTGCAGGCCGGCGACGATAACGGCCCCGTGGCGGGGGAGGTCGGTTACGGCGAGGAGGCGCCCAATGCCACCGTTCAGGTGCGCGGTCAATCCTCGAGTAAAGGCGTTCAGAAGAACTATAAAGTCGAGCTTAAGCGTGGCAAGGGTACGTGGCGTCAGCAGCGTTCCATCGCGCTCAATAAGCATATGAGTGAGGGTCTGCGCTTTCGTAACAAGATGGCCTACGACTTGATTCGCGGGATTCCCCAGATGATGGGCCTGCGCACGCAGTTTGTGCATCTGTGGGTGTGCGACCAAACCGAAAAGTCGAATGATACGTTTGCCGACTACGGTCTGTTTACGCAGGTCGAGCAGCTCAACAAGACGGCTCTTAAGGCCCATGGGCTCGATAAAGACGGGCATCTGTACAAGGTGAACAACTTTGAGTTTGAGCGCTATAAGGACATTATTAAGCTGGCTGACGACCCATCGTTTAATCAGGCGGATTTTGACTATCTGCTGGAAACAAAGGGTGATTCCGACCATTCGAAGCTTATTGAGATGCTCGATGCACTCAATGATGATTCGCAAAAAATCGATGGCGTGCTTGCAACGTATTTTGATTCTGAGAATCTGGTCTATTGGATGGCGTTTCAGATGCTGACGGGCAACTGCGATACGCAGAATCGTAACTTCTATTTGTATAGCCCGCTCAATTCCAAGGTTTGGTACTTCTTGGATTGGGATAACGACGGTATGCTGCGCAAGCGTGAGCTCGAGATTCAAGACCATACGGATTATTCGAGCTGGGAACGCGGCGTCAGCAATTATTGGGTCAACGTATTGTTTCGGCGTGCCTTAAAGAGCAAGTTGTTCCGTCGCGAGCTCGACGACGCCGTCAAAGACGTGCGCTCCTACCTAACCGAGGAGCGTCTGGCCAAGATGATCAAGCATTACCGCGAGGTGACCGAGTCCCTGGTATTCGCGTCGCCCGATATCGACCACCTGCCCGTGACCAAGGACGAATACGAGCAGATTGCCGCGGCGATTCCCTCCGAGATCGAGGAAAACTACAAGAGCTATCGCGAGAGCTATAAGAAGCCCATGCCGTTCTACATTGGCGTGCCGCAGATCGATAACGGCAAGCTGCGCATTAACTGGGATGCTGCGTACGACTTTGAGGCGCGCGATATTCGCTATACCGTGGAACTGGCGCGCGATTATGCCATTACCGATGTGGTCTTTAAGGCCGAGGACGTGTTGCTGCCCGAGGTGACCTGCGATGCGCCCGATACCGGCCAGTACTTTGCGCGCGTGCGTGCTACCAACTCCGACGGCTATACGCAGGATGCGTTCGATTACTATGTGTCCGACGACGGCAAGCAGTACGGCATGAAGTGCTTCTACGTGCAAGATGGCGGCAAGGTCGTGGAGGACACGTATGCGGAGGGCTAGCGCGCTGCTTGAGTACTTGGCGGCTCCGCCCGAGCGCAGCACGCAGGAGCGCTACCGCCACGAGCTCAAATATCTCATCAACGAGGGTGAGCACGCTGCGCTTGCCTGCCGCATGTCGCCGGTGCTTAAGCTGGACAAGCATGCGCGCTCGGGCGGTTACACCATTCGCAGCCTGTACTTCGATGACTATTGCAACTCGGCGTACGAGGAAAAAGATGCCGGCATTCTCATGCGCAAAAAGTATCGCGTGCGCATCTATAACGGCAGCGACAAGGTGATTAAGCTCGAGCGCAAAAAGAAGTACGGCAGCTGGATCTACAAGGAGGACGCGCCGCTTACGCGCGGTGAGTTTGAGCAGATTCTGGCCGGAGACTACGAATTTTTGCTGGGGAGTCCCCATCAGCTCTGCCGCGAGTTCTACATCGAGTGCATCTGCAATATGATGCGCCCGCGGACCATCGTGGACTACGAGCGCGAGCCGTGGGTGATGGACGAGGGCACCGTGCGCATTACGTTTGATATGAACGTGCGTGCCGCGGTGGGAAGCTTCGATATCTTTGATGCGACGCTGCCCGCGCTGCCGGTCCTGGAACCCGGCAAGCTGGTGATGGAGGTCAAGTTTACGGAGTTTTGCCCGCAGCTGGTGCGCGATATGGTGCCGCCGGGCGCGGCCGAGCTCACGGCGGTCTCCAAGTACTGCCTGTGTTACGAAAAGACCGCCTACCTGCGCGGATTTAACTACTGGGAATCGGATTTTGGGAACCGAGGGGATATTTAGACCATGAGCACCAGGGACTTTTTTAAGAACTCCGTCTTGGAGGCGTTTGGCCAGGTCGACCCTGCCAAGATTGGCCTTTCGCTGCTCGTGGCGCTCGCCATGGGCATCCTGATTTACTGTGTGTACAAGCGATTTTTTACCGGCGTGGTGTATTCGCGCAGCTTTGCCGTGACGCTCGTGGGCATGTGCGTGCTTACCTGCATGGTCACGCTTGCGATATCGACCAACGTGGTCATCTCGCTCGGTATGGTCGGTGCCCTGTCCATCGTCCGCTATCGTACGGCGGTCAAGGACCCACTCGACCTGCTCTATCTGTTTTGGGCCATTACCACGGGCATTACGGCGGGCGCCGGCATGTATGCGCTCGTGGGGCTCACGGCGGTGGTCATCGTGGTGATGATCGCCGGCTTTGCGAGCCACCAGGACAAGGCGCGTGTGTACATGATGGTCATTCACTATACGGGCCAGACTACCGGCGACGATATTGTGCGCGCGTTTGGGCGCACCAAGTTCACCGTCAAGTCCAAGACCATGCGCGGCGACAAGGTCGAGATGGCTGTCGAGGTGTTCTCGGACGGCGTGGATATGCCCTATGCCGACGCCATCCGCGCGCTCGACGGCGTTGAGGACCTAACGCTCATCCAGTACAACGGCGAGTACCACGGTTAATTTTGTTCCGGCGTTCTAACGAACGCCGGACCGCTCGACGCTGCGCGGGCATCTGCCGGGCGATCTGCCGCTCAAACCGTCGCTCGCGTACATAAAGTACGCTTCGCTCCTCTTTCGCGGCACCTCGCCACGGCAGCTGCCCGCTCGCTAGCTATGCTCAACCTGGAAAGTTTATTCGGTTCGGTTTTAATTAAGGGATGGTGCTGTGTGGACGTGCAACGGCTAGAAGAGGTCTGGGCTGCAAGGACTGGCGCGCGTGGGGCGCGACTGGTTGCGGCCTCGCATGTTCCGGCGGCGCTTTCGCTGCTGGGGATTGTGCGTCCCGGTGACCGCCTGGTGGCCTTTGCGGATGACTTTGTCGATGCGTTTGCCTGCGGCTTTGATGCATGCGACGTTGTGCTCGTGGACCCGCCGTCGGTTGCGGCGTTTACCGCCGCGTCCGAGGGCTTTGATGCTTCGTTTGAGGTCGAGGGGCCGCGCCTGTGGTGGTTCGTCAACTCTATTGGCGGGTTTGGTCTGCGTGTGCCCGATCTGCGCGCGTTAGGACGCGCCGCGCGTGAGGCTCATGCGCTGCTGGTTGTGGACAACACCGTGGCATCGGCTTTTGGCTGCGATCCGCTGCGGCTGGGTGCTGTGCTGTCGCTCGAGGGACTTGACCGCGTGTGTGCCGGTGATGCTCCGCGCAAGTTGGTTGCCGTATCGGTCGCGCGCTCGCAGCTCAAGCGCCATCGTGTGGATGCCGCTGCCGGGTGCGCGCATGCGCTGTTTGAGGGCTGTGGCTTGGCCAAGCTTGATTTGCCTGCTGACGAGGCCGGTGTGCTGGAGCGCGGGCTGGACTCGCTCGATGCCCGCATGCAGGCTCACTTCGACCGCGCCCGTGCGCTGGCCGAGTATCTGGCCGCTAACGAGATGGTGCGCAACGTGCGCTATCCCGGGCTGAGCTCGCATCCCGACCATGCGGTTGCGACGGGAATCCTTGAGCATGGCTTTGGCCCGGCAGTTGAGTTTGACCTTATCGAGCGTAGCGCGGGTGAGCTGTTCGACGCTTTGCCGGGGGAGTTCCGCACATCGCCTGCCGGCGGCGCAGCGACGCGCCTTTCGGCCCCACGCGGCAAGCAGGGGAGCACCATCCGCCTCTTCGCCGGAACCGACGACCCCCTGACAGTAGCCGCTACCCTAGACAACGCCCTTCGTAAGTTAGCTACTCTTTGATGCTGGCGATGAGGGCGTCGGCTTTGGTAGCTATGACCTGGTTGATGTCGGCCTGCAGGGTTTCGTAGACTTCGATGGCTCGCTCGCCGGCCGGCGTGAGGGTGGATCCGCGGGCGCCGTCGCGCTCGATGAGTTTGCACCCCAGCTGCCCTTCGGCCTCGTTCACAATGCGCCAGGCCTTGGAATATGCCATGCCCATGCTCTTTGCGGCACGGTTGAGCGAGTGCTCGCGGGCGATACCTTGCAGCAGCAAGACACAGCCGTGGCCGAACACGCCCGGCAGATCCTTGTCGCACGACTGAATGACCAACTTTGCCGTCGTCTTGTACTCCATACGCCCCACGTCTCCCCGCTAAAGTGTTTGCTGGGCAAACGCAAAGCCTGCGTCAAACCCTCGTGTGCTCTTCTTAAATCATGCATTGTAGCAGTCAAAGTGCGTTAAGATAATTCGCCAGTATTGGGCGCCCAAGGTTGGGCTGGGTCCTACGAGGCCTGCAGCCGACCGGTCGCATGGAAAAAGGAGAAACATGGCTACGTTCTTTCCCGGTGAGTCCCACACGTTTTCGGAGTATCTGCTGGTCCCTGGTTACTCGTCCTCGCAGTGCATCCCCAACAACGTCTCTCTTAAGACGCCGCTAACCCGCTTTAAGCGCGGTGAGAAGCCGGCAATCACCCTGAACATCCCCATGGTTTCCGCCATCATGCAGTCCGTCTCGGGCGTCGACATGGGTGTCGCGCTCGCTACCGAGGGTGGCCTGTCCTTCATTTACGGTTCCCAGAGCGCCGAGTCCGAGGCCGCCATGGTCAAGGCCGTCAAGGATCACAAGGCCGGCTTCGTTCAGTCCGATTCCACGCTGACCCCCGACATGACCATGGAGCAGGTCATCGAGCTCAAGGAGAAGACCGGTCACTCCACCATGCCGGTCACCGACGACGGCACTCCCAAGGGTAAGCTCCTGGGCATCGTCACCAGCCGTGACTATCGACCCAGCCGCGATGACCACCAGACGAAGGTCTCCGAGTTCATGACCCCGCGTGAGCAGCTCATCGTGGGCGACAAGAACATCAGCCTCAAGGTTGCCAACGACGTCATCTGGGACAACAAGCTCAACGCCCTGCCCATCGTCGACGACAACGATCACCTCATGGGGATCGTTTTCCGCAAGGACTACGATAGCCACAAGACCAACCCCAACGAGCTGCTCGACGGCGATAAGCGCTACATGGTCGGCGCCGGTATCAACACCCGCGACTATGCCGAGCGCGTGCCGCTGCTCATCGAGGCCGGCGCCGATGTCCTGTGCATCGATTCCTCCGAGGGTTTCAGCGAGTGGCAGAAGCGCACCATCGAGTGGATCCGCGCCAACTATGGCGAGGACGTCAAGGTCGGTGCCGGTAACGTCGTCGACGCCGAGGGCTTCCGCTTCCTGGCAGACTGCGGTGCCGACTTCATCAAGGTCGGTATCGGCGGCGGTTCCATCTGCATTACCCGCGAGACCAAGGGTATCGGCCGCGGCCAGGCCACCGCGCTGATCGACGTCTGCCGCGCTCGCGACGAGTACTACGAGGAGACCGGTGTCTATGTGCCCGTGTGCTCCGACGGCGGTATCGTCTACGACTACCACATGACGCTCGCCCTGGCCATGGGTGCCGACTTTATGATGCTGGGCCGTTACTTCGCCCGCTTCGACGAGAGCCCGACCGAGCGCGTCAATGTGAACGGTCAGTACATGAAGGAGTACTGGGGCGAGGGTTCTGCGCGTGCCCGCAACTGGCAGCGTTACGACCTGGGCGGTGCTGCGAAGCTCAGCTTCGTCGAGGGTGTCGACTCCTACGTCCCGTATGCCGGTTCCCTCAAGGACGGCGTGGGCGGCACGCTCTACAAGGTCAAGTCCACGATGTGCAACTGCGGCGCCCTCTCGATCCCCGAGCTCCAGGAAAAGGCGCGCCTGACGCTGGTCAGCTCCACCTCCATCGTCGAAGGCGGCGCCCACGACGTAGTCGTCAAGGATTCTCAGCAGAGCGTCTCCTACCGCTAAGCGGCTTTCCCAAGCACCGCACCTTGCCGTTCAAACCGTCGCTCGCGTACCAAAGTACGCGTCGCTCCTCTTTCACGGCAATCTGCGGCACTTGGAAAACCCGTCCATGCTTGGACGAGTAACAAATTGCGGTTGATTCACAACCACGTTATTTAGATAAAGCGAGATGCCTGCAAGTCGCAGGCATCTCGCTTGTCGTATTTGCTATCATCAGTCAAGTTAACCTTAGGGTCGGTCGGCTTGGCTTTGTTCGCTACAAGTTCCGCACGCAAAGAAGAGCACTTAATGTGCTCTTCGTCTTGCGCAGGACTGTCCGCAGTAGCGAACAAAGCCAAGCCGACCGACCCCAGCTAAGATTAAAGGAGCTGATATGTGCGATTGCACAGATCATAAGGACGAGATCCCTGTCTACGACGCGCAGGCCATTGAGTCCAGGTGGATGAAGGCCTGGGAGGACTCCAACCTCTTTGCCGTCGACACCGACGACAGCAAGCCCAAAAAGTATGTGCTCGAGATGTTCCCGTATCCGTCGGGCGACCTGCACATGGGCCACGCGCGCAACTATACCATCGGCGATGCCATGGCCCGTCAGGCCCGCATGCGCGGCTATGACGTGCTGCACCCCATTGGCTTCGACGCCTTTGGTTTGCCCGCCGAGAACGCCGCCATCAAGCACAACACGCAGGCTGCCGCCTGGACGTATAAGAACATGGACCAGGCGCTCGCCACGATGAAGCGCATGGGCTTCTCCTACGATCTGGATCGCATGGTCAAGACCTGCAGCCCCGACTACTACCGCTGGGGTCAGTGGATCTTTGAGAAGCTGTGGGAAAAGGGCCTGGTCTACCGTAAGAAGAACCCGGTCAACTGGTGCCCCACCTGTAAGACCGTTCTGGCCAACGAGCAGGTCACCGAGGGCAAGTGCTGGCGCTGCGGCACCGAGCCCGAGAAGCGCGACCTAGAGCAGTGGTACTTCAAGATTACCGAGTACTCCCAGGAGCTGCTCGACGATTTGGAGAAGCTCCCCGGCTGGCCCGAGCGCGTCAAGCAGATGCAGGCCAACTGGATCGGCCGCTCCGAGGGCGCCGAGGTCGACTTCACCCTGTGCGACAAGGATGGCGAGCCCATCGAGGGCGACGAGGGTAAGATCACCGTCTTCACCACGCGAGCCGACACGCTCTTCGGTGTCTCCTTCTTTGTTCTGGCTCCCGAGTACGCGCGCCTGCACGAGCTCGTCGAGGGCACGGAGTACGAGGAGGCTGTCACCAAGATCGTCGAGGACTCCAAGCATATCTCTGCCGTCGAGCGTGCCCAAGGCACTCTCGAGAAGCATGGTGCCTTTACCGGCCGCTACGTGGTGAACCCCGTCAACGGCGAGAAGGTCCCCGTGTGGGTTGCCGATTATGTCGTTGCCGACTACGGCACCGGCGCCGTCATGGCCGTTCCCTGCGGCGACCAGCGCGACTTTGAGTTTGCCCGCAAGTACGACCTGCCGATCGTGCCGATCATCCTGGACGATGACGACCGCGCTGCCGTCGAGGCCAGCGGCGAGACCATCGATACCTTCCATGCCGAGACCGTCGACTGGGATTGCGCCCACGCTGCCGAGGGCACGCTCGTCCAGTCCGGCAAGTACACCGGTATGCGCGGCGGCAAGCACTCCGAGGGCGAGGCTGCCATCGTGGCCGACCTCGAGGCCATGGGCTGCGGTCGTCGCAAGGTCGAGTTCCGCCTGCGCGACTGGCTCATCAGCCGCCAGCGCTATTGGGGCAACCCCATCCCGGCCATCCACTGCGAGCACTGTGGCATCGTGCCCGTGCCCGAGGACCAGCTGCCGGTGACGCTGCCCGAGAACCTGGACCTGGGCGCCGGCGAGACCCTCGCCGAGTGCAAGGAGTTCTACGAGACCACCTGCCCGGTCTGCGGTCGCCCGGCTAAGCGCGAGACTGATACCATGGACACGTTCACCTGCTCCAGCTGGTATTACCTGCGCTATACCGACCCGCACAACACCGAGCTGCCCTTCTCCCACGAAGCCGCCGACCGTTGGATGCCCGTCGATAACTACATCGGCGGCATCGAGCACGCCATTCTGCACCTGCTCTACAGTCGCTTCTTTACCAAGGCCCTGCGCGACCTGGGTCTGCTGAGCGTGGACGAGCCTTTCACCAACCTGCTGTGCCAGGGTATGGTCAAGGACGAGAACGGCGACACCATGTCCAAGTCCAAGGGCAACGTCGTGCCCCCGAGCTCGGTCATCGAGCCCTACGGCGCCGACACCATGCGTCTGGCGATCCTGTTTATCGCCCCGCCCGAGAAGGACTTCGACTGGGATCCTAAGGCCGTTGAGGGCGCCAACCGCTTTATCAAGCGCGCCTGGCGCATCGTGTGGCAGCTCGTCCAGTCCGGCGACGCCAACGTGGCCTTCGACAAGTCCGCGCTCGACGAGGTTGCGATGAAGCTCTATCGCGAGCGTCACCGTACCATCGCCAAGTGCACCGAGGACTTCGACCGCGGCCAGTTCAACACTGCGATCTCGGCCGTCATGGAGCTCGTCAACGCGGCGAGCGCCTACCTCAACGCTACCGAGGGTACTGACCGCGACAAGGCGCTGTGCTACGGCGTGGCCAAGGATATCGTGAGCGTCCTTGCCCCCATTTGCCCGTTCTGGGCCGACGAGCTGTGGCACGAGGCTCTCGGCTGCGAGGGCAACGCCTACACCGCCGCCTGGCCCGAGTTCGACCTGGCCGAGTCCATCGAGGACACGGTGCAGATCGTGGTCCAGGTGCTCGGTAAGGTCCGTGGCCGCATCGACGTTGCCCGCGATGCCTCCAACGAGGAGATGCAGGCTGCCGCCGAGGAGGCCGTTGCCAAGTGGCTCGAGGGCAAGACGGTCGTCAAGGCCATCTGCGTGCCCGGCAAGCTGGTCAACCTGGTGGTCAAGTAAGCACTGCGAGCATAGTTGACGTGTTTAAGACGAGGGACGATCCGGCTGGGTCGTCCCTCGTCTTTCGTTGTGTACCCTGCTTGGTTTATGTTCCATGTCACCCGCTACGGAATGTGTACCAGGTCCCTTAAGTAGACATTGCCCGTCTGTTCCTCGAACATCCAGATATTGAGGTAGATGTCGTTGAGGTCACTGTTCACGTCAAAGTCTGGATCGCCGAAGGTGCCTACAAAGGTGAGCATCGCGGTCGTTTCTTCGCCTGCGGCGACGGGCTGGCGCATGCGCACGTCGCGGACGACACCGTTGACGTAGGCATAAGCATCGACATCGCCAAACATCATGTCGACATCGGTGTTGTTTGTCACCGCAAAGACCAAGACGGCGTCGCCGTAGCCATCCGTGTCCTTGCCCATGCAGGTAACATGGACGTTCTCGTCTGCCTCTAGGTCGATGGGGAACTGTTCTTGAGGGTCGGGATCCAAACCCTGGGGGTCGACGATGTCTTCGTCTATTTTGTCGAAACGCTCCGAAGGCGTCGTTTTCTCGATGGCTTTGGTGCTGCCAAGATCCGGCTCACATGGTCTAGTTTTACCATCGATGTTGCTGCAGCCCGTCAGAGCGAACGAGCAGGCAGTGACGACGAGCGCGGTTGCGCAGAGGGTGCCTAGGCGTTTCATGGTGACTCCTTGCCGTAGAGGATTTGGAAGGTTGTGCGGTCAATGCGTGCGGCAGGCTTTCTCGCTACAGTATGCCTCTCAGCTCCAGTCTGACCGGTGTGTGCTCAGGGATGGAATGCCCAGAGGGCCCGATTCGACCGGTGCGCTGGGACGTATGGCCCGTTTTGAGGCTTTTGGGGGAGCACCGCATAGGGGCCCTCGCCTAATTGTTGTATTCTTGTGGAGATGCTGTGGGCACGCTGACCTGCGGGTTTGCGTTGTGCTTGCACGTATTCGCAGGTATTGGTATAGTTTGCTTGCAAATGAAGTTGTAAATGAAAGAAGTGGGGTTTCGGCCCCGCTTCTTTTTTGTATGGATGGAGGTGCCGCAATGGTCAAGACCAAGACCGAGCAGGCGATTATCGACGCGCTCGAGGCCGTCGCTCCCCAGCACGATGTCGACATCGTCGACGTCGAGCTCGTGGGTGCCACCAAGGCCCCCTGTGTGCGCGTGCGTATCGAGGGTGCCGAGGGTCAGAGCCTGTCGCTCAACGACGTCACGGCCAACACGAAGTGGGTCGGCGACGTGATTGAGGAGCTCGACCCCATCTCTTCGAGCTATACGCTCGAGGTGTCGAGCCCGGGCATGGCGCGCCCGCTGCGCCGCCCGCGCGACTTTGCCCGCTTTGTGGGCGAGGACTGCGAGCTCACCTCCACCGCCACCGAGGGCCGTCGCAAGTACACCGGCAAGATTGCCGCCGCGACCGAGACGAACGTGACCCTCGAGCTCGAGGACGGCGAGTCCGTCACCCTCGATTTCTCTGATGTTAAAAAGTGCAAGTTGAAGCCCACCTATGACTTCAAGCCCGCGAAGGAAGGAAAATAAGATGGCAGCATCCGACATGATGTCCGCCCTGATGGAGCTTTGCCAGGACAAGCACATCGACCAGCTCTACCTGATTGACCGTCTGGAGCAGTCGCTCGCCAAGAGCTATGCCGAGATTTTGCATCTTGACTGGGGCGCTAAGGTGACCATCGACCGCACCACCGGTAAGATTTACGTCTACCGCCTGGAGCCGATCGACGATTCCATGGACGAGGAGGGCAACTTCACCGAGTTCGAGGAGATCGACGTCACCCCCAAGAACACGAGCCGCATCGCCGCCCAGCACGCCAAGGCCGAGATCAACGCCATCGTTCGCAACTCCGCCCGCGAGCAGATCTACGAGGAGTTCTCCGGCCGCATCGGTGACCTTATCAGCGGTACCGTGCTGCAGTCCACGCCCGACTTCACCATCGTCAAGATCCGTGACGGCGTCGAGGCCGAGCTGCCGCACTTTGACCAGCGCCGTTACGAGAACGAGCGCAACGAGCGTCCGATGGGCGAGCGCTATCTGCACAACCAGCACATCAAGGCCGTGATCATCGACGTTCGCGACCCCAACTCCAACCTGCAGCCGGTTCGCGGCGAGCACAGCCGTCCGCCGATCGTCATCTCCCGCACCCACCCCGAGCTCATGCGTCGTCTGTTTGAGCAGGAGGTGCCCGAGATCTATGAGGGCACCGTCCAGATCAAGTCGATCGCCCGCGAGCCGGGCCAGCGCTCCAAGGTCGCCGTCCACTCGCTCGACGATCGTCTGGATCCCGTGGGCGCCTGTGTCGGCCCCAAGGGCAGCCGTGTCCGCGCCGTCGTTGGCGAGCTCCGTGGTGAGCGTGTCGACGTCATCCTGTGGGATGCCGATCCGGCCGTCTATGTCGCCAACGCCCTGTCGCCCGCCAAGGTCACTCGCGTCCTCATTGACGAGGAGAAGGCCTACGCCGGCGTCATCGTGCCCGACGACCAGCTGTCCCTCGCCATTGGCAAGGAGGGCCAGAACGCCCGCCTCGCCGCTCGCCTGACCGGCTGGCACATCGACATCAAGTCCGAGACCCTTGCCGCCGACATCCTCAAGAACGTCCCCGTTCACGAGGAGCCCGCCGCCGACCTGATCGGTGACGAGGAGGACGACGACGTCCGTCGCTGCGAGTACGTGTCCGAGGACGGCATCCAGTGCCGCAACCAGGCCCGTCCCGGCTCCCGTTTCTGCGGTGTTCACGACACCGACGCCTTCGATGATGCGGAGGACCTGATCTAGCGCGCGGTCGCGCCGGACAGGTTCCGGCGCATCTCCCACGCTCGTTCAGTCTCTAGGCACCCAAGGTGCCAGAAAGGGTAGGTGAAGTCATATGGCAAAAGTCCGTGTGTCCACCCTGGCCAAAGAGTTCGGCATGACCTCCAAGGAACTGATGGGTCATCTCGCCGATATGAAGATTCCCGCTAAGTCCGCTTCCTCCGCCCTGGAGGACGCCTACGTCGCCATGGTCCGCAAGCAGCTCGCCCCGGTGATCGAGGCTCGCGCCCAGGAAGTCGAGGCCGCCAAGCAGGCCGAGGAGCAGGCCGCTGCCGCCGAGGAGGC
>URRJ01000005.1 GCA_900550205.1 uncultured Collinsella sp. | reverse complement strand
TGGTGCCCGCGCAGCGTCGGCTGGTCCACCGTTCGTTAGAACGGCGGAACGAAGGGCAGCGTCGAGTGGTTACATAAGATCGCAGATGGCTGCCGCGAAGGCAACGGGGTCCTCGGGCAGAATACCCTCGACCAGCAGGGCCTGATCGTAGAGAAGACCGGAGTACTGCTTGATCTTGTCGGTGTCGCCCGCCTTCTGGGCAGCGACGAGCTTGGCAAAGACCGGGTGCTTGGCGTTGAGCTCGAGCACGCGCTGGCTCTTGGGCATACCGTCGGGCGCGCCCTCGGGACCCTTCTGGAGCACCTTCTCCATCTCGAGCGAAAGCGGGCCCTCGGTGGTGATGCACGCGGGAGCATCGGTCAGGCGCGCAGAGACGGCGACCTTCTCGACCTTGTCGCCGAGCGCCTCCTTCATGGCGCTAAAGAGGTCCTCGTTCTCCTTGGTGGCGTCCTCGGCCTCCTTCTTCTCGTCCTCGGTCGCCAGGTCAAGATCACCGGTCGCGACGTTCTTGAGCTCCAGGTGACGATCCTCGACCTCGGGCTCAGCACCGTCGGCAACGGCCTTCTCGGCAGCCTCGCGGGCAGCATCGTCCTCGTAGATCTTGGGCATATCGGCGGCAACGTACTCACGCATGGCCTGGAACGTGAACTCATCCACATCCTGCGTCAGCAGCAGCACGTCATAGCCGCGGTCGAGCACGCCCTTTACCACGGGCATCTTGGCCAAGCGCTCACGCGAGTCGCCGGCGGCGTAGTAGATGGCCTTCTGGCCCTCGGGCATGCCCTTGGCATACTCGGCCAGGGTAATCATCTTCTGCTCCTTGGCAGACCAGAACAGCAGCAGGTCGGCGAGCTCATCGGCCTTCATGCCATAGCTCGAGTAGATGCCGTACTTAAGACCGCGGCCAAAGTTCTCAAAGAACTTCTCGTATGCCTCGCGGTCGTTGTCGCGCATGTCCTCAAGATCGGCGGTGATCTTCTTTTCCACACGCTTGGCGATGGCCTTGAGCTGACGGTTCTGCTGCAGCGTCTCGCGCGAGATGTTGAGCGACACGTCGGCGGAATCCACGACGCCGCGGACAAAGTTGTAGTAGTCGGGCAGCAGGTCGTCGCACTTCTCCATGATCAGGACGTTGGAGCTGTAGAGCGCCAGACCCTTCTCGTAGTCCTTGCTGTACAGATCGAACGGCGCGCGTCCCGGCACAAACAGCAGGGCGTCATACTCGAGCGTGCCCTCGGCGTGGAAGCTGATGGTGCGCGCAGGATCGTCAAAGTCGTGGAACGTGGACTTGTAGAACTCGTCGTAGTCCTTCTGCTCGACATCGGAGCTGTGCTTCTTCCAGATCGGTGTCATGGAATTGACGGTCTCGAGCTCCTGGTAGTCCTCGTACTCGGGCTTGTAATCGTCGCCGGCGTCCTCGGGCTTGGGTTTCTGGCGGCTCTTGGACACCATCATCTGGATCGGGTAACGCACATAGTTACTGTACTGCTGAATCAGGCTCTTGAGACCCCACTCGGTCAGGAAGCGATCGTAGGTCTCGGCCTCGCCGTCGGCATCGAGCTTCTCGTTCTCGCGCAGCGTCAGGATGACATCGGTACCGTGCTCGGCGCGCTCGCCGTCCTCGATGGTGTAGCCCTCAAGACCGTCGGATTCCCACACATGGGCGACATCCTCGCCGTAGGCGCGGCTGACGACCTTCACATGGCTGGCGACCATAAAAGCCGAGTAGAAGCCCACGCCAAACTGACCGATGATGTCGACATCGGAGCCCTGCTGCTCGGCGTTCTCGGTCTTAAACTCCTCGGAGCCGGAATGGGCGATGGTGCCCAGATTGCGCTCCAGCTCCTCGGCGGTCATGCCAATGCCGTTATCCGAGATGGTAATGGTGCGGGCGTCTTTATCAAAGGAGACGCGAATGGCCAGGTCGCCCTGGTCGATCTTGACGCTCGGGTCCTGCAGGCTCTTAAAGTTGAGCTTGTCGACGGCGTCGCTCGCATTGGAGATAAGCTCGCGCAGGAAGATTTCCTTATTGGTGTAAATGGAGTTGATCATGAGGTCGAGCAGTTTTTTGCTCTCGGTCTTAAATTGACGCATGTGCAGTCCTTTCGCGCTACCCCTGTCCGCAAAAACGGCCCGGTTGCCCGAGCCGCCTCGCAGACCTGCTATGTTAAGACTTAGATTTTATAACCCATTAGCGCGCATATATACACACGGAATCGAAAAACTGTATGTTGCAATGCCCCATGCACCAATTGTCGAGGAGTGTCCCCAACTGCCGGCAGAAAAGGAACGTCCCTATCTGTCGCCCAGCAGTTTAGCCATCCAGACATGAGGCTGGCCTTCGTCTTCGTAGTCCACCGGGGCAATCTGCGTGTAGCCGGCCTTGGCATAGAGCGGCAGCACGTACTCCTGTGCATGTAACTTTATGAGCTTGGCGCCGGCATCGCGCGCAGCGGCATCGCTGGCTTCGATAATCTTGCTTGCCAGACCGCGACGGCGCATGGTGGACAGCACGGCGACGCGCCCCATAATATAGGTCTCCCCCGCTGCGACGCCTTCGTCCAAGTCGCACGCCGGCGAAACCGGAGCCTCTACATCTGCCGCGCGCTCCAGTTCCTCGGGAAATACGCGTGAGCAGCCGGCGAGCTCGCCGTCCACGTACAGCGTCACATGGATGCAAGTCGGCGCCTCATCGATCGCGTCGAACTCGTTCTCGTAGCCTTGCTCGTCCATAAAAACGGCGCGGCGCACCAGCGCCGCGTCATCAAAGCAACCCATCTTAAGTTGAATATCCATAGCCACCCCTTCATTCAGCACGAACGTTAGGGACAGATTTTAGCGAAAATGAGCGCCGCGCACGCTATACTGCGCACAAGCCTTTGCCAAGCAATCGTAGTGGCCCACGTTATGAGCATCGCTTGCAATAAAGCTGTACAAGTTCTGATCGAACAGACGCTGCGCCGGCTTTTTCTCGCGGCCAAAGCGGCCACCGGCGATAAAGTCTGCCGAAGCTTGCAGCTTGCAGCCCATATCGACCAGACGCTCCGCCACGCCCACATCCTTTTGAACGGCGCGATATCGCTCGGGATGAGCGATGATCACCTGGTAGCCACGGCATTGCAAATCGTAAATCGTACTCTCGTACTCTCTAAACGCATAGGAATCAGCATGCGTCGAAAGCTCAAGCAAGAACTCATTGGTTCCATCGAAATGCAGGTATTCCGCGGCGTCGATGCCCAGCTCGACGAGCTTTCGGTGGTTGACCTCAAAGCCCATCTGAAGCGGAAAACCATCTGCGTTATCCCGCAATAGCTCAAAGGCATCCCACATCTTGTCGTAGTCAAAATAGGGATCTCGGCAGTGCGGGGTGCAGACAATCTTGGTCACGCCAGCCTGCTTGGCAGCCGCAAGCATCGCCAAGCTCTCATCGAGATCGGCAGCGCCGTCGTCTACACCCGGCAAGATATGACAATGAATGTCGCGCATAGGTTGGCCTTAATCAACTAAACGTTTGCCCGGTTAGTAAAAATGCCCTTTTTAGAAGCACCCTGGGCAGCAGAACCGTTCTTTACCTTCTTACCTTCCTTGGTGTAGTAAGAATAGTAATACTCGCTGGTCTCGGTCTCGCAGCAATTCATAACGGTACCGATGAGCTTGACCTTCTCGGACTTCTTAAGCTGAGCGATGGCGTTGAGCGCCTCCTCGCGCTTGGTGAAGTCTTCGCGCACCACGAACAGCGTACCATCAGTCAGGCTGGCGATCTCGGCAGCATCGATGAAGGTGCCGACCGGAGGAGCGTCAAAGATGACATACTGGAACTTGGCAGACAGCGCCTTAACCAGCTTGGCAAAACGGTGAGACACGATGATATCGGCAGGATTGGGAATATGAGGCTCCGCATCGAGGAAGTAGAAGTTCTTCTGACCCGTCTCGGCGATTGCCTGGTCGATGGAAATCTGCTCGGACAGGACTGCGTAGAGTCCACCACGCGAACGGACACCAAGCATGTCGGAAAGAGACCTGCGACGCATATCTCCCTCGACCAGAAGAACGCTCTTGCCGCTGGTGGCGATAGCCTGGGCCAGGTTGATGGCAACCGTAGACTTACCCTCGTTGGGAATCGAGGACGTAACGGTAATGGTGCGGATGGGGTCATCCACGCTCGCAAAGCGAATGTTGGCAAGAAGGGTCTTGGCGGCATTCTGTACAACGAGCTTATCGGTGTTCTTAGCCCTAGCCATGCCTATTTACCACCTTTCATAGCCGGAATTCGGCCGACAACGGGAATACCAAGGAGCTCTTCTGCCTCTTCGACACCGCGGATGCGCGTGTTGAGCATATCCGCCAAAACGACATAGGCAATTGCGATAAAGACGCCGGCGAGGAACGCGACGGCGACGTACAGCGTGCGCTTGGGACCACTGGGGGATTCGGGAGTCTTAGCCTTATCGATAACGTTGATGCTCTGAGCGGCACCGACATTCTGGGCGACCGTGCTCACCGAGCTGGCCATGGCCCTTGCCACCTCCGCCGTCTCCTCGGCATCGGTGCCCGTCACCGAAAGCGTGATGACGCGCGTCGTGGTCTCGGAGGAAACGGAAATCTTGTAGTCGTCCAGATCGGCAAGGCCCAGATCCTTGGCAGCACCGCCCTTAACGCTATCGCTATCGAGCAGCGTGGCGATATCGTTGGAAAGCATCTGGCTCGCCGAAAGATCGTTGTAGCTCATCTGACCGCTATCGTCGGTCTTGGCGAGAACGTACATGCTCGTCGTGGCGGTGTAGGTGTTGTCCATCATGGTGAAGGACACGATGCCCATGGCGACCGCGCAAATCACCGGAAGGGCGATGACCAGCTTGAGGTGCTTTTTAAGCAGCTGGAACAGTTCGAGAAGGGTCATGCAGCTTGCCTTTCATTTCCCTAGTTCATATCGACAAAACTGCTCATATGTTATCGCATCTTTCCTGCCAAGTCCGAACTCTATACATAAGATACAGCGCTTACGGCAATGTTGCGCAATAATAACGCCGCATCGGCAACCCCGGTGCGGCGTCAAAACAACACGTTTGCCGCATTGCTACGCGAATGATTCGTCTTGCTGTGCGGGAAACGTCACCGTGATGGTAGTCCCCACGCCCAGCTCGCTCGATAGGTCGAGCGAAGCATGGTGATACACGGCGGCATGCTTAACGATGGCCAAACCCAAGCCTGTTCCGCCACGTGCCTTGGAGCGGCTCTTGTCCACGCGGTAGAAGCGCTCGAACACCTTGCCCTGCTCCTCGGGCGCGATGCCGATACCTGTATCGGCAACCGTCAGGTACGGATGGCCCTCATCGTTGGTCCCACATCGAAGCGTAACCGTGCCACCGGGCTGGTTATAGCGAATGGCGTTACTGGCCAGGTTATAAATCAGCTCGTCGATCAGGCGTGGCACACCTTCGACCACAACGGGCTTCGTCTTGCGCACGATGGTCACATCTGACTGTCGGGCGACCTGTTCAAGGCGCTGCTCCACCGTCGTAATAGCGCGCGAGAGCTCGATGGGTTCCGTGGAACCAATAGGCACTGCCTCGCCCTCGGTCGCGCGCTCGGCCTCGTCCAGGTTAGACAACGTCAAGATGTCGTTTACCAGCGCTGCCAGACGGCCCGCCTCGCGATAGATTCGACCGCCAAAGTTGCGCAGGTCGTCCTCGCCCTCGACCATGCCATTTGCAATGAGCTCGGCATAGCCCGAGATCGCGGTAAGTGGGGTTTTAAGTTCGTGTGTGATATTGGCCGTAAACTCACGACGCATGCGATCGTTATCGGCCAGTACCGCCATCTGGCGCTTAAGCTCCTGGCGCTGCGATTCAATGCGCTCGAGCATGGGAACCATCTCGGCATAGGCATGTTCGTAACTGCGGCGCGGATGGTCGAGGTCAACCTCTTGCAAGGGCGCAATGATGGCACGGGATTCACGACGAGCCAAGAAAAATGCAAGCACCGCACCTGCCGCCGCGATAAGCAGCATTGGCGCGACCAGCGACAACAGGATCGCCGTGACACCAGGCTGAGCCTGCGCCAGGCGAACAACTTGACCGTTATCGAGGGCCACGGCGCGATACAGCATAACCTCGTCGAGTGTGGAGCTTGGGCGTTCCGCGGAACCGAAGCCGTTCTCAAGTGCCGCGGCAACCTCGGGACGATCGCGATGGTTGGGCAACATGGAGGGCGATGCCTCGTTGTCGTAGGCAACCGAGCCGTCTTTGTTGATCAACGTAATGCGCAGGTCCTCACGATCGAGGCTGCGCAAGAATGCGATAGGCTCCTGCTGTTCGTTTAAGGCGGCGGCGATCAGCTCGGTTTCTTGCGAGAGATTTGCGCTCGTCGCGTCTGCCAAAGTGTTTTGCACAAAGAACGCGCCCAACACCGTAAAGGCGACAATCACCGCCATGGCACAGATAAAAATCGTCGCGAACACGCGATGGGAAAGCGTGTACTTTCCCTGGGGGGCGAAGACCACGGGCTACTCCTCCGATGCGGCAGCTACGGGATCAGCGCCTTCGTTTCCGTCGTCGACAGAAGGCTCCGCCAGGCGATAGCCCACGCCGCGCACCGTCTCGATGGCGCTCGAATGCTCGCCGAGTTTTTGGCGGAGTGTCTGCACGTGCACGTCGACGGTACGCGAACCGCCGTCGAAGTCCCAGCCCCAAACGCTCTGCAGCAGCGACTCGCGGGTAAAGACCACGCCGGGCTTACGCATAAGATACTCGAGCAGGTCGAACTCGCGCAGGGTAAGCTTGAGCGGCTCACCGGCAACGGTCACCTCGCGATGGCTGGGCGAAAGCACGATGTCGCCCACGCTGAGCACATCGCTTGTTTGCTTGACCATGCCGCCGCGGCGCAGCAGCGCGCGGCAACGGCTGGCGAGTTCCATAAGCGAGAACGGCTTGGTCAGGTAGTCGTCGGCACCGCCATCGAGCGCCATGACCTTGTCGAGCTCGGTGTCCTTGGCGGTAAGCATCATGATGGGCACCGTCGCCGTCAGGCGATCGGCGCGCAGGCGACGCATAATCGCCAAGCCGTCGGTATCGGGCAGCATAATGTCGAGCAGCACGGCATCGGGCACCCTTCGCGCCACGGCAGCCTTAAACTCGCCATCGCACGAAAAACCCTCGGCCTCGATTCCCTGTTTGCGCAGCGCGTAGACCGTCAAATCCCTGATGTTGTCGTCGTCCTCGACGTAATAGATCATGTTGAACCCCTTTGCGGCCGGTGTGACCGCATCTTAACCCTAAAGGTACCTTTACTAGATGGTATCAGCCAAAACGTCCCGTCAAATAATCCGCCGTGCGCGGGTCGGTCGGATTTTTAAAGAGCTGAGCAGTGGGCGCATGCTCCACCAGCTCGCCCAGTAAGAAGAAAGCAACCGAGTCGGAAATACGCGCAGCCTGCTGCATGTTGTGCGTAACGACCACCAGCGTGCAGGTCTCCTTGAGCTCGCAGGCCAGCTGTTCCACCACCAGCGTCGACACGGGATCGAGGGCGCTCGTGGGCTCGTCCATCAGCAGAATGTCGGGCTGCACGGCAAGCGCGCGGGCGATGCACAGGCGCTGCTGCTGTCCTCCCGAAAGTCCCAGGCCCGACTCCTTGAGCTTGTCCTTGACCTCGTCCCACAGGGCAGCGCGGCGCAGGGAGTCCTCGACCAACTCGTCGAGCACGGCGCGGTCGCGCACGCCCATACCGCGAGGGCCATACGCGACGTTGTCGTAGATGCTCATGGGAAACGGGTTGGGGCGCTGAAACACCATACCCACTCGCTGGCGCAGGCGGCAGATGTCGTAAGCGCCCAGGATATCCTGACCGTCGAGTACGATCTTGCCCTCGATGCGACAATCCTTGATGTCGTCGTTCATGCGGTTAAAGCAGCGCAGGAGCGTCGACTTGCCACAGCCCGAGGGACCGATAAACGAGGTGATCTGTTTGTCGCGGATCTTTATGGACACGTCCTTGAGCGCATGGTGATCGCCATAGAACAGGTCAAGGCCCTCGACATCGATGCGCGTCGGCGAGGCCGCCAGGTCCTCCGCCGTGGGGCGAGTCGCATCCCCGACTTCGCGCTCGTGCGCGGCCTGGGCCTGCGCCTCCATGAGTTCCTCTAGCTCCGTGGGCTCCATAGCCGCAGCAGCCGTCATACCGCATACCTCCACATCGATATCACTTCAGCAGTATCGATAGTAGAAATCGCGGCTCATACGCACGTGAGCGCATTGTCAGGTGTTTGTAAGGGCACCTTGGCTATGCCGCCGGCAACTCGATGGTAAATATCGTGTGCTCGGGCGTCGATTCGCACGCGATTGTGCCACCGTGAGCCGCAACGATCTCCTTGGCGATGGCAAGGCCAAGCCCGGCGCCGCCGCGATTGGTCGCGCGCGCCGCATCCAGGCGATAGAACTTCTCAAAAATCACCTTAAGCTTAGCCGCAGGAATCGGGTCACCGTGGTTAATGAAGCGCACGCGCACGCCGCCGTCATCTTGGCGTCGGGCCTCGATCGTAATGGTCGAGCCTTCGTAACTATAGGCGACGGCATTTTTCATGATGTTGTTAAACACGCGGGCCATCTTGTCGCCATCCACAAGTACCGTCAGGTCCTCGTGCACATCAATCTGTGCTTCCTCATGCTGTTCGTTGAGAATGGGGTAGAACTCATCGGCGACCTGCGCCAGCAACAGGCTCAAGTCGACGTAGCTGCGCGTGAGCACAATATCGTGGAAATCAAAGCGTGTAATGTCGAAGAACTCCTCGACAAGCGCGTCGAGCCGGTGCGCCTTGTCAAGCGCCACGCCCGTAAAGTGCGCGCGCTGCTCGACTGGCAGCTCGGGGGCCTCCTGCAACAGGGAAAGGTAGCCGACCACGCTGGCGAGCGGCGTGCGCAAGTCATGCGCCAAGTATGTGACCAAGTCGTCCTTGCGATGTGACTCGTCGCGCAGGGCCTGTCGCACCTTACGCTCGCGATCGCGCACACGGTTGAGCGCACCCTCGACCTCCAGGAAGTCGCCGTCGATGTTATCCCAGGCGTCAGGATGATCGATCAGGCGGTCCTGGATACGGGCCGCAAGCACGCGATCGGCATGCAGCTCCCCTTGCTCGTAGCCTTGGTAATACAGCGCTCGGCCACAAAAGAATAAGACGCACACGGCAAGCGCCAAGACAAAGCCAAGCATGTTGAATACAAAGCCGGCGTCAAAGAACACCGGCTCGACAATGCCACCAAGAGCCATGGCGCCAATCGCCAGCGTGATTACCCACGCGGCGCCGCCAATCACCACGCAACGGCGCACGGTTTCGAATCGATCGATCAGCAAAAACCCGATAAGCAAAACCGCCAAAATGCCAGCGATGTTGTCGATGCCGATCAGCAGCAGGCTCAGCAAAAAGAGCAGTACCGTCGCGAGCGCGCGGTTGTCGACGACCGCCCTCACGTATTCAAAGAGTCGATCGGGCACCTCGAACGCCTGCCTATCGTCTTTTGTCATATCAAGATCCTCACAAGCGAAAAGCGTTATTCGATGATGTAGCCGACGCCCCAGACGTTTTTGATAAAGCGCGGTTTTTGGGCATCGTCGCCAATCTTTTCGCGCAGGTGGCGAATGTGCACCATCACGGTATTGTTGGAGCCGGGCATAAAGTCCTCGTTCCACACCGCGCGGAACAGGTCCTCCACGGCCACCACGCTGCCGCGATGCTCAACCAGATACAGCAAGATGGAATACTCGATAGGCGTAAGGCGCACCGGCGCACCGTCCACTGTCACGGCGCGAGCGTCGCGGTTGATCTCGAGACCGTCGAGCTGAATGACCGGAGACTCAGCCGCCTGCGCTCGGCTACCGTAGCTGGTATAGCGGCGAAGCTGAGCATGGACGCGCGCGACAAGCTCCAACGGGCGGAACGGCTTGACCACGTAATCGTCCGCACCGAGCGAAAGGCCCTCAATCTTATCCTGCTGGGCGTCGCGAGCCGTCAGCATAATCACGGGATAGGTGTGGCTGGCACGAATCGTGCGCAGCAGTTCAAAGCCGTCGATATCAGGCAGCATGACATCGAGCAGCGCCAGATCAAACTCTTGCTCCAAGATTGCTTTGGCCGCGTCGGCCCCGCTATAGGCAATCTGAACATCAAAGCCTTCTTTTGTAAGGTAGATACCCACCAGGTCGGCGATGGCTTTCTCGTCGTCGACCACCAAAATGCGCTCGTTCATGCACGCTCCTCTCGCGCTCCATTATGCCCGAGGGAACGCTCGCCACACACAACAAGCGCGGGCGATTAAGTCGTCCTTAAGCACCCATATGTCCGTTCGGGCACAGATGCAGGCCATGCGCGTGCTCGACGCTCGTCACCGCCGGCAAACGATATACTCTAGTGCCAGAAGAGACCACCCCGTCGAAAGCGAAATCCGTGAAGCCCTTCACCTCTTTTGCAAAGCGCTCTGCCCAGTTTGCTGCCGGCCTTATCTGTGCCGTCGCCCTTGTTGCCGGCGCGCCAACGGTCGCCGGCGCTCAAGTGCTTACAACTGACGACATTTGCGGCAAAACCGCCGATGCACGCGGTATTACAGCCGAAAACCTCCCCGATATCGAGGCCACCAATGCCGTTGTCATGGGGAAAGACGGCACCGTCTACTACGCCCGCAGCGCCGATGATCAGGTCAAGATTGCCTCGATCACCAAAGTAATGACCGCAATCCTGACCGTCGAGAACTGCAAAATGGACGAGAAGATCACGGTGAGCAATGCTGCCGCCACCGTAGGCAACTCGACCGCCGGTCTGCTCGAAGGCGACGAGCTCACAGTGGAACAGGCCCTGCGCGGCCTGATGATCCCCTCGGGCAACGATGCCGCCATCGCGCTTGCCGAGCACGTGGGCAAAAAGATCGACCCCAAGACCAAGGACGCCGTGGCCACCTTTGTAAAGGCCATGAACGAGCGCGCTAAAAAACTCGGCTGCACCGGTACGGTCTTCGAGAATCCGCACGGCCTGGATTTTGACGAGTGGGCCGGCGATATGCACTCGACCGCACATGACGTAGCGCTCATGATGCAGGAGGCTATGAAAAACGACACGTTCCGCGAGGTCGTGGCGAGCGAGGACTCCTGGATCGAGGTTACAGGTGCCGACGGCTCCGACCATTCGCATTCCATGGATACGCACAACATTTTGCTCGGTCAGGACGGCAACATTGGCGGCAAGACCGGCACCACCGACGACGCGGGCTATTGCTTTACGAGCGCCTACGATCGCGATGGCGACGAGGTATACACCGTGGTTTTGAACTCCGCCACCAACGACCAGCGCTTTGCCGATACGGCAACCCTTGCCAACTGGTACTACGGTCACAAAATTACGGTCGCAATTGCCAATACGCAGGAGAAGACCGCTAACGGCAACCCCTTAATGGCGCGTGTTGGCCAGACCGACTGGACGGACAAGACAATCGACGCCACGCTCGCCGATCCCGCGGCTCAGACAACCGTGTTCTCGCTTGCCGGCAAGGTGACCGAGAAGCTTAGCTACGACGACCTTTCGGGCACGGTACACGTGGGCGACAAGGTAGGCAGCATCACGCTCAAGCAAGACGGCACCAAGATTGCCGTAGTTGATTTGGTTGCCGACGAGGAGGGCTCGGGGCCAAACCCCATCGAGTGGCTACTGGTAAAGCTCGACCGCCTGAGTCGACGCATCGACAACCGCCCGCTCACGGCCGAAAGCGAGACCGTAGCCAAGGCACCCGAGGTATAGGATCGAAGAACAATACGCTCACCGAAAGAGGGCATCCGAAAGGATGCCCTCTTTTTGAGGGTTCGAATCCCCAGCTAACGTGGTTCAACTAAAAAAGGACCCCTTACGGAGTCCTTCTTTAAAGTCATACTGGCGGAGAGCTGGGGATTCGAACCCCAGATGCCCTTTTGGGGCATACTCGCTTAGCAGGCGAGCACCTTCGGCCTCTCGGTCAGCTCTCCGTAACAGCCGTTCTATAGTAACCAAACAGTCGAAGTTGGGCAAGAGGGAATTTTCTAATTGCCCAGCGGCCTTTCTTCCTTGCAGTTTTCGCCACTACCCCAACGAGCGGTTGAGGGAGCCGAGCTCATCGTTGCCCATGGTGCGCCACATTTGGAAGATGCAGCCACGCGCCAGGAAAAAGAAGCCGTTATCGACCAACTGCACGGCAGCATCCGCCAGCTGGTTGGTCACGGCGGGCACCGGCGGTAGCTCGAGCCCGGCCTTACGGATGGTCTCAACCGCATCCTCGAACGTCGGCGGCTCATTGACACCCATCTCGTTCATAAGGCCCTGCATTTCCTCCAGCGCGTTGCTACCCGATTCCTCGCCGCGCGGCACGAGGCGGTAGCACGCCAACGCGAGCTCGAGCTGGTCGCAGTTCCAATAGGCAAACGCTAGGCGATAGAACAGGTAACCGATTGAGGGGCGGTCGCTGGCAATGCGCAGGCCGTGGCGCGCCACCTCGATAATCTCGTCAAAGCGCTCCAGGCGCGCCAGCACGTTGATGAGCGCAAAGTGCGATTGCATGGACGAGCGAGCCAGATCGTAGAGACGACGCACCTCGGGCAATGCCCGTTCAAAATCCTCCTGCTCGGCGTAAAAGCTGCAAATCTCGTGCTGAGCAAAGTACAGCGCATCGGGAGCACGCAAAATACGAACGGAACGGTCTTCCTCCATTACCGGCAGCACCATACGTACCAGCTGATTGTCGCAAAACTGCGTCTGGACCGGACCCGTCGCCAAAAGCTCCGCGACGGCACACTTGGCCTCCAACTCCTCGACAAGGCGAGAAAAGCCCTCAAACGCACCCGCACGGTCAACTTTGGCCAGCTCGCGCAGCTCAATGACGCGCGCCACATACGGGTCATCATCATCCTCCATGACCTCTAGCTCATCAGCCGTATCGGCAAGCAGCAGGTCGCGCAACGCCGGCGGCAGCGAACGGTGGTCGTCACGCGGGCGAGCGTGAACCTCAGCGGGCTCAATCGCATCCGGCGCGTCCGACTCATATGCCTCAAGCATACGCTTGCACGGCATATCGTCCATATCCATGCTCTCAAGATCCTTGGCGACAGGCACGCAATTGGCCAGATAGGCCGCACGCCCAAAGGAATATGTTGCGATAGTGCGCTCGCCCTGCTCGCTGTCGGGAGCCGCAATCTGAACGTAGCAGCGCGTAATGCGAGCGCCCGAAGCAAAGCAAGCTGCCGCGAGTGCAAGCGCAATACGCGCATCGTGCTCAGTGGCCCATGCTGCGCGCTTAGGCTCATCCACCTCGCGCCAGGCGTCATCTTGAGCATCGTATTCGCGCTGCGGCATAGCATCGACAACCGTGCGGCCAAATCGCACAAGCATGATGCCCTCGGCAACGTTCGCTCGATAGGCGTAGTCGAGCCGCGTGACCACGTTGAGCGCTTCTACGATACGCGCAAAGCGGGTGCGAACGTCCCACTCGCCACCCGGCTGGCACGCAACCGTCCCAGGCTTGGCCCACGGGTTGTCATTCGACATCGTTTCGAGCAAGCGAGGAACGTCGTTTGTCGTCTTGCTGATATGCCATAGGTCAAAGAGCGAGCAGCCCTCAAAGCTTGGCGACGAGGCAACGGGGCCCAACCCTGCCCCAATACGCTCAAGGATGCCCGATAGGCGGTTCAGGCGGCACTCGACGGCAAGCAGGGTATCGATCTCGTCCTGGTCCAGCAGGCTACGGTCAAAATTGAGGTAGAAGAGCCTCGAGCGATCGATGCGCGCTAGGCTCATTTCGGTCTTTGCCGCGATGGTGCGCAGGCGCGGCAGGTTGACCTCGCCCATCAAGGCCGCAGCATAGCGCTCGATACCACTCGGATCATCTGTGTGATCGATGCGATATAGCAACGTCTCGATGGCATCGGGGAGCGGCGTGGAATCAAAGCCCAGAAGCACCTCAACCGGCTCCGAGAGTTTTACAAGCTTTATTTTGTCGACGGCATTTTTCATTCCTTCGTCGAGCCTGTCAGCGTCTGACGCATTTGCGGCAACATTTTCGGAATCGGCAAATATCACGTAGCGTAAAAACATCGAGGCCATAAACTCGCCGTAGCGAAGGCTGCGAGTCGAATTCCACGTCTCGTGATCGGATTGTTCGCGCATGGTACCTTCGGGAGAGCCGTTGACTCGTGCCTGGGGACGCATGGTACCGTCGCTGTCCCTCACCGCAATCTCGCCAACGCTGGGGTTGGACTCGTCAAGGACCAGTTGCATGTCGGGCTCATCGGGCAATGACACCTCGCTAACGGGACGGTCCACCTTGTATACCTCGCCCGAAACGCTCACGTAGCCCAAGAGCGATATGTGGCTTTTGCCGACAAATTCGACGACATAGCATGACTCTTTAGGGTCCTCGCCAAAGACTTTCCAGACAACGCCATACGAGCGTCCTGCAGGCTGCTCGGGCATTGCCGGAAAGCGCTTTTTGGGATCGAGAAATCTGAGCTTGTATGTCGGACGCTCTGCCACGAAATATCACCCTGATCGGTCGTTTGGAGAAAGAGCGCACCGCGGATTCACCGAGGCGCTTACTCGAAATCTTACACGAGTCGGTAAGAAATCGTCCGCTTCACGCTCGCGCCTCGACCGAGGTTCGAATCCATGCAGTGCCGGCGTAAAAGAAAAGCCCCCGTTGCCGGAGGCTTTAAGTTCGATTGGTGCGGCGTATAGGATTCGAACCTATGACGTTCTGATTCGTAGTCAGACCCTCTATCCAGCTGAGGTAACGCCGCAGCGCAAGACATATAAAACCACTTTAGTTCATCAGAGTCAAGCGCAATCTCAAACTTTTTTTCTCCTGGGCGTATTTACCTCACGCTGCTCCGCATACGCCAGCGCTCTCCGTACGATCGATCGGTTTTTCGACCACGTCAAACTTGGCATCGAGTTCTCCAAGGAGTGAGCGAACCCTTTGAGCGCGATCGTAATCGGCAAACGAGATGCTCAGCATTCGAGCAACCTGGTTAGATGTCCGAACCCCATAGAAGTGCTCAAGGGCTACAAGTCCCTCGTGCGCCACAAATGTCTCGACCACATGCGGCGATTCCTCAAAGCACCATTTCGTTAACGGGCCCTCGCTCGTCTGCCGCACCACCAAGCCGCCCATGCCAGACGGCTCGCACGTTACCAACAGGCGTTCCCCCTCTTCGTCGCTCTCAAACAAAACCACCCGCTCGTCAAACAGTTCCATCGCATCCCCTTCCTCTCGCTCTTATCTAGTAAAAGCATAGCAGGCAGATGGCTGTATACAGAACGTATGTTCGTGTATTTTCTATTGAGCTGTCCGGACGGAATGGTATGGGCTGCGCACAAAATAGGGCGCCCCAGATGGAGCGCCCTTGCAAATCGCTTGTGCGTCTAAGTTACGCGACCGGCTCGATCTTCTCGAGGCCACCCATGTAGGGACAAAGAACCTCGGGGATCGTGATGGTGCCATCGGCGTTCTGGTAGTTCTCCAGAATGGCGGCCATGGTGCGGCCAGCCGGCAGACCGGAACCGTTGAGGGTGTGCAGGTAGCGCGAGCCCTTGAAGTTCTCGGGGTCACGATACTTGATGTTGGCGCGACGAGCCTGGAAGTCACCGCAGTTGGAGCAGGAGCTGATCTCCTTGTAGGCGTTGTAACTCGGCAGCCAAACCTCGACGTCGTAGGTCTGACGGGCAGAGAAGCCCAGGTCACCGGTGCACAGGCTAATCACGCGATACGGAAGGCCCAGCTGCTGCAGCAGGTACTCGGCCTCGGCGGTCATGCTCTCGAGCTCCTCGTCGGACTCCTCCGGCTTGGCGAACTTGACCATCTCGACCTTGTCGAACTCGTGCTGGCGGATAATGCCGCGGGTGTCGCGACCAGCGGAGCCGGCCTCCTCGCGGAAGCAGGGGGTGAAGGCAGTGTAGCGGCGCGGCAGGGTGTCGGCATCGAGGACCTCGCCGGCGTGCAGGTTGGTCAGAACGACCTCGGCGGTGGGGATCAGGAAGTTATCGCCCGAGACGTGATAGGCGTCATCCTCGAACTTGGGCAGCTGACCCGTGCCAAACATGGTCTGACGCTTGACGACGATGGGCGGCCACCACTCCTTAAAGCCGCGGCTGGTATGCGTGTCCAGGAAGAAGTTGATGAGGGCACGCTCCAGGCGGGCGCCGGCGCCACCGAGGACGGTGAAGCGGCTACCGGAGAGCTTGTTGCCGCGCTCGAAATCGAGGATATCGAGGTCGGTGCCCAGATCCCAGTGCGGCTTGAAGTCGAAGTCGAACTCGCGCGGGGTGCCCCAACGACGACGCTCGATGTTCTCATCCTCGTCCTTACCGTACGGGGTGGCCTCGCACGGAATGTTGGGCAGGTGAGCCATGAAGTCGTACTGCTCCTGCTCGAGGGCGGTACGGCGCTCGGCCAGAACGTCAATCTTCTCGTTGACGGCACGCACGGCCTCCTTGGCGGCCTCGGCCTCGTCCTTCTTGCCCTCCTTCATCAGGGCGCCAATCTTCTTGGACTCGGCGTTGCGCGTAGCCTGGAGCTCCTCGACCTCGGTGATGACGGCGCGACGCTCGTCGTCGAGCTCAAAGAACTTCTCGCGATCCCAAGACGTCTGGCGATTAGCCATGGCTGTATCGATGGCATCGGGGTTCTCGCGAACAAACTTGATATCAAGCATTAGATCCTCCGGCGATATACATTCCATTTAGGTTGCAACCTTGTACATGTATGGGCAAGTATATACTTATGTGCGTTTACGACCCAACCCAACTACGCAAGAAGGCACCCAATGGACGCAGTTTTTTCCTTTTTGTTTGGCACCCCCACCGGTTTTGCCATTCTTTTTGGCGGCGGCATCCTGCTATTTGCGATCCTCGCCTTTGTGCTCGAGAAGCGCACGCATAAGATTTACGTCGACCGCGGACCCAAGTCCGAGGACGAGGAAGATAGCTTCTGGAACTAACCAGCCAAAAAGGGACAGGTTTATTTTGGTCGGTTTTATCTGGGCAAACGCAAGCGCCCCGCAACTGGAATCAATCCGGTTGCGGGGCGCTTTTTGCTAAAGAGACAAAACCGCAGGAAAAACCTGCCAAAATAAACCTGTCCCTTTTTGGTCGGTTTACTGGAGAGTGGCGTCGATGGCCTTGACCAGGGCGCTGCGCATACCGGCGTCCTCGAGCGCAACGACACCCTTAATGGTGGCACCGCCGGGCGAGCACACGGCGTCCTTCATGGCAGCAGGATGTTGACCGGTTGCAAGCTGCAGCTTTGCCGTACCCAGCACCATCTGGCTCACGATGCGATAGGCATCGGCACGCGGAATGCCATGCTTGACGGCGGCATCGCCCAGGGCCTCGATCGCCATGGCGACAAATGCCGGGGCGCAACCACCCACGGTGCCGCCTACAAACAGCAAGCTTGTATCGAGCTCGACCACGGCGCCGAGCTTTCCAAGCAGGTCGAGCACCGCGGCTCGCTGCTCGCTGTTAAGCGTGGAGGCCTTCTCGCAGGCGATGACGCCCTCGCCCACCGAAACCGGCGTGTTGGGCACCGTCGAGATATGCGCGACGCCCGGCAGGGTCTGCTCCCATTTAGCGCTGTCCCACGTCCAGGCGACCGAAAGGACAACCTTTTTTGCAAGAGCGTCCTTGAGCGGAGCGAAGACCTTCTCAATCATGTACGGCTTGACCGCGGCGACTACGATATCGGACGCGGCAACAACCTCAGCTGCATCATGGCAGGCGGTCATGCCGCGCGCCTCGCAGCGATCGACCAGCGCGTCGTATCGGCCCGCGCAGGCACACATGTCGCTCGCAGCCACACCGGCAGCAATCCAGCCATCGGCCATAGCGCTCGCCATATTGCCAAAACCGACAAATCCAATCTTCATATCACATAGCCCTCTCAGACGCTTCCTCAAAAACGAAAGCTATTGTCCCACGCCATTGTTTCGAATCGCCGACCTATTTGTGATACGGCTCGCCGCGGCTGATCTTGCAGGCGCGATAAATCTGCTCCAGCAGCACCACGCGGGCCAGGTTGTGCGGCAAGGTAATGCGTCCAAAGCTGAGCATCTCATCGGCACGAGCGCGCACGGCATCGCTCACGCCGTCCGATCCGCCGATTATAAAGGCGATATCGCTGTTACCACGCAGCATAAGGTCATCGAGGCGCGCCGAAAGCTCCTCGCTCGAGCGCTCTTTGCCCTCAATGGCAAGCAAGATCACATGCGCCCGTGGCGGCAGGGCAGCAAGAATTGCCGTCCCCTCCTTATCACGCGCGGCATCCACGCCGCCCGCCTTAGCCGGGTCGATACCGGCCACCTCGCGGATATCCACCTTGGCATAGGCACCTAGACGCTTGGTGTACTCGGCGCAGGCATCCTTCCAAAAACGCTCTTTGAGCTTACCGACGCATACAACGGTATATTTCACGCGCGTCTACTCCTTCGACTCGTTCTGGACCTTGCCGGCTGCAAGCATCTGTTCGAACATCGAGGCCGACTGCGAGAAGTCGCTCGGCAACACGACCGTCGAGGTTTTACCCGTGCGAGCAAACTCCGTCATCATCTCTGACCACTGTGTAAACATGAACAGCTGGTTGGCCTCATCGTTGCCGACGCCTGTCTCCTGTATGATCTCGAGCGAATCTTTGATGCCCAGCGCGATGGCCTTGCGCTGGTTGGCGATGCCCTCGCCCGCCTTTTCCATTGCCTCGGCCTCGGCAGTCGCCTCGGTGACGCGCTTGATGCGATCGGCCTCGGCGAGCTCCTGCGCCGCGGCGCGCTTGCGCTGGGCGGCATTGATGTCGTTCATGGAGTTCTCGACCTCGGTCGGCAGCGCGATCTTGGTGATAAGTGTCGACACGAGGGTGAAGCCGTAGGCGGCCATTTGCTCGGACACGGTGGCGTTGACGTCCTTGGCGATATCGTCTTTTTTGGCAAATACCTCATCGAGCGTGTAGACGGGGATGGAAGAGCGCAGGGCATCGGTGATGAAGTCACGCATTTGGTCGACGGGCTCCTGCAACATGTAGTAGCTCTTGTAGATGCCCGAATCTGCCGGGCCGGCGCCCATGTCATAGCTCACGTGGTACTGAGCAGAGACCTCAAGGCCGATAGTCACGTTGTCCTGGGTTTTAACGTCGATGCCAAAACCGTTTTTCATGGTGCGCAGACTCACCGTGGCGGCTTTGCGGTCGATCACGGGCACCTTCACGTGGAAGCCCGCGTTGACGATGCGGTTGAACTTGCCCAGGCGCTCGATGATTACAGCATGTTGCTGTTCAACGACATAGCAGGCGTTGGGGAGCAGTAGTAACAAAATGATGATGGGAAGCAGAAGGCTCGTAAGGGCAGCGATGATACCGGACAACAGCATGGTTTCTCCTCTGAAAGGCACACGTTGGGACTAGGATACCCGCACGAAGCAGCTGTGTGACACCAACAAGAGGACCCGTGGTCAAAAAAGGCCAAATATGAGTACTGTTACCAGTTTAGTAACAGCGTATTTGGGTCAAAATCGCTTCTTTGAACCCGAGATCTATCGAAATTACTTCATTTTGTCTCAAGGTTGAGCCAAATTAGCGTACATCTGTTGCGTAAGATGAGCAAAAATGGCTTCGTGAAATGTCTCTATTTTTGTGCCAGTACTCATATTTGCCACTTTTTGGCCACAGGGGCATCTACCGCGCGAAATCGATAGGTCAAATCTGCCAAAAACGGCCCGTAAAAAAGCTCCCATTACTGGGAGCTCTATCATTTAATGGTGCGGACGAAAGGACGTCCGCGTATCCGCTTCGCGGATCCGCACCGGCTTCGCCCGCCTGCCGGCGGACTCGCCCGCGGGCTAAAAACGCTTACGCATTTTCTTTACGCCCGCGCCCTGCACAGAGTTCGATTCTCCGCGGTACGGGCTAGAAATAAAAAGGCAGGTAGATATAAGTATCTACCTGCCTGTTACTTATGGTGGAGGCGCGGAGAATCGAACTCCGGTCCACGAAAGCCCCCTGATTGGCATCTCCAAGCTCAGTCGCTGGTTTAATCTCGGACGCTTTGCGCGCAGCGACACGCTCGCGGCATCCTAACCGGTTCGGTCTTAGCCCGCGCCATACCGATTACGTGCGCGGGAGCATTCCCCTAACATGACGTCGCACCGGTGTCGGGGAAATCACCGGGTTGACGCGCCGCTATAAACTAAGCAGCGAGAGCCATAGGCTCAAAAGAAGAGTTGTTGTCAATTCAATTTGACGGTGCCCCTGTTTAACGAGGCGAGGAGACCTCGGCTTGCTTCCTCTCTCAGAGCTATCGTGTCGAAACCAGTCGCCCCCGAATGCCGGGAAAGTCTGGATGGTATCGGGCCTGCAAACACCCGATAACCGTCGACCTTTCAAGGAACACGCGGGTGAACCCCGCTCGTGGATAGCTATCTTACCACGTTCTAAAGGCAGACAGCTGTTCTATGCACGAGCTGTGAAGACCCTAATGTGCACCATACTTCGCACTTTTGCCACCGAACGCGTCACGTATATTTTCGCCAAGCAAAATTGACCCGTCGAAAGGACCGTTATGGATACCAAGCAGCAACTCGTCAATGCCCTCGCAGGCCTGGGCTCAACCATTACCGAAGCTATGGATGTCATCGAAGGCTTTGTCCCCTGTGGACATCCCGCCCTCACGGTATCGAACGCCCTTGTTGCGCTGGACGCTGACGATGATGCAGCTCTCGCCCAGCAGCTTGAGACCGTCGAGGGTTTTATCGACCACGTGAGCGAGAACCGCGGCGTGGCCGCCTACCACGGCATCGAGGTCGAACTCGCTGGTCCCAAAGCCGATCTGTTCGCAGCAATCCGCGAGGTAGGCGCCCTTATGCAGACCGCAGGCGTCAAGAACACCCAGGTCAACGAGTGGGTCTACCGCAGTCTGGCAGCGCTAAACGATTCCGACGAAAAGGCAGCCGAGCAGCTCGCAGAAAGTCCCACCATTAAGGCCGAGCTTTTGTAAATAGCAGACGCGGGCCCCTTGGCGCATCGTCGTCCAAGAGGCCCGCAAACAGTTCGCGTCAACCGATGGCCGCGCCGCCGCGTTCGGCCAAGGCCAGAATCGGCATCATTTGACGAGGTGTCTTTGCTGCAAGATCGGCATGTTCGAGCAGCTTGCGATCGTTAGTTACCAAATAATCGACCTGTACGCGCTTGCATGCGGCGAGTACCAAGTTGTCCTCGTAATCGCGATGGAGCGTCAGATATTTGTCGGCTAGCCACAGATCGGACGCATCAGCGCCCACGGCCATAGCGTTTTCGGTCATATTCCGAACGAACGCCAGCGCCGCATCGCCAATCGCGCGGGCAGATGCCTCGTCGAGTGCTCCCCCGCTGGCAAGAACGCTTCGCTTCAGCTCGTGTTGGACAACGTACAGTACGTCCTTAGCGATATGCACCGGGAAGAACAGCAACGCCCCCGTCTCCGTCGCCTGCCCAATAAACGCACGCGCGGCAAGCGACTCGGCATGGTCGACGCAAAACGAATCAACCCATACGTTGGCGTCCACCATGATCTTGAGAGGCGCCCCACTCACTGGATCATCCCCTTTTGGCGATAATGCTCATCCATGGCTTCGGAATAGATTGTGTCCCAACCGCGATCGTCGGATACGGGCGACGTAGCGATGCCCAAATCTGCATAAAGCCGGTCTGCCGCTGCCCACGACGCGGCGAACGGAGTATCGGGCGCGACGGTCTGCTGCCGGTCGTCGACGGCCGCAAGCACTTCCTCGCACTGCCCGCCACCCTGCGCGACCTTGGCCACGACCTTTTTGATGAGCTCGGGCAGCGAGACGCCCGAAAGCCGCAGCGCTTCCTCGGCGCGCTCTTTAACCGAGCGATCTACGCGAACATTCACCTGTGCCATGCTGCCAACGGTAGCCATCTCAACCTCACCTTCAGCATTTACTAGCATTGCTAGCACGAGCATATATCCGAGCTAACATATCGTCAAACAAAAGAAGGCCTGCACCCTGACGGCTGCGGTGCCGCCCGAATGCAGGCCATATACTCAATCGAAAACGCTAACGCAGGTACGCCTTTGCGTTGCCCAGGCTGTAGGCGATCGTTGAGCCGTTGTGCAGCAGTGACGACGTCTGCGGAGTGATCATGCCGGTAATACCCAATGCCAACAGCGCCGAGTTGGTGAGCATCACCTTGGAATACGAACTCGACAGACGGTCGATAAGCCCCTGACTCATGCGGCGCAGGCGCACGATTGCGGCCAGATCTGTATCGGTCAGGATGATATCGGCGACCTCCTTGGCGATGTCGCTTCCACCGCCCATGGCCAGACCCACATCGGCCAGACCCAGCGCCGGTGAGTCGTTGACGCCGTCGCCCACCATGGCAACGTGGCGCCCCTCGCCCTTAATGCGCTCCACATACGCGTACTTGTCCTCGGGCAGCAGCTCGGCCTTAAACTCGTCGACACCTGCCTCGCGAGCAATGCGCTCGGCCGTGCGCTCCGAGTCGCCCGTGAGCATGACCACGTGCTTAACGCCCAACGCGTGCAAGTCGGCGATGGCCTCGCGGACCCCGGGCTTAAGCGGGTCCTCGATACCGAGCACGCCCACAACGGTGCCGTCGACCGCCAGATACAGCGGCGACAGGCCCTGCATCTGGGACTCGATGCGCTCCTTTATGTCGGACTCGAGCTGCGCGCCCTCATCCTCAAACACAAAGTGTGCCGAGCCGATAATCGCGCGACGTCCTTCGATGGACGAAGCGATGCCGTGTGCCACGATGTACTCGACGGCAGCATGGCGCTCGCGGTGCTCGAGCCCGCGCTCGCGGGCGGCGTTGACCACGGCACGCGCCACCGGATGCGGGAAATGCTCCTCCAAGCAAGCGGAAAGGCGCAGGACCTCATCCTCGCTCCAGCCATCGGTGGTGAGCACGCAGGCAAGACGCGGCTGTGCCTCGGTGAGCGTGCCGGTCTTATCAAACACAATGGTGTCGGCCTTGGCAAACGACTCAAAGTACTTCGCACCCTTGACCATGACGCCCATCTTGGCAGCATCGCTCATGGCAGTCATGACGGCGACGGAACCCGTGAGTTTGAGTGCGCACGAGTAGTCGACCATCAGCGCCGCTGAGGTCTTGATGAGGCTGCGCGTGGTGAGCGCAACCAGGCCCGCGAGCAGGAAGTTCCATGGGACGATCTTGTTGGCGAGGTCCTCCATGTGCGACTGACCCTCGGACTTGAGCGAGTCGGCCGTCTGCACGAGCGAGACGATCGAGCGGAGCTTGGTCTGAGCCGTGTTGGCGCGCACACGCACCAAGATGCTGCCATCTTCCACAACGGTGCCGGCGAACACGTCGTCGCCCACGCTGCGCTCGACGGCCAGCGGTTCGCCGGTCAGGGTCGCCTGGTTGACCATAGCGCTCCCCTGCTCGACCACGCCGTCGATACAGATAGACATGCCGGTGCGCACGGCGACCAAATCGCCGGGTTCAAGCTCGGTGGCGGCAACGCTTACCTCGGTGTCGCCGACGACCTTTTGCGCCTTGTCGGGCACATCGAGCAGCGAGTTGATGAGTTCGTTTTCGCTCATGGCGCGGGTGTAGTCCTCGAGCAGCTCACCCACGTTGAGCAGGAACATCGTCTGGCCCGCGGTGTCGACATCACGTTTGACGAACGAAATGCCGATGGCCGAAGCGTCAAGCACAGGAACGGTTAGGCGCGGCTGCGCCAGCTCATGAAGGGCAGCGCGCAAAAATGCCATGTAACCGGCCACGACAAACACCGCACGCAGAGGCGTCGGCAAGAACCAGCGGCGCGCGTAGTGGGCGCCGATAAGTGTGGCAAGATCCATGACGAGCTTGTGCTTGCGTGGCTCAAGCTGCATCACATAACCCGTCTTTGCGTCGGCAATGGCCTGGGCATCGAGCGCACACAAAGCGTCGAGCACGCCCGCACGACACTGCTCATCATATTCGAGCGCCATCTGGCCAATACGGCCGTAAACGCGCACCTTGTGCACGCCGTCGATGTCGCCGCTGAGCTTAAGAAGCGCATCGAGATCACTCTCTGGCACAGGACCCGCCAACTGAAGGCGGGTCCTGCCGGGGATCTCGCTAATAATCGAGAATCTCATAGCTTGTGCCTGGGAGCGTTACTCGGCTGCCTCGTCAGCAGCGGCCTCGCTCTGGGTGATGTAGGCAGCCTCGGCAACCATGTCATCGACATTGGCCTTGGCCTGCTCGACCATGTCCTGGTAGCAGTTCTTGACGCGCATACCGCACGCGATGCCCTGCACGCAGGCATTCTTGACCGGAGCGCTGGTAAGCAGCTTGATGCCGGCCGTGCCAAGCAGAAAACCGCCACCGACAAGCAGGGTATTGAACGTCGACTTCTTCATGTTGTTTCTCCCTTTTGCCGCATTGGACGCGGCACGGTGCCTCAGCACCCGAGTAAACAAGTTTGCTCGAGCACACTTTTGGAAAATAGTTTAGTTTATCTAACTATTAAGTTCAACAATGGTTAACTTTTTGGAAACTATGGGGGTGAACTCAATATGACAAAGGGACTGCCCCTTTGTCATATTCCTACAGCTGCCAGTCCGCCGCCTCCTTTTGCAGCGCAACCATGCGGGCGAATTCTCCACCTGCCGCCTTGAGCTGCGCCGGGGTGCCCTGTTCGGCAACCACTCCATTCTTGAGCACAACGATTTTGTCGGCATTTTCCACCGTACGCATACGGTGGGCAATAACGATAACCGTCTTACCTGCAAGCAGACGGGAGAGTGCCTGCTGTACCACGGTCTCGTTCTCCACATCCAAGCTTGCCGTCGCCTCGTCCAACAGCACGATGGGTGCGTCTTTGAGCAGCGCGCGGGCGATGGAGATGCGCTGGCGCTCGCCACCGGACAGCTTGGAGCCGTTCTCGCCGATCATGGTGTCGTAGCCCTGCGGCATGCGGCACACAAACTCGTCGCAGTTGGCGGCACGCGCGGCCGCAAGCACTTCCTCATCGGTGGCATCACGACGCCCGAGGCGGATGTTTCCCATCACCGTGTCGTCAAAGAGCAGCACGTCTTGGAACACGATAGCGTAGTCGCGCAGGAGTACCTCGGGATCGACGCCCGCAACATCCACACCGCCCACGGTAACCTTGCCCGCAGTGGCATCCCAAAAGCGCGCGGCCAGGCGGCTCACCGTAGACTTACCGGAACCCGAAGGACCGACCAGCGCCGTAACTTCGCCTTCCTTGGCGGTAAAGCTCACATCGGTAAGAACTTTCTCGCCGGCGCGGCCGTCCTCGCCCGCACCATAGCCAAATGCCACGTGATCGAACACCACATCGTGACCCGCGGGCTCAAATTTCTCGCTGCCCCGCGCCACAGGCTCTTCCATGATGGAACGCATGCGCTTGGCAGACGACTCGGCGGCAAACAGCTCGGACATTAACATTAACGCCTGGTCAAAGGGCGCATAGATACGGCTCACCATAAGCAAGAAGGCAAACATCACCAAAAAGTCGACCCGCCCCGAGGCAACCATCGCGGCACCCGTTACCAGCGTGGAAGCGACCCCCAGACGCAAAATGACAAAGGCAGAGTTGACCAAAAGCCCGTTAACGAGTTCTCCCTTAGTGGTCTCGCGCTCCTCGTCATCGATCACGGCACCGAGTCCCTCAAGATAATAGGCCTCCTGGTTGGTAGCGCGGATCTCGCGCACACAATCGAGCGTCTCCTGGATCGCCTCGGTGACTTTGACCTTCTCGGCGCGAACACGGTCGAACACCGGGACCATGGGGCCGCGCGTCAAATACAGCACGGCAAAGGCCACGGGAACGCTCCAGAACGCCGTGATCGCCAACTGCCAGCAAAAGAACAGCGATGCTGCGAACACAATAGCGCTTGCGATAATGGCGCCCCAAAGCTCTCCCAACACGTGGCTGTAGGCATGTTCCATGGTCTGGACATCGCCCATGATGGTCTCGGTTAAATCGGCCAGATCACGACGACCGAAAAACGACAGCGGCAGTTTGCGCAAGCGTTCGGCGATCTCCATACGCTGCTTGCCGCACTCCTCGTAAAAGATGCAGTAGGTGTAGTAATACTGTTGCCAGTTAGAGGCAAAGAGCAACACGAAAAAGACCAGGAGGCCGCCCACGATCGGCAGGGCATCCGGCAGGTCAGCGCCAGTGGCGAGATGTTCGACAAAACCGGCCATGACCAGGAATAAAAAGCCCATGCCGGCCATGGTAATAAGATTGGTGAGCGTGGTCCAGAAAATGCCGCGCTTTACGCCGGCGACGCCTTTATC
Source organism: uncultured Collinsella sp. (assembly GCA_900550205.1). Lineage (GTDB taxonomy): Bacteria > Actinomycetota > Coriobacteriia > Coriobacteriales > Coriobacteriaceae > Collinsella. The sequence continues at coordinate 1,201 of URRJ01000005.1, read as the reverse complement.
GGATAGGAAATACTTCTTTTGGAATGAGGCGAACATTTAGGCCTCGCCTCCCTTCGTGACGGCGGCATCCGCGGTCGCTGCAGTGATTTTCCAGCTCGCGGCCTGTTCGTATTCGGCCCACATCTTGGCATACAAACCCTCTTGGGACAGCAACTCGGCATGAGTACCCGACTCCTGCACCCTGCCCTGGTTGAGCACCACGATTTGATCTGCGCCCACTACAGTCGAGAGTCGATGAGCAATCATAATGACCGTGCGACCCGCCGCCAGCTTGCTAAAGGCGCGCTGGATGAGCGCCTCGTTCTCGGGGTCGGCAAACGCCGTGGCCTCATCGAGCACCACGATAGGCGCGTCTTTAAGGATCGCGCGGGCGAGCGCCACGCGCTGGACCTCGCCGCCCGAAAGATATGCTCCGCCGGCACCGAGCATGGTATTGATGCCCTGCGGGAGCTTGGCCACAATGTCGTCGCACTGAGCTGCGGAGAGGGCCGCACGCACTTCGTCGTCAGTGGCCGTAGGCTTGGAGGCGCGCACATTATCGGCAAGTGTTTGCCGGAACAGCTGGTTAGTCTGGAACACGAAAGCGACCTGGTCCATAAGCTCGTGCGGATCCATATCGCAAACGTCCACACCGCCTACAAGCACTCGGCCCGAAGAGACATCCCAAAAACGAGGAATCAGGCTTGCGCAGGTTGACTTGCCGCCGCCCGAAGGACCCACTAGGGCGAGGGTGCTACCAGCGGGAACACTGAAACTTACATGGCTAACGGCAGGTGCTTCGGCACCCTCGTACGTAAAGCTTACGTCCTCAAATCGCACTTCGCCGCCGGCAGGGTGCTTGAGTTGGGCGGGCACGGAGAGCTGCTTGGAATCCATGATACTTCGAATACGAGCCAGCGAATCGGCACTCATCTGAGAGGCCTCGCCCACAAACATGAGCTTGGTCAGGGCCGTCGGTACCACGGCCGAAAATATCGCGTAAAACGTGAAGTTGGCCATAAAATGTGCGAAGTCCGTCTCGCCCGGCGCCAACAGCAACGCCACGGGCAACAGGAATGCCACAAGACCATTGAGCGCGGTAAGGTTGAGTACCTGCGGACCTCGGCAGAACGTGCCCGCATAGTTTTGTGCCATGTCGGCGTATTCGGCGATCGCATCGTGGAAAGCCTTAAAGGAGTAGACCGTCTGCTGACGAACCTTG
>URRJ01000004.1 GCA_900550205.1 uncultured Collinsella sp. | reverse complement strand
AGCCATGCGCGCCGGTATCGTGAATCACGAGCAGGTCGCCCATGTCGATCTGCGGCAGCTCGCGGTCGATGGCGAACTTGTCGTTGTTCTCGCACAGATTGCCCGTAATGTCGTACGTGTTTGTGACAGGCGCCGCGGTCTTGTCGGCGCCACCCGGCTGACCCATTACCGTAATGTGGTGGTAGGCGCCATACATGGCGGGGCGGATCAGATCGACGGCGCTTGCGTCGACACCGATATAGTCCTTGTAGATCTGCTTTTCGTGGATGGCTTTGGTGACCAGGCAGCCGTAGGGGCCCATCATAAAGCGGCCCATCTCGGTGCAGATGGCCACATCGCCCATGCCGGCGGGAACCAGAATTTCGTCGTAGGCCGCATGCACTCCTTCGCCGATGGCATGGATATCGTTGACCTGCTGCTCGGGCAGATAGGGGATGCCGACGCCGCCGGATAGATTGATGAAGGTGACGTGTGCGCCGGTCTCGCGCTCCAGGCGCACGGCAAGCTCAAAGAGGATGCGCGCGAGCTTGGGGTAATAGTCGTTGGTGACGGTGTTGCTGGCAAGGAATGCGTGGATGCCAAAGTCCTCGGCACCCTTGGCCTTGAGCGTGCGGAAGGCCTCGAAGAGTTGCTCGGTGGTCATGCCGTATTTGGAGTCGCCGGGGTTATCCATGATACCGTTGGAAAGCTGGAACAGGCCGCCCGGATTAAAGCGGCAACTGACCGTCTTGGGGATGGGGCCTGCGACGCGCTCAAAGAACTCGATGTGGCTGATGTCGTCAAAGTTGACGACGGCACCCAGCTTGTCGGCGAGCTCAAAATCCGCCGCCGGTGTGTCGTTGGACGAGAACATGATGTCGTGTCCCGTGATGCCCAGCGAGCGGGCGATCATAAGCTCGGTATAGCTCGAGCAATCGCAGCCGCAGCCGTATTCGTTGAGAATGGAGATGAGCGCCGGGTTGGGATTGGCCTTGACGGCAAAGTACTCCTTAAAGCCTGGGTTCCATGCAAAGGCGTCGCGCACCTCTTGCATGTTGCGGCGGATGCCCGCCTCGTCGTATAGATGAAACGGCGTGGGAAACTGCTCGACGATATGCTCGAGTGTCTCCTTGTCCACAAACGGCTGCTTGGCCGCATATGCCTCGTTGGGGGTCAATGCCATGTCCCGTAAACCTCGCTATCCAGACGGCGCCATCTGCGCATCGAATCCGCATAGCGTGGACCCAATGTCCGGATAGCGCTCCCGCATTGCTGCAGACAGTCCTGCGGGTGTTTCCCGCAGGCCCACCAGGTTGTTCGTGCCCGAAAAACCCAGTTCGGCGGGTTTCGCCTCCCCGCGGGGTCAAAGCCTGCCGGCTCGCCCGCGGTTCTTCGTGCCCGCGCCTCTATCAAGTGGTAACGACCCTACCACGTTGCACTTTACCAAACAAGAGTATTCGTATATAACGTTTAAAAAATGCAGGGATATGCTAGAAACAAGGGCGTCACAATTTTGCATCACAATATTGTGTGAACGGAAATGCCCCATGAAAGGATCCTTTATGACCGAGCTCCAAGAACTTCGTCGCTATCGTCGCGACCTGCATCGCATTCCGGAGCTCGATTTCGATCTTCCTCAAACCATAGCCTATATCGAGGGCGTGCTCACCTCGCTTGCCTGTGAAGTGACCCATCCTTGCCCCAACTGTGTTTGTGCTTTCTTCGACGCTGGCACGGGCGCCGCGCATGCCACGGCGATTCGCGCCGATATGGACGCGCTGCCCATCGCAGAGGCGACGGGTGCGGCCTTTGCCTCGACGCATCCCGGAAAGATGCACGCTTGCGGACACGATGGGCACATGGCCATGGCACTTGCAGCGGCAACCTTAGTCGATCGCACGATTCGTGAGCAGCCAGGTGCCATCAAGCGTAACGTGCTCTTTGTGTTCCAGCCTGCCGAGGAGACGACCGGTGGTGCCAAGACGGTATGCGAGAGCGGTGTGTTCGAGCGCTACGGGGCCGACCGCATTTTTGGCTTTCACGTGTGGCCCGATCTGCCTGCGAACACGTTGGCGAGTTGTTCCGGCCCGCTGCTGGCGCGCTCGAGTGAGACGCACGTGCACATTCACGGGACAAGCATCCATATCGCCAAGACCTACGGCGTTCCCGTAAACGAATCGCACGATGCGGCGCTGGCAGCTGCCAAGTTCTTGGTTGCCGAGCGTGAATTGATGGACGAGTTGGGTGCCGATGAACCCTGCATTGGTAAGTTCGGCCTGCTGCAGGCCGGTACCGTCTGCAATGCGGTGGCGGGGGAGGCCCATGTTGCCGGCAGTCTGCGTGTGTTTACGGACGACATGTTTGACCGCGCGCGCGAGGGTGTGCGCCGTGTACTCGACGAGGCATGCGCTGCAACGGGCTGCACGTACGATCTCGACTTTGCCGAGGGCTATCCGCCGGTCGACAACGACCCTGAGTTGTTTGCCCGGATCGCGCCTGCTCTACCCGAGTTGCAGCTCGTGGACGAGCCGCTGCTGATTGCCGAGGATTTTGCCTTTTACCAGCGCCATCTGCCGGGCGTGTTTTTCCTGCTGGGTACGGGCGTTCCTGCCAGTCAGGATAATCCGCGCGACGCCGAGGGCTGCCCCGCCTATGCCACAAGTGCCCTGCATACTGATACCATGCTCTTTGACGAGGAAATCCTACTCAAGGGCCTCGATGTCTACAAACGATTGCTTTTGCTTGCTTAATTGCCGAAGGATACTTGTTCTAGAAAACACGAACAGATGTACGGTATAATAGAGATGTAAGTCTATAGAAACGTTTGACGTTATTAACGTAAGGCGATACTATGATTGCATCATATAAAGACGAAGACACTGAACGCTTTGCAATGGGTGTGCGGATTAGGAAGTTCATTTCTTTTGAGCGGGTCGCCTTGAGGAAGATTCGTCAACTGCAGGTTTGTGCTTCACTTGATGATCTTCGCGTTCCGCCAGGCAATCGTCTTGAAGCGTTGAAGGGCGATCGCGCCGGTCAATATAGTATCCGTGTCAATGAGCGCTATCGGGTCTGTTTTGAGTGGAGACAGGGGATGGCTTGGAATGTCGAAATCGTCGATTATCACAAGTGATGAGACTGCGTCCGATTTGCTGCCGCCGGTGACTCCTGGTGAGCTTCTCAAAGAGGAATTTCTTGTCCCTATGGGCATTTCTCAATATCGCCTTGCTAAGGAGACCGGGATTCCGGCTCAACGCATTGGACAGATTATCTTGGGAAGGCGTCGTGTAACGGCCGACACCGACCTTCGCCTTTGCCGCTACTTTGGCCTGACGGATGGATATTGGCTGCGCGCCCAGATAGCGTTTGATCTCGAGGCGGAGAAGAGGCGCATCGAACCGGAACTGGATAAGATCGTTCCTGTCCAGCAGGTTATCGCATTGTAGTGTTCAAAGATGTTGAGGTTGGAGTGACGATGAGGCGACGCCGACAGACTGCCATGTATAGCCCCGGTGGGTGTGGATGCGGCTTGTTGTTGCTTCCGGTTATTGCTGTGAGCATTGGCGTTATGTTTGCGCTTGCCGGGTTGGCGGCAGCGGCACTCGTGTTGCTGATTGTGGCCATTGGCGTGACGGTCTGGCTGTTCCGTTCTCGAGAACAACGTCGTATCGACGGCAAGACCAATGTTGGATGGACTATCTTTTTGGTCGTCGCCTACCTATTGAGCATCAGTTATTTGGTCTTCTTTATCCTATTGCTTGTGAGCACCTTTACCGGGGAATCCGTCACGGTGGGGTAGGCTTCGACGAGCCTCTTGAGGATGAGGCGAGGGGGGCGGACTCTGAATGAACAGCGCCCCACATCAATAAGTTTCATTCGTTGTATGGCAATCCGAATGTGCAAGCGTTTGGCGCGAGAGCGCCGTCGCCAGTAACACGGGGATACAGGCCGTGATCGGCAACCTTCACGTCAGCTCATCGCAAAAGCGCGTCAACGTCGCGCCTGACCACGGCCATTTCCTGCTCGGGTTTGTAGGCTCGCTCGATGTGAACTCGTCGATCTTGAGCTCCATAACCGCGCGGCTGCGCGAGTTAGACTCGACCACTCCAGTCGGTGTCGCAGTGACGCCGATGAACGTCACCGCAATAGACTCCACTGGACCTCCTGGCAGGACATAGGTCAACTTGCGAGTGCATTATCCGCTGCGGTCACAAATCAGCTGGCAACTGAGTAATCGGCCTAAAGCACGGGGTAAAATACGCTAAAGAGGAAGGAATGGAGGCTGAAATGGAAGAGTTCGAGCTCAAGGACGAGCAGCAGGAAGAGAGCGTGAAGACAACGCTGGCGGAAACCGACCTTGAGCTTGACGATGCGGAAAAGAAGCCTCTCATGCAGGCCACCCGAGAAAAGGTGGAAGCCATTGCCGATAACGTTAAGGAGGGCGCAGCGAAAGCCTTCCAATTCGTCAAAGAACATAAGAAGATTGCCGCCGGGACGGTTGCTGTCATTGGGGCTGTCGCCTACGTTGCCAACAACTCGCATGAGAAAGATCAGCAGCTGGAAAAGAATGCTCGGCTGACGGAAGAAAACGCTCGGCTGACGGAAGAAAACACTCGGCTGACGGAAGAAAACACTCGGCTGTCAGACGATCTCGTAATAGAGCGCGAGGTCTCAGACCGTTTGGCATCGCGAGTGGTGGAGCTCGAGAATCTCTGCGATGAGAAAGATGGCTATTTCCGAGAGACGATTTCGGACGGACTGCGTCATGGAAGTTCCCTCGCCGGAAAGCACATGGCCGACCGAAGGCAATATCTCAATGAGGGGTAGGCCGGTTCTTGCTACGCGCCATTACGCCCCCAACGCCTAGCCTGCACCGCTGGGGCGGCGCACTCATTCCTGGCAGCAGCGCAGGAAAGACGCCTGCGCAGCCATCGGAGGCGCTATTTGGTGCAGTTCCAAGCCTCATCCGGCCGTCAGCTAGCCCGCCTGCCCCTTGCTGCCGTCGCGGCGTATCGCGTGCTCGAATACTTTGAGTCGCAGGCCGTGTCATTGCCGCCCACAATGGCCTTGTGGTTGTTGAATGTGGTCGGGCCCATGTGACCCTTGGGCGGTTCTCAGCCCGCATCTGCCAGGATTCTGTCGAGCTCGTGCGAGCATCGAGCGTGCAGGGCATGCTCGAGAACGTCGTCGTCCGCATGGAACACGCCGCGCAGGTTCGCCATGTCGGAAATAGAGGCAAGGCGCTGCGGCCGTAGAACCAGTAGTTCAAATCGATGCTGGCAAGCCTCGAGCTGTCATCGGCGATGGACACGCGCTTCATGCTCTTCTATATGGCAACCTTAGCTCTCAGCTAATGAATTCAAGTTTAATCCTTCCTACGATGTGTTGTGTACCGGCACGGTAGCCGGATCGTTGGAAGGATGAGTAATGGCAAAAGAGGGAAAGAAGCCGATCGGCAAGATTGTCCTGGGCGTCATCGTGGTGCTGGTTGTCGTCGGTGCCGTGGGCTCTATGGGCGGCAATTCAACCGATTCGTCTGCGAGTGATTCGACAAAACCTGCTGAGGCGACACAACAGGCTGAGGAGCAAAAAGAACCGCAAGAACCGTATACCATTGCTGATGAGACTGAAGACACCTCCAATCAGTTTGCCTATAAGATCACGGGTACGCTGACCAATAACACGGACAAGGAAAAGAGCTACATTCAGATTGAGTATGTTCTGTATGATGCCGATGGCAACCAGGTTGGAACGGCTCTCGCAAACACCAATCATCTGAAGGCGGGCGGCTCCTGGAAGTTCGAGGCGCTGGGTACGGTGTCTCCCGATCAGGTCGCCAGTTGGGAGCGCTCGGATGTGAGCGGTTTCTAGCATGTTGCATGCATTGGGAGGTGAGGTCGTATGCCCGATAAAAAGCTGACAGACGAGTTGCTCAATGAGCTCCTCGACGCGCCAAACATCGATGGCTATATCAAAGAACACGACTTTGCCGCCCCGTCGCTTTCGGACTACCTTAAGCAGCTGCTGCAGGAAAAGGGCTTAGAGCGCTCGCGCGCGGTGCGCATGGCCGACCTCAACGAGACCTTTGGTTATCAGATTTTTACCGGTGCGCGCCACCCGAGCCGTAATAAGGTGCTGCAGATTGCCTTTGCGATGGCGTTGACGCTCAAGGAGACCAACCGCGCTCTGACAGCTGCCGGGGTAAGCGTCCTCAACTGTAAGGACCGTCGCGATGCGATTGTCATCTTTTGTATCGATCGCGGCTGCAGCCTGCAAAAGGTCAACGAGGAACTGTATCGCTTTGGCGAGGAGACGGTGAGTTAGCGGCCGATGGCTGAGTTGGCTGTTGCCGAAACAACTATGCGAACGAACAGGGCGTGGATGCCATGGGGTGTCCGCGCCCTGCGCTATGATGGACGCCATGGATACTCAGAGCCCAACATATTCCGATGATGAGTTAACCGCCGCGCTCGCCGGGCACCTGGCGTCGCTCGAGCGTGATGATAGTTATCGCGTAGAGCGCGTGCTCAAGCGCTCCGACGTCGAGACAACCGAGCTTGTGTACTTTGAGGGTTCTGGCGGCGGTTCGCTTGGTCCCTTTGTCCGTAAGCGCATCGATGCTTCGGCGCAGATTGGCGGGGCCTACGAGCGTCTGTTTGCGGCTCAGCACGCCGGACGCCGTTTTGAACACTTACCCCGGATTGTCGACTGCCACCGCGCGGGTGAGGAGCTCGATGTGGTGATGGAATATGTCGAAGGCGAGACGCTCGAGGCGCTCGTGGGGCGCCTGGGCGCGACACCCGATTATGCCCGTGTGCTATATCCCGTCCTGTGCGATGCGGTGAGCGAGCTCCATGCCGGCTTTGCGGCGGCGGGGGAGACGGCGGCACCGGTTATCCATCGCGATCTTAAGCCTTCGAACATCATCGTGTCGGGCGTGAGATACGCGACTGATACCGGCATGACCTTTTCCTCGCTGGTGATTATTGATTTGGGGATCGCGCGTGTCTGGCGTGACGGTGCCGATGCCGATACCGTTAAGTTTGGCACGCGTTCCTATGCGCCGCCCGAGCAGTACGGTTTTGGGCAGACGAGCGTGCGTAGCGATATTTATGCGCTCGGCGCGCTGCTGTTCTTTTGCCTGACGGGGGCTGATCCCAAACCGGGGCGCGACATGCGCGAGCAATGCGATGCGCATGGCATTCCCGTCCCGCTGGCAGATGTGACTTGCATGGCGATGGCGCTCGATCCCGCCAAGCGTTTTGCAAGTGCAAAGGCGTTGGGCAATGCTGCGCGCGCAGCGTATGGCTTGTGCGCCCCTGCGTCGTCGCTCACAACGGCTCCTGTCGCTGCCGTGTCCCGGACCGCGGTGCCGCAAGTGCATCGGGTACAGCAACCGGTTGTCCCTGCGCTTTCGCCTTCTACAGGTCAGCATACGACCATCTCGCCCTCGGCGTCCGAGTCCTTGGCGTCCAAGTGCGTAAGCCTGCTCTCGCATATTCCCGAGCCTGTGGGGCGCATATGGAATGGATGCGTTTATGCGACGACGCTGCTGCTCCTGATGGGAAGCCATTTTGCCGTGTTTCAGCCGACAGGTGAAAACCGCAACTATCCAACGTGGTTTTTAGCGCTTGAGTACTTCTTTATGGTCGATGGCTTGGTGCTGCTTATTACGTTTGGTATGCTCGACCGCCGCAGGCTTCGGCGTCGCTTTCCCGTGCTCGATCGGTATCGGGGAGGCGCCTTTGTCGAATTATGGTTCAAAGCGCTTGGGTTTATGTTTGCCGTTATGTGCGTTGTCGTCGTTATCGGTAACGCGACGGGCGTCGTCTCCTAGATATACGAAAAAGGGCCCCGTTTGGGGCCCTTTGCAGTTGAGGCTTGCGAGCCTAAATGCGGTTCATCTGGGAAGCAACCTTGTTGTACCAGTCCTGCCACGTAGGCGGGCAGTATTTTTTGGCGGCTGCCGGGGTAAGCGTGGAGCCATAGTTGGCGCCCAGGTAGGCAACGTGGGCAGAGACGCCCTCGCTCCAGCTACCAAAGCTTCGCCAGCCGCCGCCGCGGGCGCTCCAGCCCCAGGCGTTATAGGAGCCGGCACAATAAAGGCCCTTGCTGCTTTCGATGCAGGCGATAGCGGGTGACCAGCGAGGATCGACGCCGGTGTTCCAAGCGGCAACAGCAAAGTTGTGGCCCTGGCCTGCCATGGGGGAGCCGGCAAGGTAGTTGTCGATGCGGCCCGTCCACTCGTTAATGAACGAGTCGTAATCGGAGTTGCCGCTGTTCGAGCTGTTTACCGTGGTGTCGATGGTGGTGTTGGCGTTGTTAGCCTGGCTGTTGGAGTTGTTGCCGCTTACACCCTCGCCCGAGATCTTCTCGGCGGCAGCGGCCTTGTCTGCCTCGAGCTTGGCCAGCTCGGCGGCATTTTCCTGCTCGGCCTTTGCCTGCGCCTCGCTGCGGAGCTGCTGAGCCTGCGCCAGTGCATCCTCGGCATTTTTCTGCTCGCCCTCGAGTTGAGACTTAGCCTGATCGAGTTCGGTCTTGTTCTGCTCGAGTTCAGTCTGCATCTTGTTGAGTTCTTCGATCTCGTCGACGCTCGAGCTGGTGATCTGGTTGGTGTATTTGCAGGTGGTGATAAAGTCACCCAAGCTCTGCGTGTTCACCAGGAAGCTCACGATGGGGCTGGTGCCCTTCTGGTACTTATACAGATCGCGCATGGCGGAGCTTGCCTTGGCCTGCTGCTCGGGCAGCTCGGCCTCAATCTTATCGATGTTCGCCTCATTGGAGTCGATCTGCTTTTGCAGATCCTCGAGCTTGGTTCGGGCGTCGTTGTAGGCGCTCGTGGCGTCCTCGATCTTTTTCTGGGCGGCGGAAAGCTGATCCTGCGTTGCCTGCGAGGCGGCATAGGCCGCGACGGGGGAGAGCATCGGCGTGGCCGTCAGCGCAACGGCAAGCGCGGCACTCGTGATGATACGAGCCGGCTTCGACGCGATGAGCGCTGCGGTGCGATGGTTCGAATGCTGCATCCAGTCCCTCTGCAATCAATCGTAGGTTATTGGTCGAGGTGTATTCTACTACTGCTTTCGACCTCAACTTGAACCTTAAAGGTTCTAAAGGGTCAAGTTAAACTTGAGGCTTTGGCTTTGACCTGCAGTTATAGCGAATTGTTGAGAAACCATAGAGTTCAACTTTAACGTTACGGAACCCTGTTTGTGAGGGTTTTGGGCTGTAAAGTTGCCCTCACGTGGGGTTTTGCAACTACAGGGTTCCTTCGCGACGAGCCTGCTCCACCTCTTTGAGTGCCTCGGCGGGAGTGAAGGAACAGGTGCCATCGCCGAGCTTGACCACCTGTATGTCGTCACCGATATGGACTTCTCCGCCCTGCAGTACGACGCCAAAAATGCCCTCGCGGGGGAAGATGCAGTCTCCGGCGAGATAGTAGATGGCGCAGCGGGTGTGGCAGACTTTGCCGATCTGGCTGATTTCGACGAGCACTTCGCTGCCGAGCTTGAGCTGCGTGCCCAAGGGGAGTGAGAGCAGGTTGATACCCTGGGTGGTGAAGTTTTCTCCAAAGTCGCCCTCGCCCACATCGAGCCCGCGTGCCCGCGCCGTATTGATGGACTCCACTGCCAAAAACGAGACTTGGCGGTGCCAATGTCCGGCGTGCGCATCGGAGGCAAGGCCAAATTGCTTGATGACGGTGTCGTGCCCATCGGCGACGGGTATTTTGCGCGTTCCCTTATGCGCCGATGTGTTGATTGAGACGATGCGGGCGGACCCGCTGTAGGCATCGTCTGCCGTGCGCAGAGGGGCGGTCGTCTGTGCACGCTCCGTCAGTTCGCGCCTTGCGGCGTTGAGGATGGGGTTATCGGTCGGATGGTCTTGGGGCACGCGTCGCCTTTCGCTCGAGGATATCGATATGCTGAATCCTACAACAACGGTGGGTTCACTGCCGGGTGTCATACACCGGTGAGCGCGTCCCATCGCCGGATGGTCGCACCGATTGCCATAGATACAGTGGAGCTTTAGGCGCCGGCGGCTCGGCACGCTAGAATAAGACGGTTGCTCAAAGACCGCCCGTTTTGGGGCAGTTCTAGATAGGAAGTTTTCATGGCATTGCAGTTTACAGAGCGCGAGTTTATCCCCGTGCTGCTCGGCGGCGACATCAACGCGTATTCGGTGGCGCGCGCTTTCTACGAGGAGTATCAGGTTAAGAGCCTGGTCTTTGGCAAGTACCAGACCGGCCCCGCGTATCGCAGCCAAATTATCGATTACACGCCCAACGTGGATATCGATACCATGCCGGTCATGATCGAGACCGTTAACGGCGTTGCACAGGCCAATCCTGATAAGAAGATTATTCTCATGGGCTGCGGCGACAACTACGTCGCGCTTGCCGCGCAGGCTCAGGACGCCGGCCAGCTTGCCTCGAACGTTATCGCACCCTACGCCCCCTACAGCATGCTCGAGCAGTGCCAGAAGAAAGAGATTTTCTACGAGCTGTGCGAGAAGCACGGTGTGCCCTATCCGCACACGTTTACCTTTACCATGGCGATGCTCAACGCTCAGGGTGAGGCTCCCGCCGAGGTGCTCGACCAGATTGACTTCCCCTTCCCGATGATTCTGAAGCCGTCTGACGGCATCATGTGGTGGGAACACGAGTTCGAGGGTCAGAAGAAGGCCTACGAGATTGTCGATCGCGCCGAGCTGGAGCAGGTCATTCGCGATGTGTACGCCAGTGGCTACACCGATGACCTGATTCTGCAGGACCGCGTGCCCGGCAACGACGAGTACATGCGCGTGCTTACCAGTTATTCCGACCGCAACGGCAAGGTGCGCATGATGTGCCTGGGTCACGTGCTGCTCGAGGAGCATCAGCCCCATGGTGTCGGCAACCACGCCTGCATCATCACTGAGCCCAACGACGAGCTCATGGGTGGCGTGCGCAAGCTGCTTGAGGACCTTAAGTTTACGGGCTTCTCCAACTTCGACGTCAAGTATGACCAGCGCGATGGCTCGTTTAAGTTCTTCGACTTCAACACGCGTCAGGGCCGCAGTAATTACTATGTCACCAATAGCGGCTTTAACGTTGCTAAATACGTGGTGGATGAGTACGTCTATAACCGCCCGTTTGAGCCGGAATTTGTGACGGCTCAGGACGAGGCTCTGTGGACGGTTGTTCCTATGGGCGTCCTTGACAAGTATGTCAAGGACCCCGAGCTGCGTGCGAAGGCGCATCGTCTGGCCAAGGAGGGCAAGGCTGCCGATCCTTCGTTTATGAAGGGTGATTTTGTCTTTAACCGCTGGTTGCGCATGTGGCACACCAAGCTGCGTCACTTTAAGCTGTTCAAGACGTATTACAAGTAGATGAGCGCGGCGCCCGCCCGGTTTGCATCGGACGGGCACGGGTATGATGCGAGCAATTGCGTGAGCGTCACCAAGGAGGCAGCGATGGAAAAGCTGGGAGTTATCGGCGGCATGGGTGCCGAGGCCACGTCGTATTACTACGACCAGGTTGTGCGTCATACGGCTGCTACCTGTGATCAGGAGCATATCGACATGGTGGTACTTTCCAAGTCGACCATGCCCGACCGTACGCTGGCCATCAAGACCGGCGAGCATGCCGAGCTGCTGGCGACCATGAAGGAGTGCGCTCAGGCGCTCGAGACGCTGGGCTGCGCTCACATTGCCATTCCCTGCAACACGTCGCACTACTTCTACGATCAGATTCAGTCGTTTACCACGGTGCCGATTATCCACATGCCGCGTGAGTCGGTGCGCTATGCCCTAGCGGGCGCGGTGATGGGGGAGTGCGAGTTCGATCCCAACCTGAGCATGCCGTCCGAGCCGGTGCGCAAGATCGGCATCATGGGCACCGACGGCACCGTGGGTGCAGGCGTCTATGGGCGCGAGTGCGAGGCTGCGGGCGTCGAGGTCGTCTATCCCAGCGAGAAGCGCCAGGCCGATGTAATGTCGCTGATTTATGATGACGTGAAGGCCGGACGCGAGCCCGATATGGACAAGTTTGACCGAGTGATGTGGGAGTTCGCCCGCAGCGGCTGCGACCGCGTCATCCTGGCCTGCACGGAACTTTCGGTACTGCAGAAGTACCGCGAGATGCCCGAGATCACCCTTGACGCCATGGACGTCCTGGTGCGCGAATCCGTCATCCGCAGCGGCGCACCCTACCGCCTTTAGCCCTCGACCTGCCAAAAAGGGACAGGTTTATTTTGGTAGGTTTTATCTGGGAAAACAGTAAAGGCCCCGGCTCGTTTGGTGCGAGCCGGGGCCTTTTGCGTCGTTCGGTTGCTGCTGGCGATTGCTAGAACAGGAAACCGAGGACGATGAGGGCGATGCTGACGATGAGTACGGCGACGTCCATGCCCTTGATGGGGTAGCGCTTGTACGAGCTCTCGCGCGTGCGCAGGTAGAAGCCGCGTTGCTCGGCCGCCAAGGCAGTGGCATCGGTCTTGCCCACGCTCGAGATAAGTAGCGGCACGCACAACGGCAGCATGAGCTTGAGCTTCTTGATGGGGTTCTTGGTGTCGTACTCAACGCCGCGCGCGGTCTGCGCCTCCATGATAGCGTTCATCTCTTGGCCAAACACCGGCACAAAGCGTAGCGCCGTGGTAAAAGTGAAGGCGTAACGATACGGCACGTGCAGCACCTCCACGCAGGCGTTGGCAAGGTCGTTGAGCTTGGTCACCATGAGCATCAGAATAAGCGGAAGTGCCACGCCCAGCAGGCGCAGGCAGGCCTTGGAGCCGGTGATGAGGCCCTCGTCGGTGACAAAGCCCCACACGATGTTGCCATCGCGCATAAAGGCAAGCTGCAGCACCAACATGATGAGCGCGAGCGGAATCAGCAACTTGAGCAGCGAGAGCAGGCGGTCGACGACGCCGGCGTAGGCGCCCAGCGCAAGCGTGAGCGCCAAAAAGCCTAGCAGTGCCCCATAGGTGTCGGACAAAAAGATGCCGATGATGATAGCGGCGGCGAGGCCCAGTTTGATGACGGGGTTCAGGCGGTGCAGCAGCGTGTCGCCCGGCATATAGTCGATGACGTTAACCACGGCGGACCATCTCCTCGGTAATACGAACGATATCGGTGACCTCACTCACCTGCGTAAAGGCAGGCGAGACGGTGGATGCCAGACGGCGAGAGAGCTCGATGACCTGGGGCGGCTCAACGTAGGCATGCTGCATGAGTTCGATGTTCGAGAACAGCTCGTGCGTGCGACCGCGGTCGAGGATACGACCGTTGGCCATCACCACGATGCGCTCGGCAAAGTCGGAAACGACTTCCATGTCGTGACAGACCATGATGACGGCGCAACCGCGCTCGGCCATGGTGCGTACCGTTTCCATCACGGTCATGCACTCGCGGTAGTCCAAGCCGCTCGTGGGCTCGTCGAGTACCACAATCTTGGGTTCCACTACCACGACGGAGGCCAGCGCCACCATCTGGCGTTGGCCGCGTGACAGCGAGAACGGTGCCTCGTCGGCGGGCAGGCCAAAGCGGTCGATGACGAGTCGGGCGCGACGCAGCGCCTCGGCACGGTCGATGCCGGCAAGCTCCAGGCCAAAGGCGACCTCGTCGAGCACGGTATCCTTGCAAATTTGACGGTCGGGGTTCTGGAAAAGCGTTGCCACCTCGCGTGCGATACGGCTTGTGGGAACCGATGCCGTGTCCAGGCCTGTAACGCGCACGCTGCCCGATGCGGGCTTAAGCAGGCCCGTGAGCAGCTTGGTGAGCGTGGTCTTGCCGGCTCCGTTTTGGCCGACAATGCCCACGAGCTCGCCGGGATAGAGCGTCAAGCTGAGGTCGTGGACGGCGGCGCCGCCATGGGGGTAGGAAAACTCGACATGGTCAAACGTGAGTACCGGCTCAGCGTCTTTTGCATGCGGGCGCAACGACGGTGCGTGCGGGGAGCCTGCGGGCGCTTGGGTGTCGCTTGCCGTGCGGTCGGGGTCGACGATACCCATGATCAGCTGCTCGGCCTCGTTCACATCTAAGCAGGGCACACCGCTTACCAGGCCATCAGCCTCAAGGCTGTTGAAGATGCGTGTGACGCGCGGGCAGTCGACGCCGGTGGTGCGAAGCTCGTCAGTGTGCGCGAATACCTCATGTGGCTCGCCTTGCAGCGCGATCTTGCCGCGATCGAGCGCCAGCACGCGGTTGCAGTACTCCGAAAGCAGGGCGACTTTTTGCTCAACGACGACGATGGTGATGCCGAGCGCGTGGTTTGCCTTGCGCAACGTCTCGAAGACCAGCGTTGAGCTGGCGGGATCGAGTGCTGCGGTGGGTTCATCGAGCACCAGGACGCGCGGGCGCATGGCGAGGATGGCGGCGATGGCTACCTTTTGCTTTTGGCCGCCCGAGAGGGTGGCGATCTCACGGTCGCGCAGGTCGCTGATGCCGACGGTCTTGAGCGTTTCACTCACGCGCTGTTCGATCTGGTCGTGTGGAACGCCAAAGTTCTCGAGGCCAAAGAGCATCTCGTCTTCGACGACCGAAGCGACCATTTGCGTGTCGATGTCTTGCAATACGCTGCCGACGATCTGCGATACATCGGTGAGCGAGACCTCGCAGGTGTCGCGGCCATCGACCTTGACGGAGCCAAAGAATGTGCCGGTGTAGTGGTGAGGCACGGCGCCCGAAAGGCAAGCGGCAAGTGTGGACTTGCCGGCGCCCGAGGGTCCGATGATGCCGATGAAATCCCCTTTGTTCACGCTGAGCGAGACGTGACTAAGCGCCTGCTCGGTTTGCGTGCCATAGGAGAACGAGACATCGTCGACGTTGATGATCGTTTCCATGGATACCTTTCATAGTCATTGGGGACGTTCTTAAATGACTAGTCGTTTAAGAACGTCCCCAAGAGCTAGTTGTTTGGGACAGTCTTTGATGGTGGGGCCGCTTGGGTGCGGCCCCACCATCATATCAGGCTACTTGCCGAGTACCTTGCGCAGCGGGAAGAAGAGGGCGTGGACCACGACGGCGTTAAAGACGACAGTGCCGAGCACGATAGGCACCTTGGCAAGTGCCGTAGGCAGCGCCGCGCCCATGATCAGGGTGCCCAGGACGGCGAAAAGCGCACCCGAGACGAGAGTGGTCAGAAAGCCGGCAATAAAGGGATTCATCTTGTCGCCGCCGATGTTGGACTTAACGAGGACCGCCATCGTCAGTGCGCCGGCGAGCTCGGTGGCAAAGTTGAGACCGGGGATGGACGTAGTGATCTGGATGACGGCTGCTGATAAGATGCCAAAGATGGCGGCCTGGGCAAAGTTCGCCTGCGTCAGTGCGATGGCCAAGGCATAGGCGGCGATGATGAACTGGGGCTTAATGCCCGTAACCGCCAGAGCGTTGCCGACGGTCATGTTGAGGATAAAGCCAGCGGCAAGCAAAATGGCGAGCAGGACGAGCGAGCTGACATTTATCAGTCCCTTGGAGACGGGGGCGGCAGTGACGGTGCGCGCCTGGGCGTTCTGGTTAGCCATGATGTTCTCCTTAAGGTGAGATTTGAGATAAGAGTGTCCTGAACCCCCGCGAAAGGGGCTAAATCGAAAAGGGGATCAATTTTGAATAATGGAGCACGGAGACGGCTTTACGAGGGGCCCCAGGTTGGCGCGAAAGAGGAGCGAAGCGTACTTGGGTACGCGAGCGACGAATGAACGCCAAGATGGGGTGGCTCGTAAAGCCGAGCGGGTTAATTAAGCCTAAGGGCCTTCTGGATGGGCAAGTAGAGGGCACCGACCAGAATGGCGTTAAACACGGCGGTCATGGCGACCACGGGCAGCATGGCTGCGGCGAGCTCGCCCACCACGCCGAGCATGGCCATCTTGATGACCATGAAGATGACGCCCGAGACAAAGGTGGTCACGAACGTTGCGACGATGGCGACGACGGGCTTAACCTGGCCGTCCTTGGCAGCAGCGTTGACAATGACGGCCATGAGCATGGCGGCGATGCCTTCGGCGGCAAAATCGACAAACGGCGAGGTGGTGGTGATTTGGATTACAGCGGCCGAGA
Source organism: uncultured Collinsella sp. (assembly GCA_900550205.1). GTDB lineage: Bacteria > Actinomycetota > Coriobacteriia > Coriobacteriales > Coriobacteriaceae > Collinsella. The sequence goes on along the minus strand of URRJ01000004.1, from coordinate 15,325 downwards.
TGAGGCCGATGATGAGCGCCTGGCCAATGTTGGGACGAACGACCAGGATGGTGAGGCAGAAGGCCGAGATGATGAACTCGGGGCTGATCATGCCGCCCGAGATGCCGGAGATGGCCTTGCCAACGGTGAAGTTGAGGATGAAGCCGGCGGCAAGCAGGATGGCGAGCAAGACGAGGGCACGGACGTCGAGTTTGCCGCGGTCGGCGGTCTGGACGGTGCGGGGCTGGGTGGCGGTGGTGTTCTGAGACATGGTGAAAATCCTTTCGGAATGGGAGTGCAAGAGAAAAGCGGAGGCGCGTGATGCGAATGCGATCGGGCTCGAGATAGAAAAAGGCCCCCGGTCGAAACCGGAGGCCTTTCAATCACCTAGAGCGTAAAAACAGGCGTGAGGGACTCACTGTCGACCGATCGTATTCGCATCACGCCACCACCAGTTGTTGAGGGACTTCATCGTGTTCTTCATGTTGGTGGCTCCTTTCGCGATGCCATGGCGCGGTCGCACCTTGTTGCTGTTGCGCTGCACTATAGCACAGCAAAGTGTTTGCGGGGAAATCTTTTTTGAAAAGATTTCAGGCGGGTTTCCCACCGGTCAAAAGAGCAGGCTGAGCGGGCGGGGCGACCTGCGCCATCCCGCCCGCGCCTTAGGGTTTCAGGGCCTTAGGCCTTCTTGCGACGATAGATTACGAAGCCACAGACACCGATGATGACGACGGCGCCAACGGCCATGGCGGCCATGTTGTTGCCCTCGGACTCCTCCTCGGTGGCCTCTTCCTTCTCGACCTCGGGCTCGGCTACGTCCTCATCGGAGAGCGCCTCGTCGGCGTAGGTGATGGACTCGACCAGGCAGTCGTTGTCGGCATCGTAGTCACTCGGGACGAACTCCTCGGAGAAATCCTCCTCCTTGAGGTAGTCGCGCATTTCCTCGAGCATGGCCTTGCACTTGACGTAGGTGTTCTTGGTGGCAGCCTTGCCGGCCTTGTTGGCCAGGGCGGTGCGGGCCTCGGTGCCCTCAGCGGCCTGCATGGCCTCGTCGACGGTCAGGTTCTGCTCGATGAGCTCCTTTTGCAGGGCGTCGAGATAGGCGCGGACGCCGGTGGCGCAGTGGTCACGGTTCTCATAGGCGAGCGTGTTGATGTCCATGAGGACGTAGTTGATGGAGTTCTTGGGCTCCTCGTTGTTCACGACGTCTTCCTCTTCGCAATGATCGAAGGAGACATCCTGATCGCTAAAGTAGGGACTGACCTCGGTGAGCAGTGCGGAGTAGAGGGGGATGGCGACGGAGAACTCGGCGTTGGAGAGCATCTCCCACTGGATGGTCGCGATCTCGGGATCCATGCCCTGACGGATTTGGAAGGTATGGATCTCGGTGTTGCGGTTGGAGCCGATGGCATAGGCGCCGTCGGTGTTGGCGTTGAGGCCGGCGACATTCTCGCCGCGAGCAGCGAAGCTGCGGATCATCTCAAAGGTGTTCCAGTCGGACTTGCCGGGCTGGAAGAACAGCGGTTGCATCTCGTGGACCAGGGCGCCGGTCGTGGCGCGAGCGTCTTCGCGCTCGTCCTTGACGATCTCGTAGTCGGTGCCCTCGGCAAGCGGAGCCATGAAGTAATCGCGGCCCTGGATATAGCGAGACCACTGGTGCATACCGGCCTCGCCGATTTCCTCGCCGTAGGTTTTGGCGACATCGAACTTGCCGTCGGTGTACTCGGCAAAGCCCTTCTCCTTAGGCATGGACTCGATGCCCTCGGAATGGAGACAGTTCTCGGTGTCATCGAGGTCGACGTTATAGGTGAGGTTGCCGATGTTGGGGTTGAGCGAGGCGATGTCATCGGCGAGCTTCATGGCAATCCACTGATGGCCGGAAAGCGCGGCGAACAGCCAAGTCTCGGTGCTGTCGGCGATGATGATCTGATCATTGGAACAGACGCCTTGCTCGTCGACCAGGCTGCCGATGAGCTCGACGCCCTCGCGGGCCGTGGCACTCTCGCCCAGGATGACGCTGGCATAGCTGTACTCGCCAATGCCAGTCTCCTCGGTGATGGGGTCGGCCTCTTCGGCCTTCTCGTTATAGGAGGTGCTTAACGTGGCAGAGCAGGAGACGCCCTTCTCGTTGATGCCTGCCTCGGAATATGCGTCGTAGCGATCTTCCCACTGCGAGGGGTTGTCGCGAACGAAGGTGTAGCGGTAGGTTGTGCCCTTGGACTTGTACTCAAAACCGGACTCGACCGAGGTGTACTCGTTGCCGTCCTTGTGTGCGGGCTCAATGCCAAAGTGCTTAACATAGCGTGGACCGAAGTCCTCGGAACGGCCGTAGTATGTGTTGCCGTCTGCCGTGAGCTTGCTGCCCATGTAGATCTGGGTGCAGGCGAGTGCCGAAGTCGGCATGGCCATGATGGCCGCTGCTCCAAACGCAAGGCCGCAGCCGAGCTTTTTGAGCGTGTTGACAGGATGAGTAAACCTCATAATCCCTCCCAACCGTTGAAACCCCGCGGAACCGTGCAGGATTTCAGCTAATAAATACATCTATTAGCCTATCGGAAGTCTAAAGAGTATTCATCTATTTCGATGAAATACTCGATGAACGTCCTAGAATATGCGATGAGCGGATAAGAATACTCATTATGTAGCTTTACTTAAATAAAGACGCCCTGCAATTACTGTACCTGAATAAAGCGTCTTGCACAGGGTGCAAAGATAATCCCCCGCTGTTTGACAAATGCATCAACAGTGGGGGATTCAAGTATTGGATGAATATCATACCAATGTGGAATTACTTCTTCCGGCGGTGGATTACGTTAATCGCATAACCGACGAGCATGGCCAGAACGATGATGATAAAGCCGAGCAGGGGATTGTCGTTCATGGGGTCCTCCTATTTACCGAGCGGTGAAAATTCGTCGACGATGAGGTCGAGGCATTGCGGAAGTGCGCGGGCTCCAAAGACGCCCGAGTTGCTGGAGATGATTTCGCCATCGAACTGCATACCCAGCGACGGGGTGCAGGTGATCTTGGCTTCTTTGGTCTGGATGATTTTGAACTGCGGACGGCCGAGCACCTTGCCGGCGGGATCGAGTGCGGCGGTGATCACGGTCGGGAGCAGCTGCACGGTTTTTACGGGCTCGATGACTGCGATATCGACCATGCCGTCGTTCATGCGACAGTCGGGGAATAGGTTGATGTCGTTTTGGATGACTGAGGTGTTGCCTGCCATGCAGCAGATGCCATCGAGTTCCTCGACAATGCCGTCATGCTCAATCGTAAAGTGCGCCACCGTGGGGTTGGGCGTGGCGAGCGCGGAGAGGAAGTAGGCGATCTCGCCGATGTCGTTTTTGGTGGGGGCGGCCTTCATCATGATCTCGGCATCGTAGCCCGAGCCGGCGATGATGATGAAGCCGTGGCGCTTTTCGTTGCCGTTCTCGTCGAGCCAAAAGAGCTCACCCATATCCGCCTTGACGGTGCGGCCGTCGCGGCAGGCCTTGGCGAGCGCCGCCGCCTCGGGCGCATTGCCGATGTTGTTGAAGAATAGGCAGGCCGTGCCGGAGGGGAAGACGAGCGTGGGGACGCCGCATCCGCGCATCTGGTCGAGCACGTTGGAGACGGTGCCGTCGCCGCCCGAAATCACCACGCGATCGAACTCGCGCACATCCGCCACGGCATCCTCGGGCTCCATGCCATCGCCGATAAAGCGCATCACGACCTCGTCGCCGCCCTGTGCAAGGGCGTGCGTGAATGCGAAGATTTCATCGGAGCTGGGGCCCGATGCCGGGTTGTGGATGATGAGGCAGCGCATACTTACGTTCCCGTTCTGTGACTAACCGAGTATAGTTGTAGAGCAATGCCGATATCCTACCCGTGTTTTTCGGGCCTAACCTTATTCGATGGGTTGATATGTACATTTCCACACATCAGGCTCTACTCGACTTTTGCCAGCGCGCCCGTGAGTTTGACGCGATTGCCGTCGATACCGAGTTTTTGCGCGAGCGCACGTTCCATCCACGCCTGTGCCTGGTTCAGATTGCCACCCCTGCCGAGAGCGTCGCGGTCGATCCGCTGGTGATCGACGACCTGTCTCCCTTGGCCGAACTCATGGCCGACGAGAGCGTGACCAAGGTCTTCCACGCCTGCTCGCAGGATATGGAGGTCATGCTCCACACCGTGGGCGCGCTGCCGCGTCCGATTTTTGACACGCAGGTCGCCGCCGCCTTTTTGGGCGAGCGCCAGCAGATTTCCTACGGTGCGCTCGTGCAGACGTTCTGCGGCGTTTCGTTGCCTAAGACCGAGTCGCTGACCGACTGGTCGCGCCGCCCGCTGACTGATAAACAGATTGAGTACGCGATCGATGACGTCAAGTATCTGATCGTTGCCTATACCGAGATGATGAGCCGCCTGCGCGAGCTGGGCCGTGTGGATTGGGTGCTCGACGAGTTGCGTCCTCTGGCCGACGAGTCGCACTACCGCGCTGACCGCCATGAAGCATTCCGCAAGGTCAAGCGCATCAATTCGTGCAGCCGCCATCAGCTGGGCATTGCGCGCGAGCTTGCCGCCTGGCGTGAGGACCGCGCCGAGCGGCGCAACATCCCGCGCAAGTGGGTCATGTCCGACGATACGCTGCTGGCGCTCGTCAAGCGCAATCCCGTGCGTGTCGAGGAGTTCCGTAGCATCCGCGGTACCGATCAGCTGGGGGAGCGCGACGTGGACGGCGCACTCATGGCCATCAAGCACGGTGCGAGCTGTCCGCATGATCGCCTGCCGCTCTTGGTGCGCGGGCATCGCCAGATCTCTCCGGAGCTGGAGAGCGTGACCGACCTTATGTATGCGCTTATTCGCCTGGTTGCCGAGCGCTCGGGCGTTGCGACCTCGGTTATTGCCTCGCGCGATGACCTGGCCGACTATATTGAGCATCCCGAGCAAAGCCGCTTGCGCGAAGGTTGGCGTTTTGAGCTTGTGGGCTCGCGCCTGGACGATTTGCTCTCGGGCAACATGGGGTTGACGGTCAAAGATGGCAAAATTGAATTGCTGTAAGGAAGCCTAGCCGTTTGAGTGGGTAGAATGCCTCCAACGTGTAACTCGATTCGGAGGAATTCGTATGCCCTATTACTATGGATACGGCTTTGGCATCGACCCGCTGTACCTGCTGGTTGTCCTTGTTTGCACAGTGCTCGGTCTTGCCGCGCAGAGCTATATCAACTCGACGTATAAAACCTGGTCCATGGTTCGTTCGGACGGCGACACGGGTGCTACGGTCGCGCGCCGCATGCTCGACGCCAACGGCTGCAATGCCGTGGGCATCAAGGGTGTCGCCGGTGAGCTCACCGATCATTACAACCCGCAGGATAACAACCTGTATCTGTCGGATGCCAACCGTTCGGGCGGTTCGGTCGCAAGCGTTGCCGTCGCCTGTCACGAGGCGGGCCATGCCGCCCAGCGCCAAAGCGGTTACGCCATGATGAAGGTGCGCACTGCCCTCGTGCCGGTCGTCAACTTTACCCAGAACACCTGGACGATCGTGCTGCTTATGGGCCTGTTCATGAACATTGCCGGGCTCACAACCCTTGCGTTGATCTTCTTCTCGTTTAGCGTACTGTTCCAGCTCGTTACGCTGCCGGTCGAGATTGATGCCAGCCGCCGCGCCGTGGCGTATATCGAGCAGTCGGGCATGAGCTCCAAGCAGGTCAACGGTGCCAAGAAGGTCCTGACAGCAGCTGCGCTTACCTATGTGGCCGCAGCGCTCACTTCGATTATTCAGCTGCTCTACCTGATGGCTCGCTACAACAGAAACTCCAACCGATAACAAATTGGCTTGACAGGCGCCGCGGAGATTTGTGTCCCCGCGGCGCTGTACTATGTGTTGGACTTGAATTCGCACGGGGCCGGAGCCTCTGTGCACGATGACGAAAGGAGGCTGCGTGGCAGGCTGGAATCTAACCGGCACTAGCGTTTCCGCCGAGTTCGACGGTTCGGATGAGCAGGAGCACAAGGAGCTCAGCGTGAGCCAGGCGGTAGAGATCGCTGCCGGTGCGCTCGATGCCATTCCGCAGCTGAGCGTCCTGGGCGAGGTTACGGGCTTCCGTGGCCCCAATGCCCGAAGCGGCCACTGCTACTTCCAGATTAAGGACGATTCGGCCGCCGTTGACTGCATCATTTGGAAGGGTGCCTATCTTAAGCGCACGTTCGATCTGCGCGACGGCATGCAGGTGAGCTTTAAGGGCAGCTTCAATCTCTATAAGGCCACGGGCCGCATGAGCTTTGTCGCTCGCTCGTTTTCGCTGGCGGGGGAGGGTCTGCTGCGTCAACAAGTGGCACAACTGGCCGAAAAGCTGCGCCGCGAGGGCCTGATGGACGAAGCGCGCAAGCGCCGCATCCCGGTGTTCTGCTCCCGCGTGGCGGTCGTCACCTCGCTTTCGGGTGCCGTAATCGACGACGTCAAGCGTACACTGCGCCGCCGCAACCCGCTCGTCGAGCTCGTCTGCGTGGGCGCCAAGGTTCAAGGCGAGGGTGCGCCGACAGAGCTCATTGAGGGCCTGCGCCGCGCCGCTTCTATTACGCCGGCGCCTGACTGTATTTTGCTGGTGCGTGGCGGCGGCTCCTTTGAGGACCTCATGACCTTTAATGACGAGGAGCTTGCCCGCGCGGTGGCGGCTTGTCCTGTGCCCGTGGTGACCGGCATTGGACATGAGCCCGATACCTCGATTTGCGACATGGTGAGCGACCGCCGCGCCTCCACGCCCACGGCGGCGGCAGAATCGGTGGCGCCGGCTATGACGGAGTTAGCCGATGTACTCGAGGCACGCCATCAGCGTCTTGGCGCCGCGATGGCATCGATGATTGGGTCGAATCAGGTTGATTTGGAGATGCTCGACCAGCGCGGTCGCCGTGCCTGGGGTACCTATACGGCTCGCTTGGGCGATGCACTTGATGCGGCTGCGTGCCGCCCATGCCTCAATGACCCCACATTTATGGTCGAGCGTCGCGAGTCTGAGCTTGCGCTGACTGCCGATCGCCTGTCGGGCGCCATAGTGCGCTCGGTCGGGACATTCCGCTCCAACTTTGAGCGCCTGCCCGAGCGTCTGGTTGCAAGCACCTCGGGGCTCGATGGCAAGCGCCATGCGCTCACGCTCGCAAGCTCCCGTCTGGAGCATCAGGGATGTACGATGCTCAGCAAACCCGCGTCCGACCTGGGCCGAGCCGCCGCGTCGCTCGATGCCCTGTCGCCGCTCAAGGTGCTTGCCCGCGGCTATTCCATCGCGTACAGCGATGATGGTGTGGCTACGAGCGCCAAGACCTTTAAGCCCGGCGACGCCATTCGTGTGCGCATGGCAGACGGCAACGTGGCAGCAACGGTCGATACGGTCGAGTAGTTCGCGTTTCATAGTGATAGACCTTTAGGAAAGGAAACAGATATGGCAGAGAAGACCCCGGTCGAGCAGCTTACGTACAAGCAGGCTTCGCAGGAGTTGGAACTTATTATCCGCAGCCTGGAGTCGGGCGATATGGAGCTCGAGGAGTCGCTCGAGAGCTATACCCGCGGCGTCGAGCTCCTCAAGAGCCTGCGTACCCGCTTGTCCGATGCCGAGCAGAAGGTCTCGGTGCTCCTTAAGGACGTCGACGGCAACGACGTGCTCGCCGACGGCGAAGCCGCCAACACCGACGACAACCTCTCGTTCTAACCATCCCGACCAAATATAATTACCTTGGTCTGTGAGAAAGGAACCAACCATGTGTGATTGCATCTTCTGCAAAATCGCCAACCACGAGATCCCCTCGACCGTTGTCTATGAGGACGACCAGGTCATCGCGTTCGACGACCTCAATCCCCAGGCGCCGGTCCACACGCTCGTGATCCCCAAGAAGCACTACAGCGACATCGCCGACAACGTGCCCGCCGAGACCATGGGCGCCATGGCTCATGCCATCCAGGAGGTCGCCAAGGTCAAGGGCCTGAAGGACGGTTTCCGCGTCATCTCCAACAAGGGCGTCAACGCCGGCCAGACCGTCATGCACTTCCACATGCACATCCTCGGCGGCAAAAACCTGGGCGAGAACCTCATCTGAGGGCGCTTCTTCCTTGCAATGAAACGGAAGCTCAGACACCGATAACTTATATATCAACGCAATAAACCCGAGCGCGAGGGCGTTTGGGTTTATTATTGAAGCGTATGTAACCTGGCGGCGCCACACCGCCTGTTAGTAGGGAGACACATGAACGTTCTGGTCGTCAACGCAGGATCTTCGACCCTTAAGTATCAGGTCATCGATACCAAGTCCCACAAGGTGTCCGCAAAGGGCTCCTGCGAGCGCGTCTGCTTTACCGGCGGTACCTTCACCCACGCTGCCAACGGTTCCAAGAAGGTGACCGAGAACATCGAGTTCCCCGACCACAAGGTCGCCATCGAGGTTGTCCTGAAGGACCTCGAGGCCAACGGCGTCAAGATTGAGGGCATCGGCCATCGCATCGTTCAGGGCGGTTGGTACTTTGGCGATTCCTCCCTCGTCGACGAGGACGTTCTCGCCAAGATCCGCGAGGTCGCTCCGCTCGCTCCGCTGCACAACAACCCCGAGGCCAACGTTATCGAGTTCTGCCTGGAGCAGTATCCCGATCTGCCCAACGTCACGGTTTACGACACCGCTTTCCACTTCAACATGCCCGAGGTCGCCAAGACTTACGCCCTGCCCAAGGACGTCTGCGACAAGCTGCACATCCGTAAGTACGGCGCCCACGGCACCAGCTACCGTTACATCTCCAAGAAGGTCGCCGAGATGACCAATGGCGAGGCCCGCAAGGTCGTCGTGTGCCATATCGGCTCCGGCGCTTCCCTGTGCGCCATCGAGGACGGCAAGTGCATGGACACCACCATGGGCTTGACGCCGCTCGACGGTGTCATGATGGGCACCCGCTGCGGCTCCATCGACCCTGCTACCGTGTGCTACCTGCAGCGCGAAGGCGGCTACACCTTCGACGAGGTCGACGAGATGATGAACAAGAAGTCCGGCCTTTTGGCTGTGACCGGCGGCAAGACCAACGACTGCCGCAACGTCGAGGAGCTCGCCGCTGCTGGTGACCCCGAGGCTCAGCTCGCCTTCGATATGTTTGTCTACAAGATTGCCGCCAAGGCTGCTGAGATGGCTACTTCCATGTGCGGTATGGACACCCTGGTCTTTACCGCCGGCATCGGCGAGCACGCTCCGGCCGTCCGCGCCGGCGTTGCCGACCGCCTGGCCTTTATGGGCGTCAAGATGGATCATGCCCGCAACGCCCTGCGCGGTGACGGCGCTTGGTGCCTGTCTGCCAAGGATTCTAAGGTCAAGATTTTCGTCATCCCCACGGACGAGGAGTTCATGATCGCTTCCGACGTCGAGCGCATCGTCAACGGCAAGTAATTGCAAGAGGGGAGGGACTGGACGATCGAGCGCCGTTCGGCCCCTCTTTTGTGCTCGTTGGGCGATATGCCTGATAGCTATTTATCAAGGTGTGATAACTTCTTATTAACATGCGGCCGCCTTAAGGGGTCTGCGCCGACCGTATCGCACTGCAAAGGAGTCTCATGAACGTACTTGTTGTCAACGCCGGTAGCTCAAGCCTTAAATATCAGCTTTTGGATACCGATACCCGCGAGGTTTTCGCCAAGGGCAACTGCGAGCGTATCGGTTCGGACATGGGCATCTTTGGCCACTCCGAGAACGGTGGCGCCAAGCAAACCGAGGAGGTTCCCTTCCCGGATCACCGTTCGGCTATCGCGCGTGTGCTCGAGGAGCTCGAGAAGACCGACTTTACGATCGATGGCATTGGCCATCGCATTGTTCAAGGCGGTTGGCACTTTAAGGATTCCGCGGTCGTCGACGACGAGGTCATGGCTAAGATTCTCGAGGTGGCCCCGCTCGCCCCGCTGCACAATTATGGCGAGGCCGCAGCAATCGAGTATTGCCGCGAGAAGTATCCGGAGCTGCCCAACGTGGCCGTCTTCGATACCTCGTTCCACATGACCATGCCCGAGGTCGCCTACACCTACGCGTTGCCTAAGGACGTGTGCGACAAGTACCACGTGCGCAAGTACGGTGCCCACGGCACGAGCCACCGCTATGAGTGGATGATGGCCAAGGAGATCCTAGGCTCGCGCTGTCACCGTCTGCTTTCGTGCCATCTGGGCAACGGTGCTTCGCTCGCCGCCATCGAGGACGGCGTGTGCCGCGATACCACGATGGGCCTAACGCCGCTCGACGGCCTGATGATGGGCACTCGTTGTGGTTCCATTGACCCGGCCACCGTGTGCTACCTTCAGCGCGAGGGTGGCTACAGCTACCAGGAAGTCGATGACATGATGAACAAGCAGTCCGGTCTGCTTGCCATCTCGGGTATCTCCAATGACGCCCGCGACATCCGTACACGCGCCTCCGAGGGCGACGAGCGCTGCTTGCTCGCCTTCGATATGTTCGCCTACAAGGCCATGCAGCAGGCCGGCTCCATGATCGCTTCCATGGCGGGCGTGGACACCATCACCTTTACCGCGGGTATTGGCGAGAACGACTGCTCGATCCGCAAGGCTTTCTGCGACTGCTTTGAGTGGCTGGGCGTGCGCATCGACAACAACAAGAACCGCGAGGCCGTGGGTAACGGCCCACAGGTCATCAGCGCCGCCGGCTCTTCTGTCACGGTCATGGTCATCCCCACCGACGAGGAATACATGATCGCCCACGACGTAGAGCGCCTGACCAAGAACAACTAACGCGCTCGTTTGCATGTAAACGAAAGGCCTCCTGAGCAACGACTCAGGAGGCCTTTTTGCTGGCAGCTGGATTAACGGCGGAAACTCTGTCCCATTCCGAGCGTTAATTCTGGGACACGCTTTCCGCTTGGGGCTGGTTGCGGAAAGTGCGACCCACAATAAAGCAAAATTCCGGTCCACAGTTTCCCAGACAGCCCCCAAGCGGAAGCTACATCCCACAATCCGCCTCCAAACCGGGATACACTTTCCGGTGGGTTAGACACCGAACTTCAGCCAACATTTCGGTCCCAAAGTGACCATGGCCAGCAACGCCTGCGCTCCCAGCAACGGCATCCAATCATTCAGGTCTTCAGCTCCAGCTCGTAGCCAAGCCGCCGTCCACCCCAGATACCCTAATTGCTACGTAGCGGTAGAAGGCCGTACGGGCTAACCCCTGAAAACATTCCGCAGACCAGAAACGCCCCCGTTCGTAGCTCCGGAGGAGCAGAACGGGGGCGTTTCATTGGTCGAGGACGTTTTCAGGGGTTAGCCCGTACGGCCTTCGGGCGAGTGCGTACGCTACTCAGCCATCTGAGCCTGGACGGCGGTGATGGCCACGACACCCACGATGTCGTCGGCAGAGCAGCCGCGCGAAAGGTCGTTAACCGGCTTGGCGATGCCCTGCAGGATGGGGCCGTAAGCGTCGGCACCGGCGAAGCGCTGGACCAGCTTGTAGCCGATGTTGCCGGCCTCGAGGTCGGGGAACACGAGCACGTTGGCCTTGCCGGCAACGGAGGAACCGGGAGCCTTGAGCTGGGCGACGGTGGGGACGATGGCGGCGTCGAGCTGCAGGTCGCCATCGATGGCGAGCTCGGGAGCCTTCTCCTTGCAGAACTTCACGGCCTCCTGGACCTTCTTGGCGACCTCGCCGCCGGCGGAGCCCATGGTGGAGTAGGAGAGCATGGCCACGTGCGGCTCAACGTTGCCCATGAAGGTGGACCAGGAGTGAGCGGAGGCGATGGCGATCTCGGAGAGCTCGTCGGAGGACGGGTTGATGTTGAGGCCGCAGTCGGCGAAGATCAGCGTGCCGTCGGTGCCGAACTGCGGAGTGTCGGTGCACATCACGAAGAAGGCCGAGACCAGCTTGGTGCCCGGGGCGGTCTTGAGGATCTGCAGCGCGGGGCGCAGGGTGTCGGCGGTAGAATGGCAGGCGCCGGAGACCAGGCCGTCGGCATCGCCCATCTTGACCATCATGGTGCCAAAGTAGGTAGCGTCCATCACCTGGGCGCGAGCCTGCTCGATGGTGACACCCTTCTTGGCGCGGAGCTCGGCAAACTTCTGCGCGTACTCCTCGTGCTTCTCGGCATTGCGCGGGTCGATGATGGTAGCGCCGGGAACGTTGATCTCATCGGGGTTGCCCAGGATGATAATCTTTGCCAGGCCCTCCTCGATGATCTTGGTGGCTGCGACGATGGTGCGCGGATCCTCGCCCTCGGGCAGGACGATCGTCTTAAGGTCGGCCTTGGCGGCAGACTTCATACGGTTAAGGAAATCGCTCATGTTACTCCTTACAAGCGTTTCGCTAAGCTCCAGGCGCTCGGCTGTCCACGAATAAACCCGCTGCTAGCGGGTTTACCTTTCAATTATGTTCGCCGCGGCGCTTGAGCTTTCCTTGTGTGGCAAGCTCATTATAGGACGCATTAGCGCTATAATCGCTCTGATAAATATGTCTCGAAGAATGTTCGAGAAAAGCCCAGCTAACGAGCCCGTGGCTTTTGACAAGGAGTATCGATGCAGATTACCTCAGGCCTGCCTGAAGGCTTTAACGCCGGCGCATACGACATGATTGTCGTCGGTGCCGGATATGCCGGTGCCGTTTGTGCCCGCCGTCTCGCCGAGACCATCGGCTATCGTGTTGCAGTTCTGGAGCGTCGCAGCCACATTGCGGGCAACGCCTACGACTGCGCCGATGAGGCCGGGATCCTTATCCACGAGTATGGTCCGCACATCTACCATACCTTTAATGAGCGCGTCCACAATTTCCTGTCGCGCTTTACCAAGTGGACGGACTACCAGCACAAGGTGCTCGCCAACATTCACGGTACCCTTATGCCCGTGCCCTTTAACCACGCGAGCCTTAAGCTCGCCTTTGGCGATGAGCGCGGCGAGGAGCTGTATCAAAAGCTCGTGGAGACCTTTGGCAAGGACGTCAAGGTGCCCATCATGGAGCTGCGCAAGAAGAACGACCCGGATCTTGCCGAGGTCGCTGATTACGTCTACGAGAACGTCTTTTTGCATTACACCATGAAGCAGTGGGGTCAGACGCCCGACCAGATCGACCCGTCGATCACCGGCCGCGTTCCCGTTTTTGTGGGCGACGATGACCGCTACTTCCCGCAGGCCCCCTTCCAGGGTATGCCGCAGGATGGCTACACGGCGCTGTTTGAGCACATGCTCGACCACGACCTGATTGATGTGTTCTGCGACGTGGATGCTCGCGATCTCTTCGAGATCGACGAGACAACCGTCAAGGTCGACGGCAAGGTCTACGGCGGCGAGATCGTCTACACCGGTCCGCTCGATGAGCTGTTCAATCTCGACTTGGGCGCCCTGCCGTACCGCACGCTCGACATGAAGTTCGAGACGCTCGATATGGATCAGTTCCAGCCCGTGGGCACCGTCAACTACACCACGAGCGAGGATTACACGCGTATCACCGAGTTCAAGAACATGACTGGCCAGGTCCTGCCCGGCAAGACCACCATCATGAAGGAGTACTCCAAGGCCTATACGCCCGGCTCGGGCGAGACGCCGTACTACGCCATTCTTGAGCCCGAGAACCGCGAGCTCTACGAGCGCTATCTTGAGCGCGTCCAGAACCTTACGAACTTCCACCCGGTTGGTCGCCTGGCCGAGTATCGCTACTACGATATGGATGCTGTGACCAACTCCGCCCTTGAGCTATCGGATGAGATTATCGCCTGCCATGCATAAAGTTATTACATTCGGCATTCCCTCGTACAATGCTGCCAAGGATATGGACCACTGCATTACCTCTATCCTTGAGGGAAGCAATTTTGCCACCGATGTCGAGATTATCATCGTCGACGATGGCTCTCAGGATGAGACAGCCGCCAAAGCAGACGAGTGGGAAGCTCGATATCCCGGTATTATTCGCGCTGTGCACCAGAAAAACGGCGGCCATGGTATTGCTGTCCTTTCGGGTCTTCGCGAGGCGCAGGGTACCTACTACAAGGTCGTCGACTCCGATGACTGGCTCGATGGTGAAGCTCTGTCGACCATGCTGTCGCTGCTGCGCGGCTTTGAGGAGCGCGATCAGCGCGTAGACCTGTTTATCTCGAATTATGTATACGAGAAGGTCTATGAGGGCACGCATGCCGCTATCGACTACAAGCTTGCCTTGCCGCGCAAGAAGATCTTTACGTGGGACAAGGTCGGACATTTTCGCCTTGATCAGAACATGCTCATGCACAGCCTGTGCTATCGCACGGATGTGCTCCGCGAGTCCAACCTGCCTATGCCGCCACACACCTTCTACGTGGACAACATCTACGCCTACGTGCCGCTGCCCCGCTGCAAGACTATGTACTACGCCGACATTGACCTCTACCGCTACTTCATTGGTCGAGAGGGCCAAAGTGTCAACGAGGCCACGATGGTTAAGCGCCTGGACCAGCAGTTCCGCGTTACGCGCATTATGATGGAGTCGTTCCACCTGTATAGGGATGTCGAGTCGCCGCGCCTGTGCTCGTACATGATGAGCTACTTTACGCTGATGATGGCAGTCTGCTCTGTGTTCACCAAGCTTTCCGATGAGGAGGGCGCTGGCGAACGCCTGGTGACGCTGTGGAAGGATCTGAAGGCTTACGACGAGCGTATGTATCGTCACGCGCGCTACGGCGTGGTCGGGTTCTTCACCAATCTGCGTGGACGGGCCGGAGACAAAACCACAATCGGCATATACCGTCTTGCCTCAAAGATCTTCAAATTCAACTAACTGCTGAGTAATCGCTGCTGATAGGTTGACTGGGCCCCTTGGCCTTTAGTTTGCTACTGCGAACAGTCCTGCTCGCACGGAAAGCGCATTAAGTGCTTTCCGGCTCGTGCGGAACTTGTATCAAACTAAAGGCCAAGGGGCCTCTGCTATAAGAATCGATTGTCAGACTGCCTGAATTTGAAGACCTTCGACGCGCGGTACAAAGGTGCCTGGGCTGAAAAGAATTAGGTTGGAAGTCGGTCGAGTGAGACTACTTCGCGGCACCCGGGATGCCGTGGGAGGTTTTGGCGGTTTTGGCTCCGTTTACGATGGCGGTCTGTAGGGCCCTTACGGCGAGCATGCCCAACAGGTCCAGGGGTACGGCGGCGCTTGCCTGGGCGCCCAGCTTGCCGCTGGCGAGGGTGTAGATGGTGTCACCGTCGTTGGTGGTGTGCGTGGGGCGAATGGCGTGCGCATAGGCGTCTGCGGCCATTTGGGACACCTTGGTGGCCTGGGCCTTGGTGAGCTCCACATTGGTGACAATGCAGCTGATGGTGGTGTTGGTGCGGTCGAGCCGCATCTGCATAGATCCGGCGGCGGCAAAGGCGGCGAGCTCCATGTCGACAATCTG
>URRJ01000003.1 GCA_900550205.1 uncultured Collinsella sp. | reverse complement strand
GAGCGGGAAGCACATGAGCAGCAGGCCCACGACCATGACCGGCTGACGCATGACCGCACCCATCGTCGATGCCGTGCAGACGGCGACGCAAAATACCGGATCGGCGCCGGTGAGGATGGCAAGGCCGTAGCCCAGGCTTACGCCCGAGAAGATGACGGGAAAGAAATGGCCGCCGCGCCAGCCCATATTGATGAGGGCGGGGGTCAGCATGGCCTTAACCAGACCGGTCAAAATAAGCACGCCGGCGGGAATGGTCAGATAGGTTTCCATGAGCACATCGGCCTGGGTCTCGCCGGCAAACATGGTGTAGGGCAGGACCGTGCCACAGATGGCGAGCGCCAGACCGGCTAGCATGGCCTTGACGACAGGACGCTCCCCTATTGCATGGGCAAATGCTTCGCTCGCGTGCTCAGAGACAAAGTACAGCCAGCCGCAGACCGTGCCGATCAGCGCAAGAGGAATGAGCCAAGCAAGCTCCAGGTTGCCCACCTCGGCGGCCTCAAACCTCGGCATGCCCATGCCGCCGCTCACAAGCTGGCCAAGCAGCAGGTAGGTGCCCAGACCGCCGGCAATCGCAATGCCGTAGACCACGGTCTTCTGTGCCTTGGGCAGCTTGATCGTGATCTCGTCGGACGCGGGGTCCTCAGTATCATTGGCACCCTGGCCGTCGGCGCTACCGGCGAGCGGAGCCACAAAGCCAAAGACGGGTGCGGTAAAGAGCGCCGTCAGGGCAGCCTGGGTGCCCAGCAGCGTGAGTTCCCTAAACTCGGCTCCAAAGCGACGCATGCGATCGCCGACCCAGCTGCACAGTCCCGCAATGACGCCGGTCAGTCCAGCTTCCGGTCCAATGCTGCCGCCAAACAGCAGCGGCAACAGCGCGGCAAGCGACAGCTTGCCCAGATTTTCGTAGGGGTAGCACCCATCCTGTTTGACCTTGGTCATGACCTGGTTAAGGTCATCGGTCTTGGTGCCCGTCATCTTTTCGTACAGGCCAATCAGCAGACCGCCCAGCATGCAGACGAAAAACGGGTACGGCAAAAAGCCAAACGGGCCGTTCGCGAGCTCGGGCGAAGCGACGCCCAGCGCGTGCGGAATCTCGGTCCATAGATAGTCGATACCGTGCTCCATCGCAAAAAAGAACAGCCAGACCGCGGCACCTGCGAACGCACCGGTCACGGCAACGCTAACTAAAAACAGCGCGCGGTTTGTGGGTTTGGCAAGGTTATCCATCGGGTCCTCCCGCGGTCAAAGTCGACATAGATACGTTTTATTGTAGAGCGAGCGTTGCCCGAACGAGCCAACCATCCACGCCGCGAACGGCACCATTGGGAGCCATAGTGGGGCAGGCTCAAGACTTATCCGTTGATAATCGAAGCAATCTCGCGCAAATCGTCGGCAAAGTAGATGCCCTGCTGGCGCCGTGGGCTCGATAGCCCTTTATCAATCATGTGCCCGAGCAGTGCCTTGAGGTCGTTGTAGTAACCGTCCAGGTTATACAGGATGCACGGAGCACTCAGGTGCCCCAACGACACCGCGGACATAACCTCGGCAATCTCCTCGAGCGTGCCCGTCCCACCGGGAAAGGCGATGAACGCATCGCCGAGCTCAATCATCTTGGCCTTGCGCTCCGCCATACCACTCGTCACGATGAGGTCGTCGATACCGTCATGTTGAAACTCGGCCTCGATAAAAAAGCTCGGCTCCACGCCCGTCACATGTCCGCCAGCATCGAGCACGCTATCGGCGAGCGCGCCCATCAGGCCCGATTTGGACCCGCCGTATACCAGCGCGTGGCCGTTGGTGCCAATCCAGTTGCCCAGCTCCTGTACCGCAGGTAGAAACGCCGGGTCATTACCGACGCTGGCACCCAGATACACGGTGATATTCATTTCAGTCCCCCTCGTCGTGACGCGCGGCGCCCGTTCTAGCGTTGGCGGCGGCGATATTCGCGCACGCGGCGCGACAGGTCGGCGAGCTCGTCACAATCGAGCTCTTCCAAATGCTCAAGATCGTCCATAAAGCGCGCCATGGTGTCCTTTTGGCGCAGCTTGATGAGCGTATTGCAGTAGTTCACCGCCACGCCCGTAAGCATGGCGATATAGAAGATACTGATGACGCTTAGGATAACGGTAACGCCGCGGGCAACCGGCGTTTCGGCGGGGATATCGCCAAAGCCGATCGTCGAGACCGTCTCAAAGCTAAACCAAAGTCCATCGCCAAACGTAAGGGTCGTGGGCTCGGACAGCCAGACGGCCGTCGAGCACAGCAGATAGAAGATAAGAAACAGGCCCGTGATGCGCGCAAAGCCAGCCTGTCGCAACACATCGGCAAGCGTCCTCAACTTGTTCATCGCGACCCCTTTTCTCAGACGTCCAATCACGTTTGCTCGGTATTGTCCCACAACCGGCAGTTAGGGACGTTCCTTTTGTGCCGGCAGAAAGGGGCTGTCCCCAACTGCCGGGCGGGAGCGTTTAGCGGTACAGCTGCCGGCTGGGCAGGCTGAGCTGGTATCCTTATGCGGTAATGTCTCGATTCGTTAGGATTGCACGTGAGAGCTACCGTCGCCCTTCGTTCAGTTATATCTCGCGCCTTGGTCATCGTGCTTGTCGCGCTTACCGTGCTGAGCGCCGCCGCGCCCGCCCCCGTCTATGCCGCCAACACCGATCAACAGGTCAAAACGGTCCGCGTCGGCTGGCTCGTCAACAACGAGGGCTTCCAGGACGGCACCCCCGGCGAGCGCCTCTCGGGATGGGGCTACGAGTACCTCCAGACCCTGTCGTACTACACGCCCGGCTGGCGGTACGAATACGTCTCCGGCACCTTCACCGAGCTTATGGACATGCTCGAGGCAGGCGAAATCGACCTCATGCCCAACATCTCCTACTCCGAGGAACGCGCCCAAAAGCTGCTCTTTTCCTCGAACCCCGAGGGCACTGAGCGCTACTACATCTACGCCAAGCCCGATCGCGACGACCTCGCAAAGGGTGACCCTCAAGCACTCCAGGATCTCACTATCGGCTGCAACCCCGGCGTTATGCAAACCTTCGTTGGCCAGCAATGGCTCGCCAACGAAGGAATCGCCTGCACATACAGGGAGTATGACGGAAACTCCGTTCTCTTTGACGCGCTCGCAAACAACGAGGTCGACGCCATCATCATGAACGACACGACCTCGTCGCCCAACGCCTCCCCCATGTTCTACATTGGCTCGAGCGACTACTACTTTGCCGTTCCCAAAAGCCGCCCCGATCTGATGAACGACATCAATGCCGCCATGACGGCAATCGCCCGCGTCAACCCACGCTATAACGACGAAGTCAAATCTAGCTACTCGACCCAAAACAGCGGTTCATCATCGCTCAACGGCCCCGAATGTTCTTGGCTCAAAGCAAACAACAACACCATCACGCTCGGCTACATTACGGGCAAACTCCCCTACTGCAACGAGGACGAAGACGGCGAGATGGAAGGCTCGGTCGCATCGCTTGCGACGACGCTACACGATAAATTTGGCATTACGGTCAAAACCGTCGCCTTTGATAGCTACAAGATGATGTCAAAGGCCCTGTCAAAGGGAAGCATAGACGTTGCGCTGCCGGTATACCGAGATTACTGGTTTGCCGAGCAAACAGGCGTTGTGCAGTCGATATCGTTGGGGACCATATCCCTCACCGCCATCCACACCGGCAGCAACCTGAACAAAGACCTTCAAAACATCGCCTGTACCAAATCATCGTTTGTCAACAAAAATGCACTTGAAAGTCTGTTCCCCACAGCGACCGTAACCGAATACCAATCCGACGGTGAAGCGTTCGACACCCTCAGGAAGGGAACGGCGCACTGCATCGTCGCTCCCAGTTCACGCGTAAAAACCATCGGTGACCGTTACGATCTCGAGGACTGCGAGACGACCGAGCTCCCTGACACCTGTGAGCTCTCGTGCTGGATTTCGCGCGGAAAACCCGAGCTGTTGGGAATCATCAACAAGGGCATCATCAATGCCGGAGAATCGCTCTCCGCAAGCAATTTCTCCTCCACGTCGTACACGGCCCAGGAATCCAACACGCTTCAATTCCTTTACCGCAACCGCACCGCCATTGCAGCTACCCTCATCGGTATGTTGTCGGTCGGCATCGTCCTGCTCATCTGGGCGCTCGTGCGCGCTCGAACCGAGCGCAAAAAAGCCGATGCTGCCAACGCCGCTAAGACGGCATTCCTCACGCGCATGAGCCACGACATCCGTACGCCGCTCAACGGTATCCTGGGCCTTATCGAGATCGAGGAATTGAAGGAAGGCGATATGCAAGTCGCCCGCGAGAGCCGTGCCAAGGCGCGCGTTGCCGCCAATCACCTGCTCTCGCTGATCAACGACATCCTCGAGATGGGCAAAATCGAAGACCGCAAGCTAACACTGGAGCATGCGCCTTTTAACCTCAAAGAGCTCTGTGACGATACGCTGGTGCTGTGCAAGCTCCGCGCGTCCAGTAACGGCATCACAATGCAGGACAATAGTCTGCCGTACGCCACGGGGCCATACATGATCGGCAGCCCCACCCATATCCGACAGGTCATGATCAACCTGTTAGACAACAGCATTAAGTACAACAAGCACGGCGGCTCCGTCACCTTTAGTTCAAAGACCAAGCCACTCGATAACGGGCGCGCGCTCTTTTGCTTTAGCGTTTCGGATACCGGCATTGGCATGGCTCCCGAGTTTTTAAAGCATATCTATGAGCCGTTTGCCCAAGAAGGTGACGATGCGCGCAGCAAGTTCCAAGGAACCGGCATGGGCATGCCAATCGTCAAGTCGCTTATTGAACTGATGGGTGGCACCATCGAAGTCACCAGCGAACTCCATGTGGGCACCACGTTCTACGTGGAAATCCCGCTCGATATCGACAAGAACCCCCAGACGCGGGCGAATACGGTCGAGAGAGCGCTCGACTGCTCGCTCGCCGACATGAACGTGCTGCTCGCCGAAGACAACGAATTGAATGCCGAGATTGCCCAGACGCTGCTAGAATCCGAGGGCGTCGTGGTCACCCGCGCCGCCAACGGCAACGAAGTCGTCGATTTGTACCTGTCGCATCCCGCCGGCAGCTTCGATGCGATCCTGATGGACATTATGATGCCAGACATGGACGGCTACGAGGCAACCCGCGCGATTCGTCTGAGCGAGAAAGTCGATGCAGCCGATATCCCCATCATCGCGCTCACCGCCAATGCCTTTGCCGAGGACGCCAAGGCGGCACACGACGCCGGCATGAACGCCCATCTGTCCAAACCGCTCGACTTTAACAAGCTCAAAAACATACTCGCCCGCATCAAGAAAAACGGGTCCGTTTCGCTATAGTTTGTGCTCAACAACCATACGCAGCAGAAAGGACGCCAACGATGTTTAGGCCCTTACGTCGAAAGAAACGCGCCATCACCGACGAGGAAGCGCGCGAACTGCTCGCTACATGCAAGCGCGGCGTCTTTGCCGTCAACGGCGACGATGGCTACCCGTACGCCATTCCCGTCAACTACTTCTTCGACGCCGAGCACGACAAGATTTATTTCCATGGCGCCAAGGCTGGCCACAAGGTCGACGCACTCAAGCGCGATGACAAGGTCTGCTTTACCGTTTACGGCAACGAGTGGTACCAGAACGGTGACTGGGCTCCCTACGTTATGAGTACCGTGGTCTTTGGCCGCTGTCGCCTGGCGAATGACACCCCCGCGTTTATCGAGGATAAAGTCCGCCAGCTCGCGCTTAAGTACTACCCTTCTGCCGAGGAAGTCGAAGAGGAAATCGCCAAGGACATTAAGGGCGTCCAGCTCTACGAGATTACGATTGAGCATCTTTGCGGCAAGCAGATTCAGGAAAAGTAAGCCTCAAAAGCAAAACTCATCAATAGCAATATGGCCCGGTTCCAACCCACCTCGGAACCGGGCCATATGCTTATGAAGCGTCGGCGGCTATGTGCGCAAGCGCCTCAACGAGCTCTTGCGAGCTCACAGGCTTGCTCAGGTGCGCGTTCATGCCCGCCTCACGCGAAAGCCTGCGATCGTCGGCAAAGGCGTTGGCGCTCACGGCGATAATCGGCGTGGTCGCGGCATCCTCGCGATCGAGCGCTCGAATCCGACGCGTGGCCTCAAGGCCATCGATACCGGGCATCATGATATCCATCAACACCACGTCGTACTCGTGCGGCGCGCTCGCGGCAAACATCTCGACGGCAGACTCACCATCCTTAGCATGCGTCACGACGGCACCGGCGCGGGCGAGCGTAAACTGTGCAATCTCGGCATTCAGGTCGTTATCCTCTACGAGCAAAACGCGCAAGCCCTGGAGCGCATCGCCATCCCCCGCGTCCACGCGCACAGCCTGAGGAATCTCGGAGCGCTCGCACTTCTCAAACGGCAGACGGATGGTAAACGTCGTCCCCTGCCCCAAGATGCTCGTAAAGCTCATGGTTCCGCCCATAAGCTCGACCAACTGTTTTGCGATAGGCGCACCCAGACCAGTTCCCGATGAAGCGCCTTCCACTTGTTGCTCCTCGCGACAAAACGGTTCGTAGAGGTGCTGTTGGAACTCCTCGCTCATGCCAATACCGTTATCGGCGATCGTGTATTCATAGACGGGGGCGCCATCCACTGGCTCCACCTCGCGGCACACCAGGCGAACATAGCCGCCCCGGCGGTTGTACTTAACGGCATTACCGGCAATATTGAGCAACAAGCGCTTGAGGTGCGTCACGCTCACCCGCGCATAGGGATGATTAAGCGTCTGCTGGTCGCAGATAATTGTCACCAGACGCTCCTCGGCCTGGCGCTCCAGAATATCGCGCACCTCGTGGTTGAGGGTCACCAAGTTTGTGGGAACAAGCTCCAGTTCGATCTGCCCGCTCTCCAGACGACTCATATCCAGGGCCTCGTTGGCAAGGTCGAGCAGCAATCCCGATGCCGTCCAGATCCTTGAGCGGCACTCGGTCTGCTTTTGCAGATCGTCCGCATTGCCATCGCCGACCTCAACCATACCGCGAATGCCGTTGATGGGCGTGCGCAGATCGTGGCTCATGCGACGCAGGAACTCCGTCTTTGCCGAGTTGGCAGACGAGGCCTCACGCGCCGCCTTTGCCAGCTTGTCGCCATAGTCGCGCTCCTGCTGCAGCAAGTCTGTCAAGCGTCGACGATCAGCGCGGCGACGCACCATCACAACAGAGGCTACAACACCGCTGTAAAGCACCAGCACGCCGGCAGCGACAGCCGCGACGACCTCAAAGTAGCGCTGCGCCGAGGCATAGGTGTACACGTAGAATTTTTGCGCTTTGCCGTATGTGCCCAAATACCACTCGCCGTTGACGTTGACCAGTCGGACTTTGCCGGGCAGACATCGATCCTTAATTTCGTCGACAATGATGGCGTCCGTCGCAGGCAGGTCGAACACGCCCAAGATGGTGGGTTCAACGGCGTTGGTCGCAACGACCTTGCCATCGTTTTCGATCACGATATTGCCGCTATCGATGGTTTCATAACCTTCAAGCAGACTCTGCAGTTTGAGCGTATTGCCTGCAACCGCCTTCGCGCTCCGATGCCTTACCGCGATAACGATACCCTCGCCATCCTGCCGGGCCACGCAACCAATGTCTGCAACCGAATCATCCGCAAGCGTAATACTATCGGTATAAGACTTAAGCGGATGGGTTGCCACCTCCAACACGGGCGCTTCTTTGAGATACGTAGCAAGCGACTCGTAGCCCACGCCATCCGTCGAGGACTCGGACACCAAGTTGCCCGATGCGTCCGTCACGATCAGCGCACTCACGTTGAACTGGTCAGCATATTGCTCCAGCGCGGCGTTATCCACCGAGCCGTCGCGCTCCATATCGCGCGCCGCCTCTCCGGCGATCTCCATAACGCGAATCAGGTTTTTGGTCGTATAGGCGCTATTGAATGCATCGTAGGAAAGGCTCTGCGTCGCCACGTAATCGACAACGTCGGCAAAGCGCTGCTCGGCCTGGGCTGTCGTGTAACCGTAGCTCATCATGCCGGCAACAACCGAGAGCGCTATCCCCAACAGGGCGGCAATGAGCCATACCCATGCCGAACGATCGTCCCGCTCCCCTGCGGCGTGGTCGGGCGCATCGATCATGACAGGCCCTCCGTATTCAAAAATGGTGCAGGGTCATCAAAGTACTTTGACACCAGGCGTTCCATGGTGCCATCGACAAGCATTTCTTGGTAGGCATGGGTGAGCTTAACGTCGATGCCGCGCGTATCGTTGAGATCGAAAGCGGTGCCCAAACCAACCTCCAGCAGCGGCTCATCCAAAATGCGATACGTCACACCATAGTCTTTTTCGTAGGTGAGCAGCGAAGACTCATGCGCGGCGATGGCGTCGACCAGGCCCTCGACGAGCGCCGGGTTCAGGCATGAGCGGTCCGAAAAGCTGTAGAGCTCCTTGATCTGCGGAACGTTTTCATTTGTACGATTGAGCAAAATGTCCTCGGACTTGGTAGTGGACTGGACCGCCACAACCTTGTCCTCAAGATCGGCAAGCGTGTAGATATCGCTCTGGGGATCGACCGCGACTACCTGGCGGCTCGCAAGGTACGGGCCGGCCCAACAATACTCGTTCTCGCGACCCGTCATGCTAAAGCTGCCCATGACGCAATCGAGCTCGCCGCTCGCCAGCAGCTCTTTCTTCTTTTCCCAATCGATCAGCTGGTATTTTGGCTTGTAACCAATGCGGGCCAAAGCCTCGGTCAATATCTCGACATCCAGGCCAACGATATCGCCGTACTCGTCGGTATACACAAACGGTGGATAGAGGTCGCTGCCGACGTTGAGCGTCTTAAGGTCGTCGTCTTTGACTTGCGAGGCGTCCAGTTTTTCTAATGCAGACGTCGAGGCTCCGTCATTCGACCCGGAACAGCCGGCTATCGCTACGACAAAGGCACACGCTACCGCAAGCGCAACAAACAACGATATGGCAACCGAGCGGCGAGGTCTTTTCATCGAGCTCCAGACGATCCTATTCACGGACTGAAATGCTAAAAAATAATAGCAAATGAAATCACTCGAGCGCCCAATGGTTACAGACGCCTTACCGTACGGGGCCTTCCCGCCGACGCGGCAGAAGGCCCCGCGCGAAGCTCTCATTTACCGTGCATTAAAAACGTAGCGGTCCAGGCGGTCGCACGCCTCTCTCACGCGCGAAAGCGGCAGCGCCAGATTCACGCGAATGTGGCAGGGCCCGTGGAACGGGCGGCCGTCCTGATACCCCACGCCCACACGAGCGCCCTCGTCGAGCAGCCACTGAATATCGCGGCCATGCTCGCGGCACCACGCTGTGCAGTCCAGGAACACCATGTACGTGCCCTGCGGACGCGAATAGGACACGCCCGCAAAATGCTTGTCCACGTAATTGCAGAAGTAGTCGACGTTGCCCTCGATGACCTCATTGAGCTCGTCCACCCACTCGTAGCCCTGCGGCTGGTAGGCACCGATAAGCGCATGCATAGAGAGGACGTTCATCTCGTTGTAGTGGGTCTTGTCGGACACGGCGCACACGCGGTCGCGCAGCGTCTCGTTATAGATGATGTGGTAGCTGCCGACCAGGCCCGCCAGGTTGAACGTCTTGCTGGGCGCATAGAGGGCAACCGTGCGCATGCGGGCGTCCTCGCTTACCGACTGCGTCGGAATATGCTTGTGTCCCGGCAGGATGATATCGGACCAAATCTCGTCCGAGATCACCACGCAATCGTGCTGGCGGTAGATGTCCATGGCGCGCTCGATCTCGTCACGCTCCCATACGCGGCCGCAGGGATTGTGCGGTGAGCAGAACACCGCGGCATGGATGTGGTTTTGGGCGAGTTTGCACTCCATGTCCTCAAAGTCCATGCGCCACACGCCCTGGTCGTCGAGTTTAAGCGGGCTGTGGACAATGCGATAGCCCGCAGCTTCGATGGACTTGGTAAAACCAATGTAGGTGGGGCTATGGACCAGCACTGCATCGCCCGGCTGGACATACGCGCGCAGCGTCGACACGACACCGCCCAGCACGCCGTTTTCGTAGCCGATATGTTCAGGGCGCAGGCCCTCGACGCCATTGCGGCGGCTCTGCCATTCGATGATGCGGTCGAAGTACTCGGCGCGCGGGTTAAAGTAGCCAAACATGGGATGCTGAGCGCGCTGAATGATGTGCTCCTGGACCGTGGGCACCGTGGCGAAATTCATGTCGGCCACCCACATGGGAATGCGGTCGAAGCCCTCGTCGGGTGCGTTCGGAGCCATGCCGGGGATCTCGCCCCAAGAGTCAACGGCGATGGAGTCCATGCCGTGGCGGTCGATAAGCGAGCTAAAGTCGTATTTCATGCTGAACTCCCGTGCAAAGTGATTGTTTTGGTAGGCGTTATTGTCCACCAGCACGGGCGATTTTGGCATGGGGTTTGGCGCTTAATTTGACGGGTGCGGACGAATGGCTGGTTAGTCTTGCGCGTCGTTGACGGCGACCACGGTTAGCTGGGTTTTATCGACCGTAAAAGATATGTCAAGCCCGGCGAAGGCCAGATGATAGACGCGGTTTGGCTCGTGCTTGCTGCCCGCGCGGCGCGGATCTTGGCGAAGAACCTCGACCAGACCGGGGAGCTTTGCGGGCGGGACCATGTCTTGAAGAGCCTGCGGGAACTCAACATCGAGCTCTTGCCACGGAGCATCCTCAATCCAGCCGCCCGTTGCATCCGGGTGACAGTCCGCAAACGGAATGTAGGGCTTAATGTCGTAGATGGGCGTGCCGTCGCGCAGGTCGGCCCCCAGCACATGAATGATGGGGCCATCATCGGTGAACTCGACACGATCGAGCTTGACGCAGGTGAGACCGATGGGATTAGGGCGAAACGGACTGCGCGTGGCAAACACGCCCACGCGCTCGGCTCCACCCAAACGCGGCGGGCGCACGGTTTTCGACCACTTGACGTTGGTGCCGGACCTGTCCTGCGACTTGGCATCGGCAGCTATGTCCTTAGCCGTGCCGCCGGGCGTTCCGTTTTCGAAGCGCCACAGCAGCCATAAGTGAGAGAAGGAATCCAGGCCCTCAACTGCTGCGTTGGAGGCAAATTCCGGCTCAAAAACGATGCGTCCCTGCAGATGAGGCGCCAAAAAGCTGTTGCGCGGAATGCCGAACTTCTGCGGCAGGTCGGTATGTATGTGTGCAATAGGTTCCATGCCGGTCATTGTACGGCATGGAGGCGTGGGGCATTGCGCGCAATTCTTCGCCGCGGTCTCCCGTCGTGCAACCAACGGTTGCTTGGAAGGGCGCCTGCCGCCGCGTATGCTTAAGCCATCAACCAGCAGAAAGGAGCCGCTATGGCCTTTGCAGAAAAGCTCATTGCCATCCGTCGCGCCCATCACCTTACTCAGGAGCAGCTCGCCGCTAAGCTCTTCGTCACACGCCAGGCCATCAGCCGTTGGGAACGCGGCGAGGTCACACCGGGCATCGACATGATGAAACTCATTGCCGCCGTGACCGGCGAGCCCCTGCCCCACCTGCTCGAAATGCCCGAGCACTATTGCCAGAGCTGCGGCATGATACTCACGCCCGACGACTGCGGCACCGACGCCACGGGCGCCACGACCGACCATTACTGCAAGTGGTGCTACGACCACGGCAAGTACACCTACGACACCACCATGGAGGCGATGATTGAGGATTGTGCCCCGCGGCTGGCGCAAAACACCGGCATGTCGCTCGACGAAGCCGTCTCGCTCATGGGCGCCGTCCTGCCGCAACTGGAGCGCTGGCGCACCGTGCAAGAAAACGAGGCGCGCTACGGTGCCGAGGCGCGGGCGCGCTATGGCAATGAGGCTATCGATGCAGCAAACGAGACGCTACTGGACATGAATCCTCAGACATGGAGCGACATGAAGGAACTTGAACCCGCTATTCTAGGTCAGCTCTCGATTGCCATGGGTGACGGCGATGCGGATGGAAGCGAGGCTCGCAAGCTTGTCGCGATGCATCGTCGCTGGATTGCTCTCAACTGGGGACGCGAACCCCAGAACGAAGCGTACCTGGGCCTCGCCCACGGCTATCTTGCCGACCAGCGCTTTGTTGACTACTACGACAAGCCCTGCGGCACCGGAGCCACGGCGTTTCTGGTCCAGGCCATCGAGTCTTCGTTGACGCGCGCATAGACCGCGGCGGCTTTGGGTATTTCAATCAAAACCTCAACCGATTGGAGACCTATGGCTACTAATCACGAGCTCGCGCTGTACGTTATGACCGGCTGCCCGTATTGCTTAAAGGTCAAGCACTTTTTGGCCGATAACGGCGTGACCATTCCCGAGCGCAATATCTCGACCGATTCCGATGCCGAACAGACACTCATCGCCGTCGGCGGAAAACGCCAGGTTCCCTGCCTGTTCATCGACGGCAAACCACTCTACGAATCGAGCGACATCATCGCGTGGGTGCAGGAAAACCTGCTCTAGTACGCACGCTCTGTCCGTCCAGGGCCCCAACCCATACGACCCAAACATGTACACCAGCATCCAAAGTCGACATTTTTCGACATCTTTGGATGCTGGCGTACAGCTTTTTGGTAGTCATGGACGCTCTTGGCCGGCTAATTGTTTGAGGAGACCTTTGGATTATGGCTGTTTGACGCCTCTGGAAAGGTTTCCGAGAGGGCTGTGGTCAAAAAAGGGCAAATATGAGTACTGCTACCTGTTTAGTAGCAGCGATTTTGATCACTTCAGGAACTATTCAACGTTCCACTCGTCCGCAGACGACGTTATTTCTCCTCATATGTTCAATAAAAGTAGCTCTTAATGGGAACAAATCTCATCAGGAGCTACAATTTATAGCAAATAAATGCAACCATAATGGCAACAGTACTCATATTTGCCCTTTTTTGACCACGACCCTCCAGAATAGTCGCTGAGAGCGACACTAAATGACAAAATCCGACACTTGAACGTTCTTATATGAGTAGCCATTGAAGGACACCTAACGACTACTCCCATTCGCGACACACTGTGTCGCGAATTAAGCTGGCCCCATTACCGAAGACCAGTGAGAGCTCCTGCCCAGAATCTCAATAGCTTAATAAAGGGCTCCCCTCCGGAAGTTCAATGAGCATCCAAATTCCAAGCTGAAAAGCAAAGGAGTATCGAAGCCGTCAATGCTCATTTCCTATCGAACAGGCAGGTCAAAACAAGCTAATTAGCCCGATGAACTGCTTGTATTTTTGTCTACAAAATTGTATACAAAAAGAGAATCCGAGAACCGGCGCTCGACATTATGTCGATCGATAGGAGGCGCCATGGATGCTAAGCAGCTCGAAAAGATGATGGGGTTTGCTCCCGGAGAGTTGAAGAAAGCCGCGGAAGCCTACGAAAAAGATGAGTGGCCGAAAGGTCACACCATCAAGTTGGGAAGGCCACCAATCTCCGATGAGCCGAGCGTCGTTATATCAGCACGTGTGGGCGAATCGATTCTTGAGGCGTTTGACGAAAAAGCCAAACGCCATGGGCAAACACGCACGGAGCGGCTCAGAGAGC
Source organism: uncultured Collinsella sp. (assembly GCA_900550205.1). Classification (GTDB taxonomy): domain Bacteria; phylum Actinomycetota; class Coriobacteriia; order Coriobacteriales; family Coriobacteriaceae; genus Collinsella. Next base: position 20,523 of record URRJ01000003.1, on the reverse strand, counting down.
TCATTACACTTGATGCACTGATTGCCTAGGCCCGCTCCCCCGTCGGACCCAAACATGTACACCAGCATCCAAAGTCGACATTTTTCGACATCTTTGGATGCTGGTGTACATGTTTTTGCTACATAGTCGTTGGGGACGTCCTTAAATGACCAGTCGTTAAAGAACGCCCCCGATGACTAGTTAGCCGTGGAAGCGAGCTGTGGGTGCAAGCGGCTGTTCACGAAAGACGCGCTCGACGGCAGCGCGGTATTCGTCGACCTTTTTGGTCTTGCGTACGATCTTGTGGACGGTAGCGGGATCAGCGAAAGCGCACTTGGCGTAGAACCACCACTCCTTCATGCGGAAGACCGCATTGCCGCCAATCTCTTCTGCATATGCCGCAAACAGCGTGTCGTGGAAGCGCTGCAGCTCAGCAGCCGTTGCAGCAGGGCCGCCCTTGACCATGCGAGCCAGAGCGGGGTTCGCGAGCAGGCCACGCCCCAACATCACATGGCGCGTGCCGGGATAGGCCTCCACCAGCGCGTCCATATCCTCAAGATCAAAAATGTCACCGTTATAGGCCACGGGGAACGGCGCACGCTCCAGCGTCTCGCCATAAAACTCTTTGCGCGGCAAGCCCGTATAGCGGTCCTTCTGTACGCGCGGATGCACGATCAGCTCTGCCAACGGCATGCGGCAATACAGATCGAGCACGCGCTCGTATTCGTCGTCATTCTCCAGCCCCAGCCTGGTCTTTACCGACACCGGCAACGGCGACCGCTCGCACACATCGCTTAAGAACGCCTCGAGCTCGTCGAGATTGCGCAAGAAACCCGAGCCCTTGCCCTTGGCGACAACCGTTCCCGAAGGGCAACCCAGGTTGAGATTGACCTCGCGGTAGCCCATGTCGGCGAGCACCTGTGCCGCCCACACAAACTCGTCCGCGTTCTTGGACATCAGCTGAGGCACCACGTTGAGCCCCTGGTTATTGGCAGGATCGATCTCCTTAAACGCCTTGCCGCCAAAGCGGTTTCCCACCCGCGGCGGCGGCAAAAACGGCGTGTAATAGCAATCGAGCGCACCGAAGCACTCCGCATGCACGCGACGGAACACATGCCCGGTAATCCCCTCCATAGGGGCCAGCGAAAGGATCATCTACTCTTCTCTCATATCAACACAACAAAGGGGCCGTCCCTTTGTCACATGCATTATGCCTTGCGCTTCAGGCGATTCACAAGGAAGAGGTAGCTACTGAACGATGACCACCCTCCAGCCGCACCCCATACAACGAGGTTTAATACTTTTCCCAAGAAGTGAACGAGTGAAAACGGGCCCCCGAAGCATCGGCACTTTCGAGATGCAATTTCCTGCGGTTTTGCCAGCCAAATCCTGCGGGTTTGACGTCTAAAAATGTCGATGCTTCGGAGGTCCAAGTATGGCCGTTCACTTCTCGGAAAAGTATTAGACCTCGATTTACATGCCACTCAATGTGACAAAGTGGCTGCTCCTTTGTCACATTCGATGAAAAAGGGCACCGATGTTAGTCGATGCCCCAAAGCGGCTGCAGGTTAAGCCCTACAGCGTATGTCTAAGACGAATCGAACTATTCGTCCCAGGAGAGGTTCTTACCAGTCTTTTTTGCCAGCAGCAAGAACAGGCCGATAATAACGTTGCATGCGATGCAGAAGATGAAGACGCCCTGGAAGGAGCCGACAAGCTCATAGACCTTCATCATAACGGGCATGCCAAAGGCGCCGACGATATAGCCCACGGAGCAGATCAGCGCGAAGATGCGACCGAAATCGCGGGAGCCAAAGACATCCATAACCAAAACGGTCAGGGCAGTGCCAGCGATGACGTACATTACGTCGTTCACGCCTGCTGCGAGGATGCTGAGCGTCGAGTTGCCGCTGCTCATCATGAGCATGACAAAGGAGAGGATGGAGACAGCGAGCCAGCCCAGAATGGCCTTCGTGCTGCCGAACCTATCGCAAGTGGTGCCGACGATCGGATTGAGGAACAGATCGAAGAGCGATGCAGCGGATACCATGAAGCCGCCCACCATGGGGCTAAAACCAACCTCGGAAGCATACGTCGGGAAGAGCTGGTTCATGCAGCAAGTGAGCTGAACGAGACAGAGGAAGCCGATGCAGAAGAAGAAGGCAGGCGACTTAATGGCGCGCGCATAGCTAACGCCACGCGTGCTATCCTCGGTCGTCTCCTCGGTCTCGGTGACCGTCTCGCCCTCGACGTAGCCATAGGGCAGCATGCCCTTGTCCTGAGGCTTATAGCGAATAATCAGGACGGAAGCGGGGAGAATGAGCACAGCGGAGACGCCAGCGAGCACCAGATAGCCAGTCCTCCAGCCAGCGGCCTCGATGACAGAGGTGATGACGGGGCTCATGATGAGCATGTAAATCGAGTTCACTGCCCAAGCGAGACCGATTGCCAGGCCACCAGATTTTTTGAACCACTGGTCAATAACGTCGGACATGGCGACGCCGGTGGTGAAGGCGAAGCAAACGCCAATCAGGGCGCCAGCGGCGATGAACATCCAGACTTCGGTGTAGAAGGCCATGCCTGCGCCGGCAGCGAGCAAAATAAGCTCGACAACGGGGAGCCAAACCTTGCCAACGACCTTGGGAATGAGTTTTCCGACAAACGGAAGAGCTGCCGCAAGACCAATGAGCGTTGCGGTGAAGTAATACGAGAAGATGGAATAGTCAAACCCGAACTCCTCGCACACGGGTGCGACGAAGGAGCCCGCGATGACGCTATAGGATCCGGTCGTGCCGGCAGACATAAGGCCGAGCGCGATTACGAGAACCCATGCGTAAACCTTGCTGCTCTTTAACTTTGCATTATCCATTGATACAGCTCCTAGAGACCCAGAAGGGCACACATAACAGCCTTGATGGTGTGCTGACGGTTCTCTGCCTCACGGAAGATGACCGAAGCGTTGGCCTCAAAGCACTCGTCGGCAATCTCAAAGCCCTCGGTGATGATTTCGCGATGGAGGTCGTTCTTGCACTGGTCGAGGAGCATTTTGCCGACACGGTGATCTGCGTTATGGACAGAGGGAAGCTCATGCATGCAGAAGATGTCGGGATTGTTGGTGCGCTTGCACAGCTCGCTGGTGACGCGATAGGGGTACAAAGACTCGGCATCGCCCAACCAGGAGTTGTAGTCGTCGGGATCCAGAACCTCTTCGCCGCACTCGGGGTTGATGTAGCGCCACTCCTCGGTAACGATAACGTCAACGCCATCCAGGGCATCGAGGTCAGAGGTGATGGTAAAGGTCCTATTGGGAGCGTACTTGGCGTAGCAGGCCTCCACCTCTTCGATCATTTCCTTGCACATCTGATGACGGAGGTCGTCGGGGCCGATGGCGAGGAAGTCCATGTCGAGCATAGCGCACAGACGGCCATACCACACTGGGGCGCCGGCGCAGTTGCCAACGAAAGCCATCTTCTTGCCGCGGCTCGTACGCAAACCGCCCCATTGCTCTTCCATCGTAAGAGCGTCAGCGAGCATCTGAGTCGGGTGATCGCCGAGAGTAAGGGCATTGATGACCGGGATGTCAACCAGGTCGGCGACGTCATAGAGGAACTGCTCGTCCTTCTGTGCGCGGTAGACGATGAGATCGTACATGCCGTTAAAGACGCGCATGGCATCCTTGACGGTCTCGCAGTCACCCATGTGGGAGTTGGTCAGATAAGTGAAGCCCATGCCCAAATCATTGCAGGAGGTCTCGAATGCGCAACGAGTACGGGTCGAGCCCCACTCAAAGTTGGCGAGGACGTTTTTGCCGGGGAAGTAGTGCTGGTCGACACCGGACTTCTTCTGAGCCTTAAGGTTCCAGGCAAGATCGATGAGATAGCGGAAATCCTCGGAGGAAAGATCATGGATGTTGATGTAGTCGCGACCGCGGAGGCTGTTGTTCATGCCTATTTCCTTTCGAATTATTATCAAAATTATTGTTGAATGTGTCCCCGAGGAAAACACGGATATCCCTCGGGGAGCGGTACATGTGGCGCCTAAGCCAAAGAGCGCAGGCTCTAAGGCTCACTAACGACTGGCCGCCACGTCCTTAGTCCAGCAGTGCACGCCGCCGCCGGACAGGTTAAGCGCGAGGGAATCAATCATGATGACCTTGCGATCGGGGAAGCAGCTCTCAAGAACTGCCTTGGCCTGCTCGTCCTTCTCTTTCACGACCTCGCTCATGCCCTCGTGGTAATAACGCTGGCCAAGAACGACGCCGTTGCAAATCAGGAAGTTGCAGTAGCTCGCTGCGGCGTAGAAGTGGACGGGGCCCTCGGGCCAGGGGGTGCCATCCATAAACTTGCCGCCCATTTCGTCGATGAAGCCCTTATAGAGCTCGTAATCTTCATCGCCAGGGGCGATAACGACTTCAATAGGCTCGGCGGTGGGCATACGAACGATCTCGAAGGGCTTGCCCTCCCAGTCCGTTTCGTTGCTCAGGATCTCGTAGGCTGCCTCAATGCGGCGACGAGACTCTGCTCCAGCCTTGCTCGAGGCTGCCTCTTCATCGGACACCTCGGCAAGAAGAATCTTGTTCGGAGTGATAAAGCGACACATCTCATCAATGTGAGCTGCAAAGCTCATGCCAAAGACGGGAGTTCCGTCTTCCTTCTCGTCGAGGATGCCCAGTCGATAGTCGTCGTCCTCGAGCATAGGCTGCGGAAGCCAGATAACCTTGTTGAGGTTGTAGATGCGCTTATACTCGGCCTCTACTTCCTCTTTCGTGAACTCGGGATTACGCTTGCGGCATTCCGTGTCCTCGATTGCGATCAGAGTGCCGTGACCGTCAAACTCGCGGTCGCCGCCCTCCGAAACCATTTCGGAATTGACGATATCGAAGCAACCGAGCGCAACCGCCATGTGAACCGCTGCCTTACGTGCGGACTGGCACTCCGGGGAGTTCTTGTCCCACACGCCGTAATAGGTCCAAGCGGGGTTGACCATATAAGAATGGCCCTTGTCGTCGACCATGATGCTGGGACCGTTGTCGCGGACATAGAAGTTGGAGTCTTCGAACTGCGTGATCTCGATGCGATCGAGATCAACCCCCTCCTCCTTCAGGCGCGAGCAAGCCTCCTCATAGGAGCCGGGGGTACCGCAATTGAGGTTGACCGTAACGTCGCCATACTCGAGCAGAGCCTTGATCACGTCAACGCAGGGCTGGCGGTTATCATAGCCCTCTGCACGGATGTAATCGGGAAGCCATGTCACATAGACGTTGGAGCGCTTCTCGAACTCGCCCGGCATACGATAGTTCTCGTACATGGTTGGTCCTTCCGTCGGGTTTCCCGCGATGCTGTCCGGCCGCGACAATAGCGGGGTTTCACCTGCTATAGTACTACTATACCTACCGTTCGGTAGATAGTTTTGAATAATTGCCGCTCGCCTACTGATACATACCGTTCACCGTATATAGTGGTCATGTTTGGACACGAATTGATGTTCCGTTGCCATCCTTAATAATGTTGGTAGTGCGGAAGTGATTTGCGATGGAGAAATGCAGCGTGAGCACAAGAAAAAAAATATTGGACGCAATGTACGATCTTGTGGCAGAAGTCGGTTATGACAAAGCGTCTATCGGAAAGATTTGCGACTTTGTCGGTATATCCAAGCCGTCGGTGTACTACTACTTTCCCTCTAAAGAGGAGATTTTCACTACGCTCTTGGACAGCATGTTTCCGACCATTGACTATCAGCGCGACTACTCGCTAATAGTCGATAGGGACGGGTTCAAGGCCGCGCTTATCGAGCTCGGCAATTCAGTTATAGGTGGCTATCGAAGCGATGAAAAGCGCCGGCGCGTGCTGGCCGAGGTTAGCGTTCAAGCAAATCGAATTCCTGCAGTTCAGGAACGTCAAGCGACGGCGACCAAACGAACCATGGATGCGCTTAAAGACATCCTTCTTCATGGTGTAGAGATTGGCGCGTTTTCCGATAGCGCCGACGCAATGCTCTACGTACAAATTCTTTATACCGTTCTGGAGGGAGCAAGCAATACGGTCGCTCAAGGTGAGGATATTGATGAAAAAGCGGTTTGGGCGGGAATAGTCGAGCTTATGTTCAAATAAACCAGCCAAGCTGAAGCGCATGTTGGCACCCATGGTGCCTGCGGGCAACCTTTAAAAACGAAAACAGGGGTCGACTCCAGTCTGGCTTGGAGTCAACCCCTGTTGCGTGGCAATCTATGCCGATGCAAATCGGCGCTTATTACTTTTCAGCAGCCTTATTGAGAAAGCCGGAAACGATAGCAAACGCAGCAATCATAAGGTTGCAGGCAATGCAGAAGATAAATACTCCCTGGAATGACCCCGCCATGCCGTAAACCTTCATCATGACCGGCATTCCAAAAGCACCGACGACATAGCCCGCTGAGCAAACGATCGAATAGATCCTTCCAAAATCGCGTGATCCAAAGAGCGAGAGTAGAAGCATCGGCATTGCGGTTCCAACGATGGCGAACATGACATCGTTGGAACCGCAATGATGGAAACGGTCTCATTGCTTCCGCCAATGATAAGAAGCAGGAATGAAAGAATGCTGACACCTGTCCATGCGACCGTTGCTTTAATAGCGCCAAGCTTGTCGCATGTTTTGCCCACGAAGGGATTTAGGAAGATATCGGAGAGTGAAGCTGCCGAGACCATTAAGCTTCCTACGATAGGATTGAAACCGACCTCGCTTGCATAGGTTGGAAACAGCTGGTTCATGCAGCAGGTGAGCTGCGCCACGCAAAGCAAGAGGACACAGAGAATAAAAGACGGCGTTTTCGCGGCATCGCGGAGTGCCATGCCCGAAAGAACATCTTCCTGCTCATCGGCGCTGCAGCTCTCATGGGTTTCGGAGGCGGTCTCTCCGTACGGAAGCATGTTGCGATCAGAGGGGTTAAGGCGAATGATAAATGCGCTTGCAGGCAAAATCATAGCTGCAGAAACGGCCGCAAGCACGATGTATCCCGTACGCCAGCCTTGCTGCTCGATGACCAGCGTAATGACAGGACTCAATAACAGCGTACAGAGAGAATTAACGCCCCAAGCGAGGCCGATGGCAAGACCGGACGATTTGCTGAACCATTGGTCAATGACATCGGACATGCAGACGCCCGTTGTAAACGAAAAGCAGATGCCGATCACTGCGGCAGAGACGGTGAACATCCAGACCTCGGTGTAGAACGCCATTGCGGCGCCGGCGACAATAAGGACGAGTTCAATGCAAATATGCCATGGTTTGCCGATTACTTTTGGAATGAAGCGACTCAAAAGCGGAAGCCCAAGCGCAAGGCCAAGAAGAATCGCGGTGAAATAGAAAGAAAAAGAAGTGTAGTCAAAGCCCAGATCTTCACATACTGGAGCAACGAATGAGCCGGCAATAATGCTATATGTGCCAGTTGTTCCGGCGGACATTAAGCCGAGCGCAATAACGACGACCCAAGCAAATGCGCCGCTTTCACGGAGACAATCTTTTTTGGCTGGTGTGGTGAGAGTCATGGTTGCTCCATTTCTATCGGCAATACATCCTATATGCCTACCGATAGGTATATAAACCAGAAGACTCTTCGTCAAGCATTAAGCGGGGAGAGGGAGTTCTTAACCTGCCGAACGGTAATTAGACCCCGATTTCGCAAGGGTCTCAATGTGACAAAGGGACTGTCCCTTTGTCACATTATTCGGAGCGTAGGGCTTCGACGGGGTCCTTCTTGGATGCGCTGCGAGCAGGCAGCAGGCCGGCAACGACCGTCAACAGCACCGAAATTGCAATGAGTACCAGCGCATCCTGCACGGGCAGGCTCATCAGGTTGGGTACTTGTTTGGCAGCAAGCGCCCAGGTATTAACTGGGAAGCTCACGGCCACCACGACGACAATGGCAAAGACGCCGGCAATGAGGCCCTCGATAAAGGTCTCGGCATTGAATACGTTGGCCACGTTGCGCTTCGACGCGCCAATCGCGCGCAGGATGCCAATCTCCTTTTTGCGCTCCAGCACGCTGATGTATGTGATGATGCCGATCATGATGGAGCTCACGACCAGACTGATGCTCACAAACGCGATGAGCACCAAGCTGATGGTGTTCACGATGTCGGTCACCGAACCCATGATGATGCCCATGTAGTCGGTGTACGAGATTGCCTGTTCATCGTGACCAGCGGCTTTGACCTGCTTGTTGTACGCATCGATGTGATCGAGTACGCGCTCCTTGGCCTCAAAGTCGCGCGGGAAAATCTTGACCGAGATGGGGTCGGCCTCGTCCGCATAGCCCAACGTGGTCAGATTGTTATCGTAGGTGAGCTTCGACGCCTTGGCATAGCTCATCATGAGCGAGCTCAGGTCCTCGGCGTCCATGTTGAAGTGAATGGCATGAGCAAAGGCACTCGCATCCACGCGCATGGCGCTCGCCAGGTTGGCAAAACTCGACGACATCCGCGTCGCCATCTGGCCCATGAGCCCTGCTGCGCCTGCCTTGAGCTGAGCTGACACCGTCGCCGCAATCTGATCGCTGATCGACTTCATCACCTGGTCCATAGCCTGCTGCAGATACGGAGCCAGCTGCTTTTGCACATAGTCGGTCATCGCCCGCTGCAGGCGCTCGGCCAGGGCATCGCCACCGAGTGCCTTGAGCTGGGCCAGGATTTGCTGGGCTGCCGTATCACTCTCAAGATACGTCGAGAACGCGGCGGCAAGCTTTGACGCGTCCTTAAGATCATCGGGTGTCAGCGCCTTAAACTGATCAGACTGCAAAAAGCCCTCAAACAGCTGGTTGGCAAGCGTTCCCACCTGCTGCATTTGCTCGGGCGTGAGTTCCAGACCGTCAAAGACGCCCGAGAAATCTGGGGTTGGCGCTTTGGCCATGATGTCGCCAAAGTCGATGTCCCTACCAACGCCCGAAAGGTCAATATCCAGCCCGGACAAGTCAAGACCCGACAGGTCCATACCGCCGGCAACACCCGAGAGCGCGGAGGTATCGAACGAGAACGCGCTCTTGAGCGCCGCCTCGTCCACACTGAACATGTTGCCCAGATCAACGCCCTGCTTGGCCTCGCCTTGCAGTTCGTCGAAGGTTTTGCCCGTAAAGACATCCGTCTCGGGGTGGGCAAGCTGCTCCTGCACAATCTGCGAATTTGCGGCGCGCTCCATAAGCTGGCGAGTCAGCGCATGCGTGTAGGCAATGCCCGGGGACAACGCGCTCGCGTTGGCGGTCTCGTTGGGTCGCACCACGCCCACAATGTGCACGTCGATACCGTCGGCAACCTTGGCGGCCATAAAGTCGGTGTCGCCAGACATATCGGTCCATATGCCGGTCTCTTCGTTTTTGCGATACGCATCGGCCGGCGACAGCACCTTAAACGTCGTGGACAGCGCATCGTCGTAGGTAAATTCGGTGCCGGTCTCGGGCGTTTCGACCCCACCGTCAGCCGTCATAGCGCTGTTTACCAGATCGTTGAGCTCATTGATATCCAGCGCGCCGATGCTGTAGAGCGTGTAGTCGCCCACCGTGCCACGACTCGAGAGCACCATCACGGCTTCGTTGGCAGACGTGGGCCAATGACCGGCGACGACATCGTACTGGCTGTCGAGCAGGCTCTGGTCGTCAATCATCTCGTTAAAGACCGAGGTTCCCATGGATTCCATGCTCACCGTTGCCGCCGAGCTCGCGCCTCCGCTCATGGCCTCGGTCATAGCGTTGGGAACAAGCCGGACGGGCTTCTCGTCGCCCTTGCCGGCACGATAGACAACCGGCGATACACCGTAGCCGTACTGAATGGCGTTGACTTCTTTATCGATGCCGTCGCCACCGGCATCGAGCCATGCCTTAAAGCTCGTCATGTCGTTGGACTTAACACTTGCAAACATATCCTTTACGGCCGTGACCACGGGAATCTTATCGTTTCCCTGAGCCTTGTCGCCGGCACTGTCGTCGGACGAATCCACGTTTTCAGGCGAGTCATCATCCGCAGCCCCCTGTCCGCCCATCATGGACGACAGGTCGTAATCCTGCTTGGAAATGGTGAGCGGGTAGCTCGAGAGCGTATCCTCCTCGACCTTTTTGATGTAGCCGTTTACGCCATTGGAGAGCGCCAGGATCGCCGCGATACCGATAATGCCAATCGAGCCCGCAAAGGCAGTCATGGCCGTGCGGCCCTTCTTGGTCATGAGGTTTCGGGCAGAAAGCCCCAGCGCCGTCACAAAGCTCATCGAGGTTTTGCGCGTAGGCTTGGCCTCGCGGCGCGCGGCCTTGGCAGCATCGAAGGGATCGGAATCGTCGGTGATCTTGCCGTCCGCCAGATTGACGATGCGCGTGGCATATTGGTACGCCAGCTCGGGATTGTGCGTGACCATGATGACCAGGCGGTCGCGCGCCACGTCCTTGAGCAGGTCCATGACCTGTACGGATGTCGTTGAATCCAAAGCGCCGGTCGGCTCGTCGGCAAGAACGATCTCAGGATCATTTATCAGGGCGCGGGCGATGGCCACGCGCTGCATCTGCCCGCCCGAAAGCTGGCTCGGGCGCTTGTTAACGTGCTCGCCCAAGCCGACTTTCTCCAACGCCTCGCGCGCACGCTGGCGGCGCTCGGCATGCCCCACGCCCGTGAGCGTGAGCGCCAGCTCCACGTTTTCCAAAATGGTCTGATGCGGAATGAGGTTATAGCTTTGGAACACAAAGCCGATGCGGTTGTTGCGGTAGGCATCCCAATCGCGGTCGCGGAAGTCCTTGGTCGAGATGCCGTCAATCAGCAGGTCGCCAGAATCAAAGTGGTCGAGTCCGCCGATAACGTTGAGCATCGTGGTTTTGCCCGAACCCGAGGGACCCAGAATGGCCACGAACTCGTTATCGCGAAAAGACAGGCTCACGCTGTCGAGCGCCACCTGCGTAAACGACTGCGTAACGTACCTTTTGCAAATACCTTTGAGCTCCAGCATGGACGGCAACCTCTCCTGCGCAGGCACCCTGCCCGCTCTCCTCCGCCGTTCGTATTCGACGCGTTTGTCCTACTCTATCCCCATTTTTTGCCGACGCCAGTGAGGAATGTAACAAACCGCGCCAAAAAACGAACGGGACGGCGCCCAAAAGAAGAGGTCCCGAGCGGGACCTCTATATGGTGGAGCTTATCTTGAAAGGTAGCGGACTACTTCGCACAGCGGTGCACGATCATCGCCATGCTTTACGCGTTTTCTACTGCTCGCTATTCGCAATCGCCTGGTCGATAAGCTTGTCGAGCGCTGCGCGCTGCTCAGCGGAGCTGATGGCGCCCACGATGGGCTCCCCTACGATGTTGCCATTCTGATCGATGACATACGTTGTCGGGAACGAGAACAAATTTGACGTAAACTTACCGGCCTCGCTATCCGACTTGAACCAGATGTTCTTATATGTCACGCCCTTCTTGCTCAGTACGTCCTTGGCATCTGCAATCTCGCCCTTGTTGCCATCGAGCGTAAAGGAATTGACGCCCACGACCTGGCCGCCCTTCTTGGCAAGCTCCTTATTCAGGTCCTCAAGGTCGCCCAACTCACCCACGCACGGCTTGCAAGTGGTGAACCAGAAGTTCATGACGGTGACCTTGTTCTTAGAGAACAGCTCGTCGCTGTTCACGTCGTTGCCATCCAGGTCCTTGCCCGTAAAGCTGGGGAACTTCGTCGCCTCGCTCGAAGCATTGGCACCAGCCGTCATGCCAGCGGTCGAAGCGTCGACGCTCTCGCCTGCACTCGGCGTGCTTCCACAGCCGGGGAACTCCTTCTCCAGGCTCTCGAGCTTGTCCTCGATCTCCTTGATCTGCTGTGCACCGGCCTTGAGTGTCTTAAGCTCATCCGCCGTGAACTCATCCTTGGCGACGTCGATGGTCTTGAGCAGAAAATCGCCGTAATTGCTGCCGTCCTCAATCATTGCCGAGTCTTTATTTGCCGCATTAAATACCTTTTCCCACAGCGCGTTATCACTCGAAAAGATCTCGTTCTCCTTTTGCATGAGTTTTGCATACAACTCGGCGGCCTCATCGGCATTGGTCGGCTTCTGCGCAGTGAGTTCTGCAATCTTAGGATCGGAGCCCGCAGATTCGCTCACATTGCCACCGGGTGACGAACACGCCACAAGACACAAGGCCAGCACCGGCACCATAAACAGGGCCGCAATCTTAGAAAGCTTCATGGTCATTCCTCCGTTTTGTCGAAGCTTGTTTACTTTTTATCGGCGGTCAAGGGAAGCTTTTCCGCCGACACATCCAGGCCATAGCGATAGCTGATGGCATCGACGGGACAGGCCCCGATGCACTTTCCGCACCGGATACATTCGGCATGATTGGGCGCGCGGACCACATCAACGTCCATCTGACAAACCTTTGAGCACTTGCCGCACGAGACACATTTGCATGCATCGACCCGGATCCCCAGTAGGGACACCCTATTCATGAGCGCATAGAATGCGCCGAGTGGACAAATCCATTTGCAGAAGGGGCGGTAGAACAAAACGCTCAGCACTACCACGGCAATGAGAACGGCAAGTTTCCAAGTAAAGAGATGTCCCAACGCAGATCGAATGCCGGCGTTGGCAATGGCCAGCGGAATGGCGCCCTCGAGCACGCCCTGCGGACAGATGTACTTACAAAAGAACGGGTCGCCCATGCCCACGTCGTTAACCACCAAGACGGGCAGCAGCACCACGGCAAACAGCAGCACGACGTACTTGATGTACGTGAGCGGCTTAAGCTTTTTCGTGGAGAACTTTTTGCCGGGAATCTTGTGAAGCAGCTCCTGAAGCCAGCCAAACGGGCACAGAAAGCCGCATACAAAGCGTCCCAGCAGCACGCCGAGCAAAATGAGCGTACCGGTAACATAGTAAGAAAAGTTGAACTTGGATGAACCTACCACCGACTGGAACGACCCGATGGGGCACGCACCCGATGCCGCGGGGCACGAATAGCAATTAAGTCCAGGTACGCAGACTGTTTTTCCCGCGCCCTGATAGATGCTTCCTTTGGCAAAGTTTGGCAGGTGAATATTGGTGACCAGCGTCGCCGCCGCCTGAATGAATCCGCGAAATCGGGCCAAAACATGCGACGCAGTGTTTTCTCTTTTATCCAATTCCGATACACTCCAAGCACAGCCTAATCGCTTTGGCCAGCACGGCATCTGCCTCGCCACGCATAACGCCAAAGCACACCATGGCAATTCCGACGATCAACAAAGCGACCTGTACCACGGGTTTTACCGCTTTGAACAACCTGACCACTCCTTTCGTTACGCGACCATTGGACCATATCGGCTATAAAATCCGTGTTAAGCGCGATTTGAAATGTGCAAGGAGACTGTTATGCGTATTTTGATCGTCGAGGACGAGCGGGCGCTGTGTGACGCAATCGCGCGCAGCTTGCGAAACTTGGCGTACAGCGTCGACTGCTGTCACGACGGGCAGGAGGCGCTCGACCTGCTGGGCGTCGAAGTCTTTGACCTCGTGGTACTCGACCTCAACCTTCCCCGTATCGATGGCATGACCGTACTCAGGGAACTTAGGAAAACCGACTGCGAGACCAAGGTACTCGTGCTCTCGGCACGCGGCGAGGTCGTCGACAAGGTCGCCGGACTCGATGCCGGCGCCAACGATTACCTTACCAAGCCGTTTCATCTGGACGAACTTGCGGCAAGGATCCGCAGCCTTACCCTCAGGCGCTTCGCACAAAGCGACATAGTATTAACCTGCGGAAAGCTCAACTTTGACACCAAGGCGCGCATCGCTTCCGTGGACAGTGAGGCCCTATCTCTTACGCGCAAGGAAACGGGAATCTTGGAATACCTGATGCTTAATCAGGGGCGTCCGGTAAGTCAAGAGGAGCTTATCGAGCACGTTTGGGATTGCACCGTGAACAGCTTTAGCAACGCAACCCGCGTTCATATCTCGTCACTCCGCAAAAAGCTACGCATTGCTTTGGGATACGACCCGATTCGCAATCGGATTGGAGAGGGCTACGTTATGGAGGGTGGAGAATGAAAGGGCTTTCGCTGCAATGGCGCATAACGATTATGACGGCACTGCTCACGTGTGCGACATGCGTGCTGACGAACTGCCTGGTCGGTTATACGGGCATGCGCTACATGGATGCCATCGGCAGTGACATCTCGGCCTTTAACGCTGCCGGCGCGAATTCGCCTCAGGCGTTCGACCCAACGAAAACGGCCCTCGATGACAAGGTCACGATCGTCGTAAACGACGCACAGGAATCTTTTGGCGCGACAGCCTGGTACATCACGGCTGGAGTCACACTCCTTGGCGGCGTGCTGGCATACTTTGTGAGCGGCCACGCGCTCAAGCCGCTACGGGATTTTGCCGCCCAGGTGGAGCGCGTGCAGCCTGACAACCTAAGCGAAATCAGACTCAGTGAAGATGTACCCACCGAGCTACAACGATGCAGCGCCTCTTTCAACGACATGATCGCCCGTCTTGGCGAAGGGTTCTCTGCACAGCGTCAGTTTACCGGCAACGCCGCACACGAGCTGCGCACCCCGCTCGCCCTTATGCAAGCACAGATTGAACTATTCATCTCCGAGCACCCCGGTTTGCAACCCGAAACGGCCGAGCTGCTCGGCCTGCTACAAGAACAAACCGAGCGCATGTCTCGAATGGCCAAGGTATTGCTCGAGATGAGTGAGCTCCGCAGCGTTCCTTGCGAGGACGATGTTGAACTTGGTCCCTTGTCCGAAGAGGTCCTCACCGACCTTGCGCCACTTGCCGAAAATAAGGGCATAGCCCTCAATTGTGCTGGAGACGCTTTAGTAATCGGGAGCGACACGCTCCTCTATCGGCTGGTGTTTAACCTGGTCGAAAATGCCATCCGTTACAGCCGCCCCGGCTCGAATGTCAACGTCTCCATCTGCGACAACGACAGCCACGTGTTCCTGCGAGTCAAAGATGAGGGCCCGGGAATACCCAAGCAGTACCGAGAGAGCATCTTCCAGCCGTTCTTTCGTCTAGACAAATCCCGCAGCAGGGCATACGGCGGCGCAGGACTCGGGCTAGCGCTTGTTTGGGAGATTGCAGCACTTCACGGTGGCACGGTAGAGGTCGAAACAAGTTCCGAGAACGGGACCACCATGCTTGTAAGCCTTCCAAAACGATCCGAAGCGTTAACCGAACAGTAAAACGAAAGGGGTCCCGAGCAACAGGAGTACAATTGCTGCTATTGTTGCCAGCTGTTGGGAGATGGAAGATGGACTGCAATGGCCACCCACGCGTTCCCATGCCGTTGATGTGCACCGCCTTTGTGCCGGGGCAGATTGACGCTGCGGTTGCAGGCATTTCCGACCCCGATTCGCGCACCATCGCCGCGGCAGAAGCGCTGTACTTTCGCGGACAGGCCGCCCTCGCTGCCAAGACGGCGCGCCCCTATCTTGACGCCACCGATTCCGCACTGCGCTATTCCGCATGCTTTATCTGCGGATACGCCAGTCTGTCGCTCAACCGTATCGCCGACGCCCGCCGCTGTCTTGCGGGCATCCTCGATACGCCGGCCGACGAGGAATCATCCGCTATCCACGCCACGCATATCCTGTTCGCCTCCGCCGCGAGCGTCCTGCTGCACTTGCCTTCCCCGTATTCCGCCGAAGAGTTTTATCCGCTTGCGGCGCATCTGCCCGAAGGCCTGCGCCTGTTCGCCAGCTACGTGATGGCGCATGCCCTGTACCTGCGCGGCGAATATGGCCGCAGTCTAGGCATGGCGGAAAACGCCCTGATCATGAAACAGGGAAGCTATCCCATCTCGGAGCTATTCCTGCACTTGTCGGCTTCTATGGCATGCATGAGCCTCAAGGACATCGACGCCGCAAAATCGCACTTCGGAGCTGCTTGGAACATTGCGCGCCCCGACGGCCTTATCGAGCTCATTGGCGAGCACCACGGCCTTTTGCAGGGGCTCATCGAGGCATGCCTAAAATCGCAATACCCTGACGATTTCGCACGCATCATCGAGATTACGTATCGATTCAGCTACGGCTGGCGGCGCATCCACAACCCCGATTCGGGCGAGGACGTGGCCGACGATCTAACGACCACGGAATTCACCATGGCCATGCTCGCCTGTCGTGGGTGGACCAACGCCGAAATCGCACGCCATATGGGAGTATCGCCGGGCACCGTCAAAAACCGCCTATCAGGAGTGTATGCCAAGCTTGGTATCGGAACTCGCGCCGAGCTGGTTGCCCACATGTTGCGCTAGCGGCAGACTGCCCGTCGTATCGAAAGCGCTCCGGGGTCCTGGCGCTTTCGCACGCTCAAATTGGACATTTTGACCCTTGAACGGCACTACCGCCACGTAGCGCCTTCTCGCAAAATTGGATTATTTCCACCGATACCTGCGGGATGGGAGCCAAAGATGCTTGATCGCCGTTCGCTACTTGTTGCCGGAGCGTCCTCGCTGGCGAGCATTATGTTGCCGCGCGTGCCGGGAAGCGCAAACGCCTTCATATTGCCGTTCGCGCCCACCAAAGCCTATGCCGACGAAAAAGACCCCTTCAGGGTGCTCGTTCTCTCGCGCACCATGTTCGGTGTGGTCGTGGTCGACGTCGCCAACAAGAATACGCCCATCACGGGTGCCCAGGTCACGCTCACATCGCGCTATGCCGCAGGCAAGCAGCTCACCGCCACGACCGATGACGAAGGCACGGCCATCTTTGAGGTCGCGCCGCTTTCGGAAGGCTACGTGGACGAGGCAACGCTTCTCGACGCGTACGACTTTAACGGCGGCATCTCCATTAGCATGGCGGGCTACCGTGATGTCGAGATTCCCCTTGCACGTATCCAGGGCGGCACCGCCATAACCGCGCCCACGCGTCCGCTTTCCGACGGCGAGCCGTACTTCCGCCAGCTCACATTCGACGAATGGGACATCCAGTACGCCGACGCCACGTTTATGGCAATGCCAGCGGACGCAGCAGCAAACGACCAGCCCGATACGCACGCCTTTACCGTGCAGGCACATCTGCCACAGGGTGGACAGGCAACGCTGCACATCAACAAGGTAATGCCCGCCACGGACAGCTCGCCCGAAACCGTCACGCAGATTGGCCAAGTCAAGGCCAGTGCATCGGGTTCGGACAATCTGGCAACGTTCACACTCGAAGACAAGTTTCTCGACGCGGCATCGGTCCTTCTGGAAGAAGGATGCAAGCTGCGCTTTGTCCTCGACTATCAGGGCAAAACCTACACGCTCTCCTCCCCCATGGCCGTTGTCACCGCGCCGGCGGCAAAGGCGGAATCGGGCTCGACCACTATCGTCCCCACCACCATGGACCAAGAGGTCACTCCGTTTGATTTCCCAGCGGCGTTTCCCGGCATCGGCGGCAACAAGTTCACCTGCTGGATGCCCTCGTTCCCCATTTTGTTCGATTTCTCTTTTGCCGGGTACGTGCTGTTTGGCGGAGGATACAAACCGGTCGGCTACATGAACGATTCGGGCAATCCGGATCCGGAGTACTGGAAGAAGTCACCGCGTGAGTCGGGCGCCAAGCAGGCAAACCGCTACCTCGACGAGATGGAGGGGAAGTGGAATCAGTACAAAAGTATGAGTGCCGGTTCGGGCACCGATCCAAGAAACACCAAGCTCCTTCGCCACCATTGCACGCCGCTGTTCACGATGGATATCGCCACACAGCTGTACGGCTCGCTCGCCTACGATTGGGTGGGCAAAACCTGGGGCGACAACAACGACCCCGCATACGGCAATATTAAGGCACTCTTTCAAGTAAGAACCGACCTCAATTGGACCGAGCAGTTTACCCTAGGACCGGTGCCGTTTTTCCTAAACGTCAACCCCTGGGTGCTGGCGAAGCTGGCGCTCGCCGTGGGTGCCCACACGCACGGCAGCGGCGCGGCGTTTTTTAAAAACATTTCGCTCGACTATTCAAACACCTCGGGCTCGTTCACCATCCAGATCGGGCTTGCCGTCACCTTTGGCGCCGGCGTTGCAGGCGTCGCTTCGTCTGCCGTGCGCGGCGCCGCATCCCTCACGCTGTTCATTGGGTACGAGAAGGCAGATGGACACCAGCTTCCGCGACTGCGCGTAGGTGCAGACGTCGATGTCGATGTGATACTCCAGTTCGTAATGTTCAAGTGGACCACCAAGGCTTGGTCGGGGTCGTGGCCCACACTCCTCGATTCGTGGAATATGTCGGTGAACAATGACAACCAGTATGTGCTCCAGCGCTCTGAGCTCGCATTGGGTGGAGATACGCCTTACACGTTGGATGCCTGTTTCGGCACGCCCGGCAACATCAAGGCGGGCGGCATGCCGCAATTTATCGCATCGGCCACCATCGTCACCAACGCCGAGCTGCTCGCACGCGCCGAGGTTAAGGCCGCTGTCGTAAACGTCGCGCCCGTCGTGCGCAATTGGGATCAAGCGGTCACGCGCATTGAGCTCGAGGCGAATGAAGAAAGCGACGACACGGGACAGATTGAGCATTTCGTCCATGCACTGATAGAGAACGACGAAAACGCCGCGCCGATGTATGAGTACACCTATATCGGGCAGGCGACGAACGCCGTTGCGGACCCCAACGCCAATTCTGCTGGTGTATCGGAGGACGAGCGTGGCGGCATCAAGCCCTCGAGCGACAACGTGCTGTTTTCCGGCGTGCTCAGCGAAGCTCACATGAAGCTGGTAATGATTGCCGGCGTAGAGTGCCTGTTCCGTATCGCCTCGGTGCGCTACGGCGACAATGGCCGCTCGCGCCTAGTGGTGCACACAAAGGCAAACGGCACGTGGTCTGCCCCCATGCCCGTGGACTTCCCCCTTGGCTTTGGCGAGGGCGACGTGGAGCGCGACGGCACATTCGATTACGACTTCGACGTAGTGGAATATACGGACGGAAGAGAAAACCAGGACACTTACGTGCTGCTGGTCTCGGGCGAGCGCCCCGACGGCGACAACACCCTTTTCGATACGGCAAGCACAGCCGGCATACTGTCCGTTGTGCGCCTGCGCATAAGCAACGACGGAGTTCGCGTGATGTCGCACACGTCGTGGCGCAGCATCTCGCGCGGCCGCCTTCAGGAGGATGGCCACCATTGTCTGCAGTGTCCACGCATCACGGTGGGCAAGACGCTGGTCGACGGGCGCCTGTCGGGCGCTTACCTCCACCGCCGCGGAACCACCGCAGAAAAGGCGCTGGGCAATGAGGCAGAGGTTGCGCTGGAGTGCTTCACCCTGTGGTCGGACGTTTCGGGCGACAGTCTGACGTTCCGCCAAGTTCTCCGCTTTCCGCAAGCACCGTCGAGTATCGAGCTGGGCGAGCCCGAGAATATCAACGGCAAAATGGTGGTGCCCGTTGCGTACGAGACCGCAGACGGTTGTGGCTGCGCATCGTACGCCGTGATCGGCCAGTCCATTGCGGGCTGGGGCGTTATGTCACCAGACGCCACGGTACCCCGTGCGGTGCCGTGGCCACAACATTCGGGCTTTTTGGCAACCGTCAACGAGCAACTGCAGCATATTACTTGGGCACGAGGCGCATCGGCATTTGCAACGCAGCCCGTGGGTGCCGCAGGCTGTGGCCCGGCATCGTTTAGCGTAAGCGACAACGGCAGGTGCGCGCTCTATGTAGAGAACACCGATGGCAAGGTGGGACAAACCTACGACGAAGAAGGCAACCCGGTGGCAGTGATGGGCAAGCACTTCCGCATCTTCGCCAGCACCTTGGCAGGCGATCTGTTCACGGAGCCGTTCGTGATGTGCGAGCTGGACCATCCCGTCGATCAGATAACGACATTTTTGACGTCGGGGGGCATGCTCTCCGCACTCGCCACGCACATTGTGAGCGCGGAGAAGAGCGAGGCAGAGCTGCACGGCATCGAAGTGCCCTTGGTGGCGTGTGCCACCCCGACGGGCGCGGTCGCTACCTCGGGCGCGGTGGTGCCCGGAGCAGCAGGCGAATCCTTCATGATCACGGTGCGAAACGACGGCAACACCTTGTTGACCGCCGGCACGATCGATCTGTACCGAGAGGGCTCCAGCCAGCCGTTCTCCAGCGCATCCATCGGATTCGGAGTAAACGCACGCATGGCTTCGATCTACGATCCAGAGCTTGCCGAGGACGCTTCGGCCAACGACATGGCACACGTAAAATACGCGCTCGAGACGCTGGGCACACGTTTTGCAACGCACCCGCTGGTAGCCGACAACGGCAACGCCGTGCTGGCACCGGGTTGCACGGCACAGTTCCGCATGAGCTTCGCCATCCCCGAGAGTTGGAGCGACGAAGCGGGCAAACGCGTAACGCTGTATGCGAAGGCGCGTAGTCTGGTGGCGCTCGACCCCGTAACGCTCGAGGAAATTCGACCGGGCGCAAACTCGGCGCTGGGTGCCGTACTGCACGAGCTTCATGTGCCCGACGCGGCATGCGAACGCTCAGAAGTTCAGGTCGGCATATGCGACAGCGCGAATACGACAGGACTTCATGACGCCCCGATGACAGCAGACGGCGATGGTGGCTCGAGTGGCGGCGGTACTGACGAGGGCGGCGGCT
>URRJ01000002.1 GCA_900550205.1 uncultured Collinsella sp. | reverse complement strand
CGCCGCACGAAGTGCGCAGCGGGGGTTTCTTGCATGTCCGAGGACGTTCTGAAAAGTAACACCAGGGCGGGCCTGGACGAGAACAACCGACTACAGGTCGATGTGCGATTCCTTGATCGGGAACGGCTCGGCGAAGTGGCAGGCGCAGCAGTGACCCGGTGCAACTTCCTTAAACTCGGGAAGCTTCTCAGAGCAGATGCCCTGCGCAATCGGGCAGCGGGTATGGAAACGGCAACCGGTCGGCGGATCCAGCGGTGACGGCGGGTCGCCGGCAAGGATGATGCGCTTACGGGTCTTCTGGATATCAGGATCGGGCACCGGCACAGCAGACAGCAGCGACTGCGTGTACGGGTGGTGCGGCTCACTGTAGAGCGTCTTCCAGTCCGAAACCTCGACCATCTTACCCAGATACATAACTGCGACGCGATCGGAGATGTGCTGCACGACGGACAGGTCGTGGGCAATAAACAGATATGCGGTACCGAACTTGTCCTGGAGTTCCTTGAGCAGGTTCAGAACCTGGGCCTGAATGGACACATCCAGAGCGGAAACCGGCTCGTCGCAGATAATCAGCTTGGGCTTCAACGCAAATGCGCGGGCAATGCCGACACGCTGGCGCTGACCGCCGGAGAACTCATGAGGATAGCGGTTGATGTGCTCGGGGTTCAGTCCGACAACGTCGAGAAGCTCGCGGACACGCTCAATGCGCTCCTCCTTGGTGCCCACGCCGTGAATGGTCATGGGCTCGGAGACGATCTCGCCGATGGTCATACGAGGATTGAGCGAAGCATAAGGATCCTGGAAGATAAACTGCATCTCACGACGCATGTCCTTGATCTCATGCTTGCTCATCTCGGCAACATCTTTGCCCTGGAAGAACACCTTACCGGCAGTCGGCTTGGCCAGACGCATGATGGTGCGGCCCGTGGTGGACTTACCGCAACCAGACTCGCCGACCAGGCCAAAGGTCTCGCCCGGATAAATCTCGAACGAAATGTCATTCACAGCAGAGACGACACGCTTGGAGAAGCGCTTGGCGAACATGCCGGACTCAGCGGGAAACTCCTTAGAGAGGTGCTCGACCTTCAGCAGCGGAGTACGCTCGTTGGTATCTGCCATTACGCCTCGCCTCCCTTCTTGGAATCCTTGCGCGTACGGGACGTCTCAGGAGCGTTCTTGAGGAACTCGGGGTCACCGGAGTAGTGGCACGCAGAGTAATGACCAGACTCGGTGACAACGCGCTCGGGGCGCTGCTTGCGGCACTTATCGGTCGCATAGGGGCAGCGAGGAGAGAAGACGCAGCCCTCAGGCAGGTTCATGAGCGATGGCGGGTTGCCGTGAATCGGCGTGAGCGGCTTCTTCTCTTCGATGGCCTGCTCCGGGATGGAGCGGATAAGACCCCAGGTGTAGGGGTGGCGGCTCTCGTAGAAGATTTCCTCAGCAGTACCAAACTCGACGGGACGGCCGGCGTACATAACCATGATCTTATCGGCCATATCGGCGACGACGCCCAGGTCATGGGTAATCATGATGATGGCGTTGCCGTTCTTCTCCTGCATCTCCTGCATGAGCTCGATAATCTGAGCCTGAATGGTAACGTCTAGAGCCGTCGTGGGCTCGTCGGCAATCAGGATATCGGGATCACAGGCAAGTGCCATAGCGATCATGACACGCTGACGCATACCGCCGGAGAACTGGTGCGGATACTCATTGACGCGCTTCTCGGGCTCAGGAATGCCAACGAGGTCCAAAAGCTCGGTGGCGCGCTTGAGTGCCTCCTGCTTGGAGTAGCCACGGTGCAGACGAAGGCCCTCGCCCACCTGCTTGCCGATCTTATAGACCGGGTTCAAGGAGGTCATAGGATCCTGGAAGATCATCGCGATATCGTTACCGCGAATGTGCTGCATCTCTTCTTCAGTCATCTCGAGGATAGAACGACCGCGATAGCGAACGTCGCCGCCCTCAATCTTTCCCGGAGGCATCGAGATGAGGCCCATAATGGTCATGGCGGTCACGGACTTACCGGAGCCGGACTCACCGACGACGCCCAGGGTCTCGCCGCGATCGAGCGTGTAGGAGACACCGTCGACAGCGCGAACGACGCCATCCTCGGTATGGAAATACATCTTAAGGTCATCGACCTCGAGCAGATGCTGGCCCTCGGGAACCGGCTGGTCCTTCAGGTCCACATAGTTCTTGTTCTTCTTCATCCTTATGCGTCCTTCATCTTGACGTCGAGGGCGTCGCGCAGACCGTCACCCAGCAGGGTGAAGGCGAGCACCGTCGAGAGAATTGCCAGACCGGGCATGATCATCATCCAGGGAGCAGTCAGAAGATACTGCTGACCGTCCTGAATCATGGAGCCCCACGAAGGCGTAGGCGGAATAACGCCCATGCCGAGGAAGGACAGAGCGGACTCGGTCAGAATGGCGCCACCAATGTTCATGGTCGCATAGACCACGATGGAGGCGACAGAGTTCGGGAAGATGTGACGCACGACGATACGAGCATCAGATGCACCCATCGCGCGTGCAGCGTCAACATAGTCGTTTTCCTTGACTGTCAAGATTGCAGAGCGGAAGACGCGCGCAATCGAAGGCCATCCGAGAATGCCGATGGCGATAAAGACGTTCTGAAGACCACGGCCGATAACGGCGATCATGGCGACGACGAACAGCACGTACGGGAACGCCAGGAAGATATCCGCGCAGCGCATGATGATCGTATCCCAGATGCCGCCGTAGAAACCGGCCAGAGCACCCATGACCAGACCAATCAGCGTGGAGATCGCAGTGGCCATAATACCGACGGAAAGCGAAACGCGTGCACCGTAGATAACGCGGACGAGAATGTCGCGACCAAGGGCGTCGGTGCCAAACGGGTGCTCTGCACACGGAGCCAGCAGCGACGTCTGGGCCATGGTGGTCGAGTCCGAAGCCGTCGGCGAACCGAGCCAGGGCTTAGCCCACAGATCTGCGGTCAGGGCAACCACAACGACGATGATGATCCAGCAGACACCGATAACGGCGAGCTTGTTCTTACGAAGACGCTTAAAAGCGTCGCCCCACAGCGTGCGGGACTTGGCGGGAGCAGATGCGGCCTTGGTGGCGGTAGCCTGCTCCTGAGACTGAGAATCAGTTTCCTGCATGAGACGTACCTCCCTTAGGCCTTATCCGACGGACCGCCAAGGCGGATGCGCGGGTCGAGGAATGCATAGCTAATGTCGACGAGCAGGTTGATCACCATGACGACGACGACGATGAGCGTAACTCCGCCCATAACGATGGGCCAGTCACGCATGCTAATGGCGCGATAGACCTCATAGCCGATACCGGGCCAGTTAAAGACCGTCTCGGTCAGGATGGCACCAGAAAGCATGCTGCCAAAGTCGACACCAATATAGGTAACGACAGGGATGAGTGCATTCTTAAGCGCGTGCTTGATGATGATCGCGCGATTGGAGAGACCCTTGGCCTTTGCCGTGCGGATGTAATCCTGGTTCATGACGTCAAGCAGCTGCGAGCGCATAATGCGGGCGGCGTAAGCGGTCGAAACCGAAGCCAGCGTAATGGTCGGGAGCACATAGTGCATCCAATCCTGATACTGAGAGCTGGAACCACCGGCACCCGAGATCGGCATGGAGAATGCACCGCCCGTGGCGTCCTTGAGAATGACGCCAAAGAACAGTTGCAGCAACATACCGAGCCAGAAGGCCGGGACGGCAACGAGGATCGACGTGGTGAGCGTTACCAAAATATCCCAGAAGGAATAACGCTTTACCGCCGAAATGATACCCGCACCGATACCCATGATTGCCTCGAGCACGATGGCGCACGCGGCAAGTTTGACCGTATACGGATACTTCTGGGCAAAGATTTCCGTAACCGGCAGCTTACGCTGATACGAATTGCCCAGATCGCCATGAAGCAGGCCGTTCATGTAATACAAATAACGGTCCACGAGCGACGTTTGAACGGGGTCGCCGTTCTCGTCAAGAATCGCGTTGCCGTCCTCGTCCGACTGGACCAGGTGATAGCGGACGCGAAGCTGAAGCTCCACCTCGGGGGACAGAGCCTTGTCTCCACCGATCAGCTTGATCGGATCTCCCGGCACGATATTCTGGAGGGCGAACAGAATCAGCGTAACGCCCAAAAACACCGGGATGAACTGAAGCACACGTTTAACGATGTACTTACCCATACCACTCCCCTATCTAGGGATTAACCTAAATGGGATGCCGATCGCCAGACCGGCATCCCAAAATTACCATCAGCCAGTTTACCCCAGGTTAGGGAGAACTGTATGTTTCCCATGAGGTCTACGTAAATACTTGACCCTCACGGAAGCTGCAAACTCTTAGGCGAGCTCAGCGGTACCCAGATCGGCATGCTTCTGCGGATCGACATAGAGGTGCTTGATGCGATCGGAGCCGACGATGGTGTGCGTGTAGAACATCACCGGGATGACCGGGCAGTCGGCAGCGACCATTGCGTCGGCCTCCTGCATCTTAGCGACGCGCTCCTCGTCGTCAACAATAGTACGAGCCTCGTCGACCTTGGCGTCGAACTCGGGGTTGTTGTAACCAGAGCGGTTGTCGCCACCGAGGGAGTCGGAGTGGAACAGCGGATACAGGAAGTTGTCCATGATCGGGTAGTCGGCAATCCAACCCAGACGACCGAACTGATAGTTAAAGTTCTGATACTGCTCGAGCAGGGCAGACCACTCAGGGGTATCGGAGACAGCGGTAACGCCAACCTTGGCGAGGTCGCCGATGATGGACTCCATGATCTCCTTGTGACCGCCGTCCTGGTTGTAGGAAAGGGTCACGCTAATGCCACGATCCCCGTTAGCGCCAGCAGGAGCAACCTTGTCGAGGTACTCATTAGCCTTGTCGACATCGTAGGCGCAGAACTCCCATGCGCCCTCCTTGTAGCCATCGATGCCCGGAGGAACAATGCCGTCGGCAGGGGTACGGGTACCCTTGAAGATGGTCTTGCAGATGGCCTCACGGTTGATGGCCAGGGAGATGCCCCTACGCAGGTCGGCGTTGTTGAACGGCTCGGCCGTGGTGTTGCAGGTCAGATAGTACGTGGAAGGCTCGGCGCCGAGCAGCATGCGCTCGCCGTCACCCATGGTGTAGCCGTCCTTGGACACGCCGCGATCCTTCTTGGCGGCATCGATCTGAGCAACGGGAACGTCGCAGACATCGAGGTTGCCGGCCTGGAACTCCTTGTAAGCAGTCTCCATGTCCTTGATGACCTGGAAGTGGATGCCATCGATCTTGGCCTTGTCGCCATAGTAATCGTCGAACTTCTTGACGTTGATCTCCTGGCCATCCTCCCACTTGCCGTCCATCATGAACGGGCCGTTACCGACCGGGGCAAGGTAGAAGCTCTTGACATCGGACTCGGCGCACTCGGGAACCGGGGCCAGGGCCGGGTGAGAAGCGACGAAGGGGAAGTCGGCGTAAGCGGAAGACAGCTTGACGACGAGGGTCTCATCGTCGGGGCAAGTAACACCGCTGAGCTCGGTAGCGTTACCGGCAAGCAGGTCGTCATAGCCCTCGACCATGGAAAGGTGATAGGAGACCTCGGAAGGGCCATACTCGGTAGCGATGGCCGACTTGGTGTTGACCAGACGCTCCCAACCGAGCTTGAAGGACTTGGAGGTAACGTCGTCGCCGTTGTGGAACTTGGCCTTCTTGATCTTGAAGGTGAACTCGGTGGCGTCGTCATTGGCCTCGAAGGACTCGCAAGCCAGCGGAACGATCTCGCCCTTCTCGGCGTCATAAGAGGTCAGAGCGTCAAAGAGCTGGTACTCGACCTGAGTGCCCTGGTCCTCCTGGACATTGTAGGGGTCGATGCAGACCGGGTTGTTGATGTAGAAGTTCAGCGTCGAACCGGACTCAGAACCGGAAGCGTCGCCGCCCTTCTTGCCACATGCGGCAAGAAAAGCCATGGAGCTCGCAGCAAGGGTGCCGCCGACAAAGGCGCGACGACCCATAACGGGCTGGTGGAACATAGAATCAGCCATGCCATCCTCCTTATGAGATAGGACAAAGAAATGTTCAGTCGGACACATGTCGAGACAATCCGATCCGAACCATCAAAACGCCGCCCGCTGCTATGGCTGGTTATGCACAACAGGCCAACGTTTTGCAATACAGTAGCGCATTTTATGCACGATTTGGGGCTAATTCCGGTTAAAGGTCGAGAATTTCTTTAGTTGGGCGAAGTATGTGGGGATATTTTGACTCTGTTACAAGTCTGTAAACAAACAGGGCCCCGCACATGCGGGACCCTTTTCAAATATTTATGCGGCTCGTGCTTAGTAGCCGACGATGCCCTGCGGGAAGAAGAACATGCACAGCACGACGCACACGGCAAACACGACAGCCATGATGACGGTCAGGCGGTCGAGGTTCTGCTCCATAACGCCTGTGGCAGAGCTGGAGTTATACAGCGAGCTAGCGATCATATCCGAAACGCCGGTACCCTTACCGGAATGCATCAGGACGAGAATCGTCAGCGCCACGGCAGAGACAGCCCAAACGACAAACAGAAGAATCTGAAACGGACCCATAGATAAGCTCCTTAATAGAACAGTTCAAACTCCAGTACTGTACCACAACCCCCAGCACTCCCCTACCTGCCATTTGGGGGCGGGTTAGAAATGGCAGAAATACCAAAAAAGGGGGTTACCCGATTGTGGACAACCCCCTTACTAGAAAACGGTATTTGTTTTCTCTTAGGCCTCGGTGGCGAGCACGCGACCCGTCATCTCGGCGGAAGGCTCAATACCAGCCATGGTGAGCATGGTCGGAGCGATATCGGAAAGACGGCCGTCCTCGATACCGGTGAGCTGTGCCTTCTCATCAACAATGATGAACGGCACACGGTTGGTGGTGTGAGCCGTGAACGGATGCTTGGAACCGTCGGAAGCAACGTCAAACATGTGATCGGCGTTGCCGTGATCGGCGGTAATCAGCG
This sequence comes from uncultured Collinsella sp., assembly GCA_900550205.1. Taxonomy (GTDB): domain Bacteria; phylum Actinomycetota; class Coriobacteriia; order Coriobacteriales; family Coriobacteriaceae; genus Collinsella. Next base: position 33,355 of record URRJ01000002.1, on the reverse strand, counting down.
CAAAGCCGCCCTTAGCGAGAATCGCCGGGACAACCTTGGACAGGGCATCGTCAACAGCCTCGACGGCCTTAACGGCGGCGTCGAAAACACCGGTGTGACCAACCATGTCGCAGTTCGCGAAGTTCACGATGTAGAAATCAGCGCGATCCTCGTTAATAGCGGCGACGAGCTTCTCGGTAACCTCGGGAGCGCTCATCTCAGGCTGCAGATCGTAGGTAGCGACCTTGGGGGAAGCGACGAGCACGCGCTCCTCGCCCTCCTTGGGCTCCTCGATGCCGCCGTTGAGGAAGAACGTTACGTGTGCGTACTTCTCGGTCTCGGCGGTGTGCAGCTGCTTCAGGCCATTGGCGGCGATAACGTCGGCCAGAACGTTCTCGGGGAACGTCTTGGGGAAAGCGACCTCGACGTCAAACGTCGGGTCGTACTCGGTCATCGTCACAAAGTGCGAAAGCTTGATCTGCTCGCGCTCAAAGCCGTCGAACTCCTTGTCCGTGAACACGCGGGTCATCTGACGAGCGCGGTCGGGACGGAAGTTGAAGAAGATGGCCGCGTCGCCCTCGTGGATGCCCTCGTTGTGGGCAGCGAAGGGCTCGACAAACTCGTCGCCGCGCGGATCCTTCTCGTAGTAGGCCTTGATACCGGCAACGGGGTCGGTATCAGCATCGGACGCGTTGACCATGACGTCGTAGGCGCGCTGGATGCGCTCCCAACGATTATCGCGGTCCATAGCCCAATAACGGCCCGAGACGGTGGCAACGCGAGCGTCGCAACCGGTCTCCTCGGAGATCTTAGCCAGGAAGGCGCAGAACTCACTCATGTAGCCAGCGCCGGACTGCGGGTCAACGTCGCGGCCATCCATGAAGGCGTGGACGCGAACGGTCTTGACACCGTGCTCGGCAGCCATCTTGACCAGAGCCTCGACGTGGTTCATGTGGGAGTGAACGCCGCCAGGGCTCATAAGGCCCATAAGGTGAAGGGTCTTGCCCTCAGCCTTGACATCGTCCATAGCCTTGACGAAAACCTCGTTCTTGGCGATGGAGCCGTCCTTGATGGCATTGTTGATGCGCGAAAGCTCCTGGAACACGATGCGGCCGGCACCGATGTTGAGGTGACCCACCTCGGAGTTACCCATCTGGCCATCGGGAAGACCCACGTCCTCGCCCGAAGCGCCGAGCGTGGTGTGGGGGTACTTCTCGTACAGGTTATCAAGGAAGGGCGTCTTGGCAGCGGCGACGGCGTTCTCGCCATCGGCCGGAGCCAGGCCGCAGCCGTCCATGATGATCAGGAGTGCAGGAAGATGACGCTGTGCCATATGTCCTACTCGCCTGCCTTGACGACCATAGAGGCGAAGTCGGCAGCCTTGAGCGAAGCGCCGCCCACGAGGGCGCCGTCAACGTCGGGCTTGGCGACGAGCTCGGCGATGTTGCCGGGCTTGGCAGAACCACCATAGAGAACGCGGATGCCGTTAGCGAGCTCCTCGCCAAACATCTCCTTGAGGGTCTCACGGATAGCGCCGCAGACCTCCTGAGCGTCCTCGGCGGTAGCGGTCTTGCCGGTGCCGATGGCCCAGATGGGCTCGTAGGCGACGACGACCTGCTTGGGGCAGGTGATCTCAAGACCAGCAAGGCCAGCCTTGACCTGGTTCACAACGTGCTCGACATAGGTGCCAGCCTCGCGGACCTCGAGGGACTCGCCGCAGCAGAAGACGGGAACAAGACCGGCGGCAACGAGAGCCTTGGCCTTCTTGTTCTGATCCTCGTCGGACTCGTGGAAGTAGTCGCGACGCTCGGAGTGACCGATGATGCAGTAAGTGCAGCCAGCTGACTTGAGCATGTCGCAAGAGGACTCACCGGTGAAGGCACCCTTGGCCTCCCAGTACACGTTCTGTGCACCGAGGGCGATGGGGGCAGCCTGAATACGGTCATGAACCGTGGTGATGTCGATGGTCGGAGGGCAGACGAGCACCTCGACGCCAGCCGGAACCTCGGGCAGAGCCTGAGCCAGCTCGTCGGCGAGCTTGGCGGCCTCAGCGACGTCGTTGTTCATCTTCCAGTTACCAGCGATGAGAAGGGTGCGATTAGGCATCGAGAAGCGCCTCCACTCCGGGCAGGGCCTTACCCTCGACGAGCTCCATGGAAGCGCCACCACCGGTGGAGATCCAGCTCATCTTATCGGCCAGGTTAAACTTGTTGACAGCTGCGACAGAGTCGCCACCGCCGATGATCGAGGTGCAGTCGGCCTCGGCGACAGCCTCGGCGATAGCCTGGGTACCATGAGCGAAGTTGTCGAACTCGAAAACGCCCATGGGGCCGTTCCAGAACACGGTCTTGGCGCCCTTGACGGCCTCGGCATAAAGCTCCTCGGTCTTGGGGCCGATGTCCATGCCCTCACGATCGTCGGGGATAGCGTCGGAAGCGACAACCTCGGGGACAGCGTCCTCGCCAAAGTGATCGGCAACGCGGTTGTCGATGGGGAGCAGGATCTTGACGCCCTTCTCCTCGGCCTTCTTGAGCATCTCGCCAGCGCGCTCGACCCAGTCCTCTTCCTTGAGGGACTGACCGACGGACAGGCCCTGAGCCAGGAAGAAGGTGTAGGCCATACCGCCACCGATGATCAGGGTGTCAGCGGAGTCGATGAGGTGATCGAGAACGCCGATCTTGGAGGAAACCTTGGAACCGCCGACGATAGCGACGAAGGGGCGCTCGGGCTCGGCGAAGATGCCGGTCAGCGTGTCGACCTCCTTCTCAAGCAGGAAGCCAGCGACGGCAGGCAGGTAAGCGGCGGGGCCCACGACGGAACCCTGGGCGCGGTGAGCGGTACCGAAGGCATCGAGAACGAAGACGTCACCATAGGAAGCGAGCTTCTTGGCGATCTCGGGATCGTTCTTCTTCTCACGCTTATCGAAGCGGACGTTCTCGAGAACGAGAACCTTGCCCGGCTCGACGGCGGCGACAGCCTCGGCAGCCTTCTCGCCATAAGTGTCGGCGACAAAGGCAACGTCGAGACCAGAGAGCTCGGCGAGCTTCTTGGCGACAGGCTCGAGGGACAGCTCGGGCTGGAAGCCGGTGCCATCGGGACGGCCGAGGTGGCTCATGAGGATGACGCGAGCGTTGTGCTCAACGAGATAGTTGATGGTGGGCAGGGCAGCCTTGATACGGGTAGTGTCACCAACGACGCCATCCTTGATAGGCACGTTGAAGTCAACGCGGACGAGAACGCGCTTGCCGTCGACATCGATGTCGCGGACGGTCTTCTTGGTAAAGGCCATGTTTGCTTCTACCTTTCGTACGTGTCTGCCTCCCATTACGGCAGACGATTTCTTATAAAAAGGGCGCGACCCTAGGGTGTAAGCCCTATGAGGCCGCGCCCTTCTTTAGACGCTCAACGAGCTATTCGCTAAAAGCTAAATTAAGCAACGAACTTCTCGAAGTACTTGATGGTGCGGACCATCTGAGAGGTGTAGGAGTTCTCGTTGTCGTACCAAGAGGTAACCTGAACGAGGGTCTGGCCGTTGCCGAGATCAGAGCACATGGTCTGAGTGGCGTCGAAGATGGAGCCGTGGGTCTCGCCGACGATGTCGCGGGAGACGATCTGGTCCTCGTTGTAGGCGAAGGTATCGGGGATGGTCTCGGCGTAGGCCTTCATGGCAGCGTTGACCTCGTCGACGGTGACCTTCTTGTCAACGACGGCGTAGAGGTTGGTCAGCGAGCCGGTCGGCGTCGGGACGCGCTGGGCGGCACCGATGAGCTTGCCGTTGAGCTCGGGGAGAACCAGGCCGATGGCCTTGGCAGCGCCCGTGGTGTTCGGGACGATGTTCTCGGAGCAGGCGCGGGAGCGACGGAAGTTGCCCTTGCGCTGCGGGCCGTCGAGCGGCATCTGGTCGCCGGTGAAGGCGTGGATGGTGGTCATGATGCCGGACACGATGGGAGCGAAGTCGTTCAGACCCTTGGCCATCGGGGCGAGGCAGTTGGTGGTGCAGGAAGCAGCGGAGATGATGTTGTCCTCAGCGGTCAGCGTCTCATGGTTGACGTTGTACACGATGGTGGGCAGATCGCTGCCGGCCGGAGCGGAGATGACGACCTTCTTGGCGCCAGCGTTGATGTGGGCCTGAGCCTTAGCCTTGCTGGTGTAGAAGCCGGTGCACTCGAGAACGACGTCGACGTCGAGGTCGCCCCAAGGCAGGTTGTTGGCGTCGGCCTCCTTGTAGATCTTGATCTCCTTGCCGTCAACGGTGATGGAATCCTCGCCAGCAACGACCTCGTGATCGCGAGCATAGTTGCCCTGCGTGGAGTCGTACTTCAGCAGGTAAGCGAGCATATCGGGAGAGGTGAGGTCGTTGATAGCGACGATCTCGGAGCCCTCATGACCGAACATCTGACGGAAAGCCAGACGACCGATGCGACCGAAGCCGTTAATAGCAACCTTTACTGCCATTGTGTCTCCTTTCGTAAGGCCCCCGCAAGCTACAGCGCCTGCCGTTGAGGCCCACAAACTAACCACTCGCCTAATATACCTTTTTTTTGACTTGAATTTCACGAGAATGCTCGAAATTGAAAATCAAATTTACGTTAAAACGTTTTAAAGAATAAAACAGCAGTTAAATCCGTATATAAGTCGATACTTTAAACTACCTGTTTGCTTCAATGAGCTTTTCAAGCCTCAAAACTCGATGGTAGAGGGCTGACTTCGACAAGGGAGGGTCAGCCATCTCCCCCAAATCACGCAGTGACAGATCGGGATAGCGCTCGCGCAGGTCGCAAAAGACCGCCAAGGCATCCGGAAGCGCATCGCGAAGACCACGCTGCTCGAGCTCATCGATAAGCGCAAGCTGATGCTGGGCGGCACCGGCGCTTCTTGTCTGGTTGGCGAGCTCGGCGTTCACGCGACGGTTCACATCGTTCTTAACCAACTTGACCGCGCGCGCCTCCTCAATCTCGGCAACGCTGCGCTTGGCACCAATCAGCTTTAAAAGATGCTCGATTTCCTCGGCGCTCTTAATGTACACGGCATAAGACCCCCGCCGTGCATTAACACGCGCGTGGACCCCAATCTGCTCCAACAGGTCGCAAAGCCCCTTGGCATATTGCTCGCCCTGCACCGCGATCTCCAAATGAAAGTCGCCGCGTGGATCGGCCACGAAGCCGCCCGCGATGAGCGCGCCGCGGATATAGGCAAGTCTGCAGCAAGGACGCGCAACGATATGTCGGGGCACACCGGCGACAAGTCCTCCCCTCCGGTCGAGGATACCCAGCAGCACCAGAGCCTTATCCAAATCGGGCTGATCAGGCAAGGTAATGAGATAGTTTCGAACCTTATGCAAGACAGATTTGCGAACGGTGAACTCCGTTTTGAGCTTAAGGATGCGATGCGTCAGCGTGATCATCGTGCGCGCGACGGCTCCCGTCTCAGTCGCAACCGTCAAACGATACCGCCCAGAGCCGGTAAGCGAGAGCGTACCACTCACGCGCGTGAGGGCGGCAAGCGTCGACAAGTCGCAGTATTCACATTCGGGTTCGCAGCGCGCAAGCTCGTCGCGCACCTCAGCGGTAAACGACATGCAGGCCTATGCCTTCGTGTTGGCGCGCGACAGGTCGCGGTGGGAGATGCTCACGTGATACTGAGCGCCTTCCAGGTAACGGGCCGTGGCCTCGGCAATGGCAACGCTGCGGTGCTGGCCGCCCGTGCAGCCGATGGCGATAGAAAGCTGTGGCTTGCCCTCCGCGATATAACCCGGCATTACCGTATCAAGCAGCTGTGTCCAAGCCTTCCAAAACTCCTGCGTCTTGGGATGGTCCAGAACAAAATCGGAGACCTTTTTATCGAGACCGGTCATGGTGCGCATCTCGGGATCGTAGAACGGATTGGGCAGGAAGCGGACGTCGATCATAATGTCCGCCTCGACGGGCATGCCGTGCTTAAAGCCAAACGAGAACACATGGACGTCCATGAGCTGCTGGTCGGACAGCTCGGAAAATGCCATACGTAGCTTGTTACGCAGCGCAGAGGTGCGCAGACGGCTCGTGTCGATAATCATATCGGCTCGATCGCGCACGCCCTGTAGCTGCAGGCGCTCGCGCTGAATGGCATCGGCCGTAGTCTCTCCCGGCTTGGCGATGGGATGACGGCGGCGATTTTCGCTGTAGCGACGAATCAGCACCTCGTCAGAAGCCTCCAGGAACACGATGTCGCAGCTCATCTCGCGCTCTTCGAGCGCGGCGACCGCATCGAGCAACTCGTCAAACAGTCCCTGGCTACGCAGATCGCAGGTGACGGCGAGATGCCTGCCCACGCCCGTATTGATGCCGACGAGCTCGGCAAGCTGGGCGATGAGACGCGGAGGCAGGTTATCGATGCAAAAATAACCCATGTCCTCGAACACGTGCATGGCCTGCGTGCGGCCCGATCCGGACATTCCGGTGATGATGACAATATCGGGGATGCGCTCCGAGCGCTCCGCCGCATCCATGGCATCTCCCTTTTGCATGTGTTGCCTCCCAAAAACAAGCGCGGGACCCAGCAACCCGGATCCCGCGCGGTCAATTGCCTTTATTGAGTATACCGCCCCGAGCGGATACGAGGCCTGTCTTACGCCTCAAGCGCAGCCTTGAACCAACTTGTAATACTCGTGGGGTGCGTGATGGCGGTGCCGACGACAACAGCCCAGGCACCAGCGTCGATTGCAGCGCGAGCCTCCTCGGGCGTATGCACGCGGCCCTCGCAGATGATGGGAAGACCGGGGAATTCCTCGGTCGCCCGACGCAGGAGCGGCAGATCGGGGCCATCGGCCATGGTGCAGTCGATGGCGGCGACACCGTGAGAAAGCGTGGTGGATACCAGGTCGAAGCCCATATCGACCGCGCGGCGAATGTCCTCGATGGTGGCACAATCCGCCATCAGGAGCACACCTTCCTCGTGCAGCGGGCGGAAGGTGTCCTCGACCGTCTTGCCATCGGGGCGCGGACGATCGGTAGCGTCGATCGCCACGATATCGGCGCCGGCAGCAACGCAGGCGCGAGCGTGACGCAGCGTCGGCGTGATGTAAACGCCCTCGTGCCCATCCTTCCACAGGCCGATGACGGGAACCTCACAGCGGCCCTTGATGGCGGCAATGTCGGCAAGGCCCTGGCAGCGAATGGCGGCGGCGCCGCCGAGCTCGCAAGCGCGAGACATTTGAGCCATGGTCTCGGGCGTACGAAGCGGCTCGCCCATATACGCCTGAACGCTCACGACGAGCTTACCCTTTAGGGATTGAATCAAAGGATCGACGGTCATAAGGCTGCAACCTTTCTCAGAACAGCCTCCCGAGGCGTGTTGTCTCGAGAGGCTCCTACAGCAGATACGTTTACTTTAACGAGGCAAGAAGATGCTCAGCGGCACCAATGAGCGGCGCGTCGCCCTCCAGAGACCCGATGAGGATCGGTGTGTCCTGAAGCGGGTCGAGTGCCTGGCTGGCATAGCCCTCGTGCACCGAGTCCTTCCACGTCTGCGAACGCCAATCGGGACCCTGGTGAATCACGCCGCCCGAAAGCACGATGACCTCTGGATCCAGAATGTTGGCGAGCGAGCCTAAGCTGGCGCCCAGTGCAAAGCCGGCGTCATGGATGACCTCAGTCGCCTTTGCGTCGCCCGCGCGGCACAGGTCGTTCACATCGCGACCGACCGAAGGACGGCTGGGGTCGACGCGGCCAAAGCGCTCGTCGTACATGCGACCAATGGAAGTGCCCGAAGCAACCGACTCAAGATGGCCAGAACGCCCGCAGGCGCAGGGAATGCCGGCGGCAGCCGAGCACTCGATGTGGCCCATATGACCGGCAGCACCGTGGAAGCCCTGCATCACGCGGCCGTTCTCGACATATGCGCCGCCGATGCCCGTACCGATGCCCAGACACAAGACGGAGAACTTGCCCTTGCCGACGCCCCAGTGGGCCTCGCCCAGAGCATGAGCCTGCACGTCGCCCACCACGGCAACGGGAAGACCAAGGTCCTCGCGCAGACGCGGCCCCAACTGAACGCCAGACCAGCCGGGCATAATCTCGTTGGCGTAGGCGATGGCGCCCGTCTTGGGGTCGACGACACCGGCGGCGCCAATACCGATACCGAGGACCTCGACATCGGGGTTCGCCTCGAGAGCAGCCTTGATGGACGCCTCGATGCGCTGGAAAACTGCCTCGCCGCCTTCTTGGGCCTCGGTGGGAACCTCGGCTTCAAAGACCGGATGGGGCACGCCGCCATCAGCCGGATACTCCATAATGGCGGTCGCAATCTTGGTGCCGCCGATATCGACGGAGCAAACGTACTTGTTCTCCATGTCGCTCTCCTTAGGAGATATAAACAACTACAGGAAATGCGCCGTCAGGCTAGCCGTCACAGCGCGGTAAAGGTTTTCCAGGTGCCCGAGATCGCCGAGAAGCCGTGTGGCCATTGACCTAATGGGTCATGGCCGCACGGTTGAACGGCGAGGTCGGGTGCCTGGGAAAGCTTTAAAGGAGGCCGTTGTCCTGGAGGACCTTCTTAATCGCCTCGACGTTCTCACCGGTCATGGCCTTCACCGGGCGCGGCATGGTCGGGCTGTCGAAGATGCCCATGAGGTTCATAGCGGTCTTGAAGGCGCCGACGCCACCGGCATAGCCCTGGACGCCCGAGGTGACATCCCAGATGTGGGAGATCTCATTGAGACGATCCTGCTCGGCCTTGACGGTAGCCCAGTCACCAGCCTGAGCGGCCTTCCACTGACGCACGTAGCCCTCGGGCTCAACGTTGGCGAGACCCGGGACGGAACCGTCAGCGCCGCCGAGATAGGCGCCGTCGACAACAACCTCGTGACCGGTGAGGATGCTCATCGGATGGCCGTTCTTCTCGTTCTCCTGAACGAGGTAGCGGAACGAGATGTCATCACCCGAGGAATCCTTGACGCCAGCAAGGACGCCCTCGGCGCCGAGCTTGGCAAGGAGCTTCCAGGGGAGCTTGGTGTGAACGCAGACGGGAATGTCATAGGCAAAGATGGGCAGGTCGAGCTCCTCGTGCAGGATGCGGAAGTGCTCCTCGACCTCGGTCATACCCTGCAGGGCATAGAACGGGCAGGTGGCGACGAGGGCATCGGCGCCCAGCTCCTGGGCGACCTTGCCGTGCTCAATCATGCGCTCGGTCTCGGTATCGATGATGCCGACCAGAACAGGCACACGGTGGTCGACGATACGAACGGCCTCGGCGATAATCTGGCGACGGCGCTCATCGGTGGAGAAGACGACCTCGCCCGAAGACCCCAAGAAGAACAGACCATCGACTCCGGCATCGATCATGCGGTTGATGCTGCGCTCAAAGGAGGCAACGTCGAGCTGGTGGTCTTCGGTATCGGGAACAACGACGGGAGGGATAACGCCGGTGAATTTCTGAGTTGCCACAAGAATCTCCTTAGCTGTCTGGCGAGCGGCCCTATGCCGCTCACTCTTGTTGGCAGTGTCCAGGCCGTCTAGGCCAAAGAACACGGATAGAACGTTTGGTTAAAGAAGTCGACGACTTCGTTTTCGAACGCGTTAATACGCTCATGAGCGTATTTGGCATAGATGATATGCCTCCGGTCACACTCAAGACCGTTGAATACGGCAAACTGACCCTTGGGGTCGCTCACGGTATCCATGAGCGACGTGCCCATGAGCACCGATCCGCGCACCCGAGACGACAGAGCCTCGAGGCCACCGGGAATTGGATTGGCAACCGCCGTGCAGGCAAGTCCGCGCTCGTCCAGAGCAGAAACCGCCAGCGCAACACCGCCGCCAAGACCCTCGCCCCATGCAAAAATGCGATCGGGATCCATGCCATCAAGATTGCGCGCGACCTTCGCCAACGCGCAGCCCCAACGGACGCGCTTGACAAAAGCGGGCGAAGCAATCCCCCATTGCAGGTCGTCCGCACCAGCAACATCGTCATCCAGCGCGAGGACGGCATACCCCATGGCGGCAAATCTCGTCATGTGATGCCATCCACGCACGGGTCGATCGATGTCGTGAAACATCAGACAGAGCGGCACAAACTCGGATGCCCGGGCATGGCCTAAGGGCTCAATCAAACGACCGTGTACGACATACCCGCCGAGCTCAAAGGAAACCTCGGAGTAGCGCGCGCACGGATTGGCGAAATCAATCGCCGTAACAGTCAGCCCGCAAACCTCAAGGTCCGAAGCGGCTGTCTCTAATTCGGAAACATCCGCCGAAGCATCGCCGTGCCAACCCCGGAAATCAGAGAGCCTTGACGAAACCGTTCCAGGCATCTCCGCGAGCCCGGGGACGATCAGCTCGTCGATATTGCTCTCGCACTTAGACATGAGCCTCCCCTCCCTCGCAGAAAAACGGAATGATCAGATCGTCAAAGTCCTGAATCTCCTCGTGGCCAAAGCCCTCAAAGAACTCGCGTCGCTTCTCACAGGCCAGATTGTTGTAGACCGCAAACTGCGTCGCCGGCGGACAGACGATATCGGCTGTGCCCGTGCCAAACAGCACGGGGCATTTGACCATGGGGGCAAAGTTCTTGGAATCGAAGTACGCCAGTTTGGCATAGGCCTCCTCAATACGAGTCGAGTCCTCGTCAAACCAACGCGACCAATAACGCAGGCCTTCATAAGCGATATCGTCGGCATCCAGATCCCAAACAAGGCGGAAATCCGACAGGAAGGGATAGAGGATGGCAGCGCGATTGATAAGCTCGCTATTAAGCGCGCAGGTCGCAATGCCCAAACCGCCGCCCTGCGATGCGCCGTTCACAAATACGCGGGAAAGATCGATGCCCTCGAGCTCGCGAACAATACGGCACAGAATGCGAATATCCTGGTGCAAGCGGACATAGTAGAGATTGGCCGGGTCGCCGTCGATACCGGCGACGATATGCCCAGCAACCGTCGTGCCCTCAAATCCACCAATATCCTCGGAGGGGCCACCCTGGCCAGGACAATCGAGAGCGATAAGTGCCATGCCCATGCCCGCAAACGACGCCTGCTCGAACCAGCTGCGGCTTGCACCCGGATAGCCGTGGAACTGTAGCACCAGCGGCACGGGCTCGTCCGAAACCGGCTTGAGATACTTGGCATGCAGGCGTGCACCGCACATGCCGGTATACCAGAGGTCGAAAAACCGACAGGTCGCGGAATCCGCAACCGAAGCCGCCTCAATCGCATAGTCGAGCTCGACGGCGTCGGCCTCGGCCATGCGGTCCTTCCAAAAGAGATCGAAATCCGATGGACGGGGCATAGCGCCTCGATATTCACCAAATTGCTGTTGTAGCTCCTGAGCACTTGGCATGGCTCGTGAACCCAGCCTTTCGAAATCGCAACGGAGGTGCGCCCGGTAAGAGAACCGGGCGCACGGGAGGGAAAGCGAGGCTACTCGCCGAGCTTGGGATGAAGCAGCGACGGCGCAGCGCCGAGCAGCATCTTGGTGTAGGGGTCCTGAGGATGCTGGAAGACCTGCTTGGCCTCGCCCTGCTCGACGATCTTGCCGCCATTCATAACGATGATGTCGTCAGAGATATAGCGGACCGTCTGGATGTCATGGCTAATGAACACCATGGCCAGGCCGAGCTCCTTTTTAAGGTCGGTCAGCAGGTTGAGGATCTGCGCGCGGACCGAAACGTCCAGAGCCGAGGTGGGCTCGTCTGCGATGATGGCATCAGGGTTCAGCGACAGGGCACGGGCAATTGCGACGCGCTGGCGCTGGCCGCCCGAAAGCTGGCCGGGAAGAACCTCGGCGGCGGAGCTGGGCAGACCGGTGAGCTCCAAGAGCTCCTTGACGCGCTTCTCCTGCTCGGCCTCAGTACCCAAGTTGTGGACGCGCATGGGGTCGAGCAGTTGCTCGCGAACAACCATGCGGGGGTTGAGCGCCGTAGCCGGATTCTGGAACACGACCGAGATGACGCGGCCCATGTGGCGACGATCCTCGGCGGTACGCTTGGTAACGTCCTTGCCCTTAAAGTAGACCTTGCCGCTCGTGGGGGCCTGCAGGCCGCACATGACGTTGGCGGTGGTGGACTTTCCGCAACCGGACTCACCGACGATGCCGATGGTCTGTCCGGGCATGAGCTTAATCGTTACACCCTGGACGGCGTGAACCAGGTTGGGGTGCAGAATCGAGCCGGTACGGGTCCTAAAGGTGACGTGGACGTCATCAAGGAAGATGATCGGCTCGACGCCGTTGACTGCGGTCTCGCTCATCTACATCACCTCCGCGTGAGGGGTCAAACCATTTGCCTTGAGCACCTCGTCGGGGAGCTCGGAATAGAAGTGCTCGGTGCCGGGCACGCGCTTGAAGACCGGACGGGTGTCCAGGCCAATGCGCGGATGGCTCGAGCGGGGCGCGAAGCGATCGCCCTTGGGGAAATCGCGCGGGCTCGGAACGGCGCCGGGCACCTGGTGCAGGCGGCCCGAACCGCTCTCGATGGACAGGACGGAACCCAGAAGGCCGCGAGTGTACTCGTGAATCGGGTTGGTGAGCAGCTCCTTGGTGGGCGCCTGCTCGATAACCTGGCCGGCGTACATAACCGTGATGTTATGAGCGACCTCAGCGACCAGTGCCAGGTCGTGCGAAACGAAGATCATGGCAAAGCCGAGCTTGGCCTGAAGATCGTTGAGCAGCTTGATGACCTGCTTCTGGACGGTAACATCCAGAGCGGTCGTGGGCTCGTCGCAGATGACCAGCTTGGGGTCGCGGGTAAGGGCCATAGCGATCAGGACGCGCTGACGCTGGCCGCCGGAAAGCTCGTGCGGATAGCTCTCGAGCGTACGCTTGGGATCGAGGCCCACGAGCTCCAGGAGCTCCTCGGCGCTACGGGTGCCGCCACGCTTGGTGAGCTGCTTCATCTGGGCGGAAATGAGCATGGAGGGGTTAAGCGAGGACAGGGCGTCCTGGTAGACCATGGCGATATCGGTACCGCGCAGGCCGAACCACTCCTTCTTGCTCATCTTGAGCAGGTCGCGGCCCTCCCAGAGAACCTCGCCGGAAAGATGCTCGTCATCGTCGGTCAGGCCCATGATGGCTAGCGTGGTGATGGACTTACCGCAGCCGGACTCGCCTACCAGGCCCATGGTCTGGCCGGGACGGACGTCAAAGTTAACGTGGTCGACGACGTTGATATCACCGTGGTGCTCAAACTGGATGCAGAAATCGCGGACCGAAAGGATCGGCTCAACGGACTCATCGGGCACATGGCGATCGTCACGCTTGAGCTCGACATCGCGCAGGGCGCCAAGGCGAGCGGAGAGGGACTGGGCCTGCTCCTTGTAGGCGCGAACGGGGTCGGAGACCAGCAGGTCGGCCTCGCGACGCTTGGAGGAATCGGTCGGATCCAGGGCGGCGGAGGGAGCAGCGGCCATGGCGTCGGTAATGCCCTCGGAGAGGATGTTGAGCGCCAGGCAGGTGATCATGATGGCCAGGCCCGGGAACAGCGCCTGCCACCAGCGGCCGGCGAGCACGCCGCCGCGGGCGTCGGCGAGGATGTTGCCCCAGGTAGCGGTGGGCTCCTGGATACCAGCGCCGATGAAGGTCAGCGAGGCCTCGAAGATGATGGCGTCGGCGACCAGGGTAACGGTAAAGACCATGATCGGGGCGATGCAGTTACGCAGAACATGCTTGATCAAAATCCACGGAGCCTTGGCGCCGGAAACGATGACCGCGCGGACATAGTCCTCGCCGTACTCGGACACGATGTTGGCGCGCACGATACGGGCAATCTGCGGAGTGTACATAAAGCCGATGGCGAAAATGATCGACGGCACGGAGTTGCCCAGGATGGAGACGAAGACGGCAGCGAGGGCGATGCCCGGGATGGACATGATGATGTCCAGGATACGCATGATCGTCTCGGAGACGGCCTTGCGCGAAACCGCTGCAAGGGCGCCCACGACCGAGCCGCAGACCAGAGCCATGGCAGTGGCGCCAAAGCCGATAATCAGCGAGTAACGACCACCGTAGAGCATACGCGACAGAATGTCGCGACCCTTATCGTCGGTACCGAAGATAAATCCGTTGCCGGGAGCCTGGCGAGCCGTAAAGATCTCTACCGGGCTATAGGGGGCAAGAAGGGGCGCCAGAATCGCAGTCAGGGCGACCAGCACCAGCACGACGGCGGCAATCTTAGAAGACAGCGTCATCTTCTTCCAGCCACCGAGCTTGAGCCCCTTGGAGGCAGCCTTCTCGAGCTGCTCGGTTTGCTTCTCTCGAATCTTTACCATAATCTACACCGTCCTGATGCGCGGGTTGATGAGCAGGTAGAGCATGTCAACCACGATGTTGATGATGATGAAGGCAAGAGCAACGACGATAACGACGCCCTGAACCAGGTTCGCCTCGTTGCCCTGAACGCCCTGCAGAATCGCGGTGCCCATGCCGGGGAGGTTGAAGATAACCTCGATGACGACGGCGCCGCCCATGAGGTAACCGATCTTAAGACCGAGGGTAGTGACCGGGGTGATCAGCGCATTGCGAAGAACGTTGATGCCGACGACGACCTTCTCGGGAACGCCGGCGCCGCGAGCCATGCGGACGTAATCCTTGTCGAGCTCCTCGACCATGGCGGTACGCACGATACGAGTCATCTGGCCCGTCAGTGGAAATGCCAAGGCGATAGCGGGCATGATCATACGTCCCAAATAGCCAACCGGATTCGTGGTGAAGTGAGGCAGAGCACCCGATGCCGGGAGCACCTTAAGGTAGGAAGAGAACAGCAGAATCAACAGAACGGCAAGCCAGAACGACGGGGTTGCCAAGCCGGCGATGGAAAAGACGCGGATCACTTGGTCCGGCCATTTGTCGCGATACAGTGCCGCGATGACGCCGAGCAGAAACGAAACGACCGCACCGATGGCAAGACCGATGAAGGTCAGCTGCATCGTGACGGGCAGGGCCGTGGAGATGCGCTTGGCAACGGAGTTGCGAGCAGCACCGTAGGTGCCCATGTCGCCATGAATCAAATCGCCCATATAGCGCACGTAGCGCACGGGCCAGGGGTCGTCCAGACCATACTTCTCATGGTACTCGGCAACCGCCTCGGGCGAGGCACCGTCACCCAACGCCGTGTAGGCGGGGTCGGTCTTGGAGAACGACATAAGGAAGAACACCAGGACGGTGACGCCCAATGCCATGATCGGCAGCGCCACAAGACGCCTTCCAATCAAACGTAGCAAGTTGTTCACGTTCTCTCCCCTTTCTTTTGTCGGTAGGACCAACTGGTATATGAGTACGGATACTCATTACAAGACCCGAGCGACATCGTTGCCGCCCGGGTCTTTGTTTCAACTATGAGGATACGGTCCCAACGACCGACATCCTGCATACAGACTCAAGCGAGTCTTACGCCTTGACGGTCGCAACGCCCCTGAAGGACATGCTCGTCGTGCCGATGCCCTTGAAGCCATCGAGAGCCTCGCCGTTGGGCGCAGTGGACGGATCGTCCCAGGAAGCGGAGACGGTCTTGACGTGGACAACGGGGTACAGAACGGCGTTGTCAGCAATGATGTCGAAGCACTCGTTCCACTTCTTCTGCTGCTCGTCGCCCTCGGCGGCAAGAGCCTCGTCCATGAGACTGTGGAGCTTCTGCCACTCAGCGGACTCCTTCCACGGGCAACGGGTCTGCATCCAGACGTTGTCGCCGTACCACCAGTTGAGCAGCAGGTCGGGGTCGGCGCCGAAGCAGGAAGGATCGCCAGGGGCAAGGAGGATATCGTAGGCCTCGCCGCCGTCGATGGCAGCGTAGGTGGCCGGCGAGGTGTCGGTCTGGATGGTCACATCGAAGCCGAGAGCGTCGAGGTCGTTCTTGACCTGGGCGGCCATGCCCTTAATCTGCTCGTTGTCGGTGGTGCGCAGGGTGATGGCACCCGGGGTGATGCCGGACTCCTCGATGAGTTTCTTGGCCTTCTTGGCATTGGTCTTGTACACCGTGGAGGCCTCATGATAGTTGGTGAAGCTCTTGGGCAGGTAGCAGCTGGCAGCGGTGGCAAGGCCGGCGAAGGTGTTGGTGACCATCTTCTCGGTGTCGAGCGCGTACATGACAGCCTGACGGACCTTGACGTTGTTCCAAGGCTCCTTGGCGACGTTGAACATGATGAAGCGGGTGCCGAAACCCTGGACGTTATCGATCTTGCAGCCGGCGCTCTCGAGCTGGTCGACGGCATCAGCGGTAACGAGCTCCATAACGAGCGTGGAGCCCTCCTGCTGAGCGGTAACGCGAGCAGTGGGGTCGGTCAGAACGCTGTACTGGATCTTCTTATCCTCGGCAGCATACTCACCGTTGTACTCGGGGTTGGGAACCAGGGTGATCTCGGTATCGGAGATAGAGTCGTACATCCAGGGGCCGGAGCCGATCGGCTGCTTGGCGCGATCCTCCTCGGTCTGAGTGGCCGGGGTAACGCGGATGATAGCCAGACGATCCTTGAGCAGGGAGAAGTTGGGTACCTTGGTCTTGACCGTCACAGTGCTGGCGTCCTTGGCCTCGATGGACTCGAAGGGCTGGAAGAACGGAGCATAGGTCGCGGAAGCAGCGCAAGCAGTGTAGGAGGCGACGACGTCGTCAGCAGTGACCTCGGTGCCATCGGAAAACTTGGCGCCCTTACGAATGGTGACCTCGAAGGTAGTGTCGTCCACGGACTTGGGATCATCGGTGGCGAGCTCGTTGAACGTGCTGTAGTCGTGATAATCGATGCCGTAGAGGCCCTCGACGACGTGCCAGTTAGCGCCCAGGCCCACAGCGGAGCCGGTGCTGGCGGGGTCGAAGCTGGACGGAGCGTAAGCGGAACCAGCGGTGATCACGCCGCCGCCACGATTGGCAGAATCGGCGGAACCGGAAGCAGAACCCTCGTCGCTAGAGCTGCCACCGCAGCCAGTGAGACCAAGGCCGGCGACAGCGGCGACGCTGCCGGTGAGGCCGAGGAACGAACGCCTGGACATACCCTTGTTGATGATGGCCATGTCTTCTCCTATCAATAGAGAATCTTACCCGGGAGCACCTAGACTTGCCCCCGCGCAACTTGCGGACGACATATACCTTACCTACCGACAAACCCAACTGAGGTGCCGCGCTCGGCGACCGATACATACATCCGCTTGAACGGTATTTACTACCGTTCACCGAATTCGTTGACAAACGATACTGCAGACAGTATGTATCGGCGAGGTGAGATATCAGTCTTCGTCAACCCGCAGGATAGCAGGGCTTTTCGCTTGGGCTAGTCAAACGTTTTAGCGTTAATAAAACCCGAAACCAGCAGGTAATCATGGCGAAATAAATGCTTGAAAATCGCGCAAGCATGTATACCAGTTGTTTAGGCTCGTGTTTAGCTATCGGAATGGCTAGCCGATGCCTCGGCGCGCTCGGCATTCCATGCGACGAGCGCCTCGTGGACCGCCTTGGCAACATCGGCAGGTATGCCGCGAACTTCTGCAATCTCTTGCTCGCTCGCCGCACGCAAACGCTTCATCGAGCCAAAATGGCGCATAATGGCACGTTTTCTAGTGGGTCCCACGCCTGGAACGTCATCGAGTACCGAAACCGTCATGGCTTTATCGCGCAACTCACGATGGAATGTAATTGCAAAACGGTGCGATTCATCGCGCACCTGCTTGATGAGATAGAGCGACGCGGACCCGGTCGGAAGCACGACGGGAGTCTCGTCCCAAGGCACGAAAACCTCCTCATCGGCCTTTGCCAAGCCACAAACTGGTATATCGAGCCCAAGGGCCTCAAGTTGCTTAATTGCAGCCGTCAATTGCGGCTTGCCGCCGTCGACAACGAGCAAATCGGGGCGCGAGCCAAAACGTTCGTCGGCCATCCGCTCGGGAGCATAGCGGCGCCCCAAAACCTCGGACATCGAAACGAAGTCGTTCGCCTCGTCCAATTCAGCCTGGATTTTAAAGCGGCGATACTGGCTCTTGTCGGCGCGACCGTTGGTAAACACCACCATCGAGGCGACCGTAAAGGTGCCATGCAGCGTAGAGATATCGAAGCACTCGATACGCAACGGCGGCGATGGCAGCGCCAACGCGCTTTCGAGCTCCAAGAGCGCCCGATTGGTGCGGTCGTCGGCATACCCCGTACGCATCATATAGCGCATGAGGGCATGGCGCGCATTTTTGGATGCCATATCGAGCAAACGGTGCTTTTCGCCACGCTGCGGCCTATGGAGATGACAGGAGCGCTCGCGCTTGCCCGCAAGCCACTCCCCCAGCGCCTCCGCATCCTCAAGATCGACAGAGAGGTTGATTTCAGCTGGAATGTCAGCCGTCTCGTCGTAATAGCGCTTAAGAAAGCCCGATTGAAGTTCCTCTTCGTCGACATCCAAACCCTTATCGAGAATGAACTCGCAGGTTCGAACCGTTCGGCCCTCACGCACGACAAAAACGCAAGCGGCGGAAATGGTCTCTTCGCGATAGAAGCCGATAACATCGATATCGACGCTCGATGGAAAGACAACCTGTTGGCGATCGTCCAGGCCCCTAATGACGTCCAGGCGGCGCTTGACACGGGCGGCGCGCTCAAAATCGAGCGCCTCGGCGGCCTCCGTCATCTCGAATGTCAGCTCGTCGACGACGTCCTTGCGATGGCCAGACAAAAAACGTTCGACACGTTTGACGTTCTTGGCATAATCCGCAGGAGAAATCGCGCCGACGCATGCGCCCGGGCCACGACCGACATGATAGTCAAAACAGGGGCGTCCGTTTTGCGCGCAAATCATATTGACGATGTCTTCTTCGCCCTTATGAGATTCAACGATGCGGCGGCAGCGACGCCACTCCGCACAGGATGCTGAGCAAATGGGAATGACCTTGCGCAGCGTATCGATGGTTTCACGCGCCGCACGGCTATCGGTATAGGGGCCAAAATAGCGCGTCCCTGGCTTATGGCGCTCACGCGTGTATTTAATAGCAGGAAATAGATCGCTCTTGGTGATAGCGATAAAGGGGTAGCTCTTATCGTCCTTAAGATCGACGTTAAAGTACGGATGGTACTGACCGATTAGATTGCGCTCGAGTACCAATGCCTCGTGCTCGGTCTCCACAACGATATAGTCGAAGCTCGCCACCAGCTGCATCATAAGCGGGATCTTCTGGCGCTCGTCCTGCAGCGTCACGTACTGACGCATACGGGCACGCAGGTTTTTCGCCTTGCCAACGTAGATGACATCGCCCTTGGCGTCTTTCCAAAGGTAGCAGCCGGGCTGTGTGGGAACGCGCGAGACCTGTTCGGCAAGGGTTGGAATGTTATCGTGACCCGTCACATTTACCTACTTGCGGCGCAGTAACGCAGAGACCTCGGGCATCTTAAAGGCGACAGCCAGACCAAAGGTGACGGCGAGCGAGACGATGCCTGCAACGCAAACATAGCCCAAGGTAACCAGAATCGAGCCGCCGAGCGCTCCGACAAAGTGCTCGAGCGCCCACAAAACGCCGGCACCCGCTGCGGCACCCAGGCCGCCGAGCAAAAGGCCAAAGAAGCCTCCGTGCAGTATGGACTTAACCTGAAGGCCATGCAGACGACGACGCAGCCACCACAGCGAACAACCGACCAAGATAACGTAGTCGACGACATACGAAAGCGCGATGGCAGGCATGCCGTAGCCGAGGGCCACTCCGAACAGCAGTACCGAACCGGCCTGCCCAATGGCGGAGTACAGACAATAGCGGCCATAGGGCTTCATATCGAGCAGAGCAGAGAAGCTCTTCTGCATCAGCACGACCACGCCGTAGAGTGGCAGCGAGAGCGCCAGATAGACAAGGAACTCGGACACCAGCGCCACGCCGGACTCATCAAACTTGCCGGCACAGTAAATCATGTTGAGCGGACGCGCGAAAACAATCAGGTACAACGCAAACGGGATCAGGAAGAACAGCATCTGGGCGACACCGCGCGAGATGCCCGTACGAACACTGTCGTAATCTTTCTCCTGCGCATCGTGAGAGAGCTCGGTGTACAGCGCCGTCGAAAGCGAAGCGGCAATCAGCGCGTAGGGCAGCGTGTACCACAGGCGCGCATACGCGATGACGGAAGGGCCGGTCTCGGGCTGTACCACCAGCGCGGCGGCATTGGTGATGGAGGTCGAAACAAACATGCATACCGTTGCAAGCAGCGTCGGAATACCGAGCGTAATCGTCTGGCGCAGCGCAGGGTCTTTAAAGTCGATATGGATATGAGGATGCACGCCATGCTTGCCGAGCGCGGGAATCTGACATGCCATCTGGACAAAGACGCCAAAGGTCGTTCCGGCTGCAATAAGAATGATGCCGGCACGCTCACCGAATTGTGCGGACACAGGAGCAAAGCCCATAAAGCTCGCGATGACAATCACATTGTTGAGAACCGGGGCAAACGTCGACCAGAAGTAATCACGGTGCGCGTTGAGAACACCCGAGAACACCGAGCCCAGCCCGTAGAACAGAATCTGGATGGCGAAGAAACGAAACATGAACGCGGCAGTATTCATGCTGCCGCCGTCACCCGAAAGGAACGACTGCGTCCAGATAAAGCCCGGAGCGAACACGGTGCCCAGCACCGAAATGCCGCCCAGCAGCAAAAGCAGGATGCCGAGCAGATTGCCTACGTATTCGTTTGAGGCGTCGCGACCCTGTTCACGACGCACGCCCATGTACACCGGCAAAAAGGCGGTAACCAACATGCCGCCCATCACGAGCTCGTAGAGCATATTGGGCAGGTTGTTGGCGACCTGATAGGAAGACGAAAGCAGCGACATGCCGATGGCGGCAGCCATAGCCCACGTGCGGATAAACCCGGTGACGCGCGATACGATGGTCAGCACGGTCATGAGCCCAGCAGAACGACCGATCGTAGAGTAATCCGACGAGCCCATATCATCTACATCGTCCTGCGATTGGGGACTGACTTCAGTGTGTCGTCGAGAATCAACCTCAATATCAGGCTCATCGATTATCACGAAGGGGTCGTCGACCAAAACGGCATCATCGGCAGAAAAAGCGCCGTCAACAGGCGTGACATCGTTGTCAAACGAAGCGTCATCGTTAGCTACGGCATTATCACCAAACACCGTGTCAACTTCCCTGACGGCAGCGGTTCGTCCAGAAAACGACAAAAGGTCCCAATCATCGTCGTCGACAGCAACGCCCTCGACCGGATCGGTCGAGCCGAGCGGTGACCACTCGTCATCCATAAGCAGCTGCTCGTCATCCCCGTCGGTTGCAGGCGTCGCGGTACGATCGGCTGGGGTGCCCTTCAGCGCGCCCTTTCCCTGAGCCGCCATCAAGAACACTGCCGTCTCATCGGGACGCGGCGCACGAGACGCCCCGGCGGCGGCAGACATCCGTCCGGCACGGGATTGAGCCGCGGCCAAAAACACCGCCGTCTCATCGGGGCGACCCGAAGAGAGAATCGTACGAGGAGGCACCGTACCGGCACCGGCGGCGCGCAAATACACAGCCGTCTCCCCCGGGTCACCAGCCGCAGGCCAAGCGTTTTGAATCTCGTTTTCGACCGAAGAGTCCCCAGACGCGGACGCCCGAGAAGCCGAGCCGTTTGCAAAGTGAGCTCCGCGCTTCGATTCTTCCTGCGGCATCGCTCAGTCCTCTCTCGTGATCGGGGCAACCGTCGCCCCGCAAAATGCAACTAAGTCGTCGGGCGCAAGCTCAAGCTGATAGCCACGTTTGCCGCCCGAGATAAAAATGGTATCCCAAAGGACACATGTCTCATCGATTAGCGTCCGAAAGCGTTTTTTCATACCGACCGGGCTGCAACCGCCGCGGACGTACCCTGTCGCGGCAAGCAGGTCCTTGACATGCATCATGACCAGAGACTTTTCACCCGCGGCACGCGCAGCGGCCTTTAGGTCGAGCTCGTCGGCAACGGGGATGCAGCACACAACGTGGTCGTTGGACGGCGTCACGCAAACCAAGGTCTTAAATCCCTGACCGGGCTCCTCGCCAAGCTGCTCGGAAATCGCAACGCCCAAGCCTGACGATTCGTCGCCATCGTCTTCGTACGTATGGAGAACATAGGAAATGCCGGCGCTTTCCAACTCGCGCATTGCATTGGTTTTTGGCGTCTTCGCAGCCTTTGCCATGGCATGTCCCTTCCTTCGCATGCGAACGCAACGCTTAAGTATATGTCCAATTTGGCCGCGTACGTCATCTCGACACACAGAAGCGCCACCGAATCGGAAGGAATCGGTGGCGCTTTTCGCATTACAACATCTCTTTACTGCGCGTCGAGCTGTGCCTGACGCTCTCGATCGCGCTTGAGCAACGGTGCCAAGAACTTACCCGTATAGCTTTGCGGACACGCCGCGACTTGCTCCGGCGTTCCCGAGACCACGACGGTTCCGCCGCCATTACCGCCCTCGGGGCCCATATCGATCAGACGGTCGGCAACCTTGATGACATCGAGATTGTGCTCGATCACCAGAACCGTGTTGCCCGCATCGACCAGGCGCTGCAGCACGTCGAGCAGCTGGCGGACATCCTCAAAATGGAGACCGGTCGTCGGCTCATCCAGAATGTAGAACGTCTTACCCGTCTGACGGCGGTGGAGTTCCTTGGCGAGCTTTACGCGCTGCGCCTCGCCACCCGAAAGCGTCGTTGCCGGCTGGCCCAAGCTCACATAACCCAAGCCCACATCATACAGAGTCTGGAGCTTACGCTTAATCTGAGGAATATTCCCAAAGAAAGCCAGCGCCTCGGTAACGCTCATGTCGAGCACGTCAGAGATGGTCTTACCACGGTAGGTGACCTCAAGCGTCTCGCGGTTATAGCGTTTGCCGCCGCAGACCTCGCAGGGGACATAGATATCGGGAAGGAAGTGCATCTCGATCTTAATTTGTCCGTCGCCCTTGCATGCTTCGCAGCGACCGCCGCTCACGTTAAAGGAGAAACGTCCCGGCGAGTAGCCGCGTGCCTTCGACTCCGGTGTGCTCGCAAACAGCGCGCGCAGATCATCCCACAGGCCAATGTACGTAGCGGGATTGGAACGCGGAGTACGGCCGATCGGCGACTGGTCAATGTCGATCACCTTATCGATGCACTCGATACCCTCGAGCTTTTTGTACGGACCCACAGGACGCGTCGAGCGATGAATGGCATTCGTAAGGGCGGGTGCGATGGTGTCGGTAACCAGGGAGCTCTTGCCCGATCCCGACACGCCGGTAACGACCGTAAGCGTACCGAACTCAATCTTGGCGGTAACGTTTTTAAGGTTGTTGGCACGGGCACCCGTGATCTTAAGGCAGCCGCGACCAGGCTTGCGGCGCTTATCGGGAACCCGAATCATTCGCTTGCCGGTCAGGTAGGCACCCGTCATCGAATCGGGGCACGCCATGATATCGGCAGGCGTTCCCGCTGCGACCACGTGTCCGCCGTTCACGCCCGCGCCGGGGCCCATGTCGATCACATAGTCGGCAGCACGAATCGTATCCTCATCATGCTCGACGACAATAACGGTATTGCCGATATCGCGCAGGCGCTCAAGTGTCTTAATCAGGCGCTCGTTATCGCGCTGATGGAGACCAATCGATGGCTCGTCCAAAATGTACAGGACGCCCATGAGGCCGGCGCCAATCTGCGTTGCCAGGCGAATGCGCTGGGCCTCGCCTCCGGAAAGCGTCGCCGAGGCACGGTCGAGGGTCAGATAGTCGAGTCCGACATCGACCAGAAAGCGCAGGCGCTCCAGGATTTCCTTAACAATGCGCCCGCCGATAAATTGTTGGCGCTCGGTAAGCTCCAGGCCCTCAAAAAACTCGAGCGACTCGCGGCACGACAGGCAGCAGACCTCGTAAATGGACTTACCGCCTACAGTAACGGCGAGCATCTCGGGGCGCAGACGAGCACCATGGCAACTCGAGCACGGCTCCTCGCGAATGTACTTCTCCAAGCGCGCCCTGGTGTTCTCGTTCGTCGTCTCGCTATAGCGCTCGTACAGGATATTGCGCACACCCGAGAACTTGGTGTCCCACTGGCTGCGACGCCCATCGAGCTTTTGATAGTCGACCGAAATCTTCTGGTCGCCCATGCCGTCTAAAAACGCGCGACGTACCCGCGCAGGCAGATCCTCCCACGGCGTATCGACGCTCACCTTAAAGTGTTTGCAGACCGCAGCGAAAATCTGCGGATAGTAGTTAGAGTTGCCAAACAGGCTGCCAAAGACCCCGTCGGCAATCGACTTCGAGGGGTCTTCGATTAGCGCTTCGGCATCGACCGTCTTCTTAAAGCCCAGGCCATCGCACTCGGGGCACGCGCCATAGGGGGCATTAAACGAGAAATCGCGCGGCTGCAGGTCATCGATGGAGTGTCCATGCTCCGGGCACGCCAGCGCCAGCGAATACTCCAGTAACTCGCCTTCGGTCCCCTCGGGAGCGTCGCGGTCGGGCAGCAAGTATACGTTCACATTGCCGTGCGCCAGCGCAGTAGCCTGTTCAACGGACTCGGCAATACGGCCCAGGGAGTTCTCGCGAATCACGATACGGTCGACCACGACCTCGATATCGTGCTTGAATTTCTTATCCAAATCGATAGGGTCATCAAGCGAGCGAACCTCGCCGTCGACGCGCACGCGGCTAAAGCCCTCGGCGCGAAGATCCTCGAACAGCTTGGCATACTCGCCCTTGCGACCGCGAACCACCGGTGCCAGCACGAACGCGCGGCGGCCCTCCCCCGCAGCCAGGACTTTATCGGCAACCTGATCGGTCGTCTGGCGCTCGATTATGCGACCGCACTCGGGGCAGTGCGGCGTACCGACGCGAGCAAACAGCAGTCGCAGGTAGTCATAAATCTCGGTTACGGTACCCACCGTCGATCGAGGATTCTTGGATGTCGTCTTTTGGTCAATCGACACGGCAGGCGACAGACCGTCAATCGAATCCAGGTCGGGCTTGTCCATCTGGCCCAAGAACTGGCGAGCATAGCTCGACAGGCTCTCAACATAACGACGCTGGCCCTCGGCATAGATCGTGTCGAACGCTAGCGAGCTTTTGCCCGAGCCGGAAAGACCGGTAATGACCACGAGCTGGTCGCGTGGAATGGATACATCGATATCGCGCAAGTTGTGTTCGCGCGCACCGCGAATAACGATAGAGGAATCAGACATGGAAGCTCCTTGCCTCCTATAACTTCAAATCACACTGCCGATGAGTTTAGCGCACTCAACGCGCACAGATGTTCGTAATACAAGATTCGCAGACCTTTTGCTTTATCCGACGCGCGCGTCGCAATGCCTGACCCATCCTTTCGAATGCCGTCGATCGCCCGCCGCACATCACAAATGACTCCCGCTCGCAAACGAGGGTACAATGACGCTCGTGTCACATCGTGGGGCCTTGCCCCAACGCATACAAAGGAGTCAGATATGGGTTGCGAGCACGCACAGGCGGCCGGCGGACAAACCGCACCGCAGGAATTTGAAGAGAACACGCTATCCGAGGTCAAGCGCGTTATCGCCGTGCTATCCGGCAAGGGCGGCGTCGGCAAGTCGTTCGTCACCGGTGCCATCGCCACCGAGCTTGCCCGCCGCGGCAACAAAGTCGGCATCCTCGATGCCGACATCACCGGCCCCTCCATCCCCAAGATGTTCGGTATGAGTGGACGTCATGTCCATGCTCTCGGCAATCTTATGCTGCCCGAGATCTCAGAGCACGGGGTCAAGGTCATGAGCTCCAACCTGCTGCTCCAAAACGAAACCGATCCCGTCCTTTGGCGTGGCCCGGTTATCGCGGGCGCCATCAGGCAATTCTGGAGCGAGACCTCGTGGGGCCCCATCGACTACCTGCTGGTCGATATGCCTCCGGGAACGGGTGACGTCGCGCTCACCGTTTTCCAATCGCTGCCCGTCGATGGCATCGTCATCGTCACGAGCCCGCAAGACTTGGTCTCGATGATCGTCGCCAAGGCAGTCAACATGGCCGAGAAGATGAACGTCCCCATTCTGGGCGTCGTCGAGAACATGAGCTATATCGAGTGCCCCGACTGCGGCAAGAAGATCGAGGTCTTTGGTAAGAGCAAGCTCCCCGAAGTCGCCGAGCGCTACAACCTCGACATCTTGGGCCAGCTTCCCATCAATCCGTCACTCGCCGAGGCCTGCGATAAGGGTGAAGTCGAGACCGCGCTGCCCGATGGCATGCTGCCCAAGGCCGTCTCTGCCGTCGAGGCCATCGCCCCGCACGAGACCGACGAGGCCTAAGTGAACGCGAGCGCCTTCTATGACGTCCTGGTAATCGGCGGCGGGGCCTCGGGTCTCGCCGCCGCCATTACGGCCGCACGCGCTGGCAAAAGCGTCTGCATCGTTGAGCGCGATGTCGCCTGCGGCCTTAAACTCCTTGCGACCGGCAACGGCCGCTGCAATCTCTCAAACGAATCGATTGATCCTCGGCGGTACAACCATCCCGCTTTCGTCGAATCCGTCATGGGCCCCCGGCCCGAACAAGAGCTTATGGGCTTCTTCTCCTCGCTGGGCATCATGACGACCTCCGAGGAAGGTCGATTGTACCCGCGCTCCCTTCGCGCCGAATCGGTGCGCGACGCGCTTCTCAACGTTTGCGATCATCTGGGCATCACCTTAATCTGCGGAGCCAATGTTGCCACGGTGCACAAAGCTCCCGAGGGTTGGGCGCTCCAAATAGACCGTCCCGCACGGGCGCTCAAGGCGAAAAAGCACGACGATCGAAAATCGGAGCTCCGCTCGCTTCGGAGGGCGCTCGCCGATACCCCGCGCACGAACGAGACGCTGCAGGCAAAGGCCGTAATTATCGCTACGGGCGGCAACCCTGCCGGCATCGCCGAGACATTTAGCCTCCCCCTAACGCCGCTGCGCCCCGTCCTCTGTCCTGTGTCGGCATCAGTCGTTGGCGACCAGACGGCATTCAATACCTTGGATGGCCTACGCGTCCGTGCCCGCTTGACGCTCACCCGCAATCATGAGGAGCTCTGGTGCGAAGACGGCGAGGTGTTGTTCCGGACCTTCGGCATCTCAGGTGTCGCCGCCTTCAACCTCTCCCGACGCATCCAGCACGGCGACACGATCCTGCTCGACGTTTTCCCCGACCTCTCCAAAGACGAGCTGCTCGATGTGCTCCACCGACGCGTTGAACTGCTCGGCCGTTTTTCGCCCCACGACCCCCGCTGGCTCGACGGCATGCTCGCTCCTCAACTCTCCCGCGTCGTCTGTACGGCGTTCGAGCAGTGCCATCCAGGCTCCAACGATGTCATCCATCTGGTTTCCATCCTCAAGCACTTTAAACTGCTCGTCGAGGGAACGGCCGATGAGCGCTCGGCACAGGTCATACGTGGCGGCATACCCATCGAGACCATCTCGATACCCAGCCTTCGCGCGAACGACGCAGTCGGAGCCCCGCTTTGCGTCTGCGGCGAAGCACTCGATATCGACGCCGACTGCGGTGGCTTCAACCTTGCATGGGCCTGGATTTCTGGCATTCGCGCTGCAAGTAACCTATAGCCGCGCAGTTATAATCAAAACGCATTCGGGCCGCCTGGGACACCGGACGGCCTCTTTCTTGCATCTAAGGAGACCTCGATGATCGAAATCACTCAAGTCACTGCGTCGCTCGATGAAGCCGGCGATGAAAATGCTTGCCTCATCGTTGGCAAGCGAATCGCCAAACGCGTCCTACGTTGCAAAGACTCCGAGATCAAGTCCATCGAGCTCCACCGCAAGTCCATCGATGCCCGCAAAAAACGAGACGTTCATTTTATCCTGAGCTTTCGTGTTGAGCTGACGAGCCCAGACATCGAGCAGACAGTGCTCGACAGCGTTGCTGCGCGCGACCGCTCACGCGTGCGCACGATAGAAGACAATGAGCCTTCATTCCCCTCCCCCGTTTCCGGCGCGCCCAAAGAGCGCCCTGTCGTCGTCGGTGCCGGATGCGCTGGCCTTTTCGCCGCACTCACCCTTGCCGAAGCGGGCCTGAAGCCCCTGCTTATCGAACGGGGCGACCCGGCGCTTCGCCGCTCGCAGGCAATCGACCTTTTCCTGAAGGAGCGCACCCTCGACCCCGAGAGCAATATCCAGTTTGGCTTGGGCGGCGCGGGGACTTTCTCGGATGGCAAGCTCAATACGGGAACTAAAAATCCCGCCCATCGCCTTATCCTGGACACCTTCGTCGAAGCGGGTGCACCCAGAGACATTCTGTGGGATGCCAAGCCGCACATTGGCTCCGACATCCTTCCCACAGTTGTCACCAATATTTCCCAGCGCATCGAACGGCTCGGTGGTGTCGTCCGTTATCGAACAAAGCTCGTTGACATTCGCGCCGACGCGTCCGGTGCCATCACGGGCATCGATGTCCAGACGTCTCAACATGCCGTGACTGAGCAAATCGCCACAAAGCACCTTATCCTTGCCTGCGGCCACTCCGCCCGCGACGTATTTGAGCTCCTCAAGGACCACGGCGTAGCCCTCGCGCAAAAAACCTTTGCCATGGGTGTGCGCATCGAGCACCCGCAGCGCGATATCGATCGCGCCCAATATGGCTCTTCGGCGGGACATCCCGCCCTCGGAGCAGCCCCCTACAAGCTCGTCGCCCATCTTCCCAACGGGCGCAGCGTGTTCTCGTTTTGCATGTGCCCCGGCGGGCAGGTTGTCGCCGCCTCTTCCGAGCCGGGCCACCTGTGCATCAACGGCGCCAGTCTCAATGCCCGCAACGGCCGTAACGCAAATGCCGCCTTGCTCGTTAACGTCACGCCCGAAGACCTTCCCAGCGATGACCCTCTCGCGGGCGTTGAACTCCAGCGCGCTTGCGAGCAGGCTGCCTACCGACTGGGCGGCTCTAACTGGAATGCACCGGCACAGCTCGTCGGCGATTTCCTTACAAAACGTCCCAGCACGGCATGTGGAAAGGTTAAGCCCACCTATCCGCTCGGTGTGACTTGGACGGCAATTGACGAGGCGCTACCACAGCATATCGTCGAGTCGCTTCGCCTGGGAATTCCCCTGCTCGGAAAAAAGCTACGGGGCTACGACCGCCCCGATGCCGTACTTACCGGCGTGGAGACGCGTTCGAGCTCCCCGGTCACCGTCACCCGAGATCGCGCGTGTCACGCTGTGACGACTCCAGGCCTCTACCCTTGCGGCGAGGGAGCAGGATATGCCGGCGGCATCATGAGCGCCGCCACCGATGGCATCCGGTGTGCCGAAGCCCTGATTGCAGACCTCTAGCACACTAAAGACACAGGCCCCAAGCTCAACGAGAAGCTCGGGGCCTGTATCCTATTTCTTAAATCGCGCGCCCTGGCGTTTTCTGCCCGAAGCGAACGTAGAACCCTTACGGGCCTGCGAACGTAGGCGCTCAATCGTTTCGTCCTCGGACGCACCCTCGAGCATCGCCCGAATCTGAACGACGGCATCGCGCAGACGTGCCGCCTCCTCAAAGTCCATGGCGGCGGAAGCATTACGCATGTCTTCCTCCATGGTCTCGACAATCCGCACGAGCTCGTCATGCGGCAGCCCTTCCAGTTGCTCGGCAAGCGTCTGCTCGGGTGCCGCCGTCTCCGGCGCGGCGCCCTCGCCGTTTTCGTCGGGTGTATAGAACGCGCCGTGACCCAGAGAGTCGCCCTTCGAGCGTCCCTTGGAGCCTACGGTCTTTTCGGCCTCGGCAATAAAGCTCGAAATGTCGTTAATGGCCTTGCGCACCGTCTTGGGCACAATGCCGTGTTCTTCGTTGTAGGCCATCTGGATCTCACGGCGACGCTGCGTCTCCTCGATGGCCTCTTTCATCGAATCGGTCACGACGTCGGCGTACATGATGACTTCGCCGTCAGCGTTGCGAGCGGCACGGCCAATCGTCTGAATCAGAGAACGGCGGTTACGTAAGAAGCCTTCCTTATCGGCATCGAGAATTGCCACCAGCGAGACCTCGGGAAGATCCAGACCCTCGCGAAGCAAGTTGATGCCAACCAAAACATCAATCTTGCCCTCGCGCAACGTTCGCAGAATCTCGACACGGTCCATCGTCGCCGTATCGGAGTGCATGTAGTTGACCTTAATGCCGGCATCAAGCAGGTGGTCGGTCAGGTCCTCGGCCATGCGCTTGGTGAGCGTGGTCACCAGCACGCGCTCCTTGCGGGCAACGCGCTCGCGAATCTCATCCTCAAGATCGTCAATCTGCCCACGAACCGGACGCACATCGATCTTGGGGTCGAGCAGGCCGGTCGGACGAATGATCTGCTCAACGTCATTTTGGCTTACGCGCAGCTCATAGTCACCCGGCGTGGCCGAGACGTAGATGAATTGCGGAATCCTTGCCTCAAACTCATCGAAGCGAAGCGGACGGTTGTCGAGCGCCGAGGGCAGGCGAAAACCATGCTCAACAAGCGTAACCTTGCGCGATCGGTCGCCTTCGTGCATGCCGCGAATCTGCGGCACCGTCACATGGCTCTCGTCGATAATGCAGAGCATGTCCTTGGGAAAGTAGTCGATCAGGGTAAACGGCGGCTCGCCCGGCTTACGTCCATCCAGATGGCGCGAGTAGTTCTCGATGCCGTTGCAAAAGCCCATCGTCTCAAGCATCTCGAGATCATAATCGGTCCGCTGCTGCAGACGTTGCGCCTCGAGCAACTTGTCGGTCGCTTTGAGCTCCGCCACGCGCTTTTCGCATTCATCGCTGATTGATTTCAGGGCCGCCTTGACCTTAGGTTTCTCGGTAACGTAGTGCGAAGCCGGCCACACGGGAATCGCCTCGTACTCACGCAACATCTCACCGGTAACCTCATCGATCTCGGCAATCAGTTCGACCTCGTCACCAAAGAACTCAAAGCGCAACGGATGCTCGGCATAGGGCGGATACACGTCGACGACATCGCCGCGCACGCGGAAGGTACCGCGCGCCAAATCATAGTCATTGCGGTCGTATTGAATGTCGATGAGTGCATGGATAAAGTCATCACGCTCGAGCGGCACCTTCTTATCGACGTTTGGTGCCAAGCCCGCATAGTCCTCGGGAGAGCCGATACCGTAGATGCACGAGACCGATGCGACGACGATCACATCGCGTCGAGAGAGCAGCGATGCTGTCGCCTGATGGCGCAGCATCTCGACCTCTTCGTTAATCGAGGAGTCTTTCTCGATATACGTATCACTCTGCGGTACATATGCCTCGGGCTGATAGTAGTCGTAGTACGAGACGAAGTAGACCACGGCGTTGTTGGGAAAGAATTCTTTGAGCTCGCTCGCAAGCTGGGCGGCGAGGGTTTTGTTGGGGGCCATGACCAGCGTTGGCTTACCCAAGGCCTCAATGGTCTTGGCCATGGTAAAGGTCTTGCCCGAGCCGGTCACGCCAAGCAAAACCTGATAGCGGTCTCCGTCCCTCACGCCCTGCACAAGCGACTCAATGGCCTTCGGCTGGGAACCTGCAGGCTCATAGGGAGACACGACCTTAAACGGCACCTCAGAGCCCTCAACGCCAAAGCGTTTGAGCTCTCCGCCAACACGCTCAACTTCAAAATCCGCCATGGATACTCCTAACTCATACATCTGCAGTATACGCAGGCGGCAGGCATAGTCCTATACGAACCGGTCGGGATAGAGGGTCTTATAGCGGACCCAGGCATTATTGACACGAATCAAATAGGCTTGCGTCTCGGGGAAGGTAATCGCGTTATGGAGCGATGTGTTTTGCTGCGCCCACCCATCGACATTGCCCATTCCGGCATTGTAGGCAGCAATAGCGCTATCCGTCGAGCCATTGAAATATGTCAGCAGATACGAGAGGTACGCGCACCCAAATTCGATATTCGAAGCGGGGTCATTCAGGTTATCGGCAGAATACTCGTCCCCGTCGACAAGGCCCTTGGCGATCATATCCTCAGCGGTTTCGGGCATAAGCTGCATGAGACCTTGGGCGCCCTGGTTGGATTCCGCCTCGGGATCCCAGTTTGATTCCGACTTGATGACGGCACACACCAGATACGGATCGAGATTATGCGAAATACTGGACTGCTTTACATACGCCTCATAGTCAATCGGATAGAGCGGTTTAAAGAAAGCGGCGGGAGCACACGAGTAAACGAGCGAGATAAGGCCAAAGACGAAAACGACAGCCAGCGGCACGAGGCGAAACCACGTAAAGAAACGCGTCTTAGGCATCTGTCGCCCCCTTATCCGTAGCGTCCATAAGGCCATGGCGGGCAAGCCATGCGTCCAGTTGTACAAAGAGCGAGCTATCGCCCGCTGCGTTATCAATCACGGTAGTGGCTAGACTGCAAAGCGAAGACTCATCGGGCTGGCAAGCACAGCGAGCATCAAAATCGGATGCCTCCATACCACGGTGAATAGCGCGTTCGCGACGGACCTCCAAAGGAGCGCTAACAACCATAATTTCATCCGCAAGGCCAAAGGCGTCCTCAAAGCCAGCTGGAGCAGATACTTCGACCGCCGCAAAGGGATAGCGAGGAGTCGAAACCGTACAGCAGACAGGATCGAGAATCCTCAGCGAAAGCTGCTCTATGAGAACGGGGTGCACAATGCTATTGAGCCTTGCAACCGTATCGGGAGAGACAAAAGCTCGAGAAGCGAGGATGTTACGTCGAACGCCGCCCTCCTCGTCCAAAATATCCCAGCCAAACTCTTCGGCAAGAGCATTGACGATATCCGACCCCGGCACGTACAGCGATTTGGCAAGAACGTCTAAATCGATAAGCAGGGCTCCATGAGATTCCAGATAGCGGCAGGCAGTCGATTTACCCGAAGCAATATTGCCCAAAACAAAAACGGTAAACATCAAGCCCTCCCTAGCGTCAATGCGAGTTATTATCGCGCAAGTACAAAGCGACGGTTCAAAAAACAGCCAAACAGTAAGAGAGCCAAAGGAAGAGCCCGTTCACAAGGCACAGCTCGATATAAACGCAAAAAGGGGGAGGCCTGGCGGCCTCCCCCTTTTTGCGTTATATATCGAGCTATGGCTCTGGATAGTCGATCTCTTTATTCTGCCGCTGGAATAGCTTATGGAGAGAGCTGTTGCTTTTCGAGGCCTATCTCAGGACTTGTAGTTCACAGTCCGCCTATTAGGAACGCTCCTGCGGCTAGTGCGTTTTTCCTAGATAAAAATCTGTCAATTCAGATCACATAACAACCCTTCTCGCGTTTCTCTTTTCGGCGTGAGATTCCATCCCTATGGGGCTCCATCGCTGTCTGGTGGGGCCCTTTTGTGCAATGGTCCTATAAGGGGGATTCGCCGCAATCCATCTCTCCTAGGCGTTATTCATTTCTGGTTTGGGTATATAAGCGATACGTCTACATCAGACAGCAAGAACACCGAGGTCATACGGTCTGTCTGGGATTTATGATCGTCGATTAGACCCTGGCGGATTCCAGGGCCCCTAGATTTATTTGTGAACAAAATATGGAGTACCGGATTCCC
>URRJ01000001.1 GCA_900550205.1 uncultured Collinsella sp. | reverse complement strand
ATTTCGGACAGTCCTGGCTCACGACGGAGGCGCCACTGGCGCCTCCTGTTCGTGCGGAACTCATATCGAGCAAAGGTCCGGGGCCTCGCTACGGGGCAGCCAAGTTGATGTAGCTGAGATGCAGCATGCGGTCTGCTCACTCCTCGAAGTTCTTAGCGGAAATAATTCGAGCTGCAGCTGCGATTTACTTGCGATGGTGGTTGAGCTGTAACAAAGTTTTTATTGGACCTCGAACCCTATACTCGATGTTCGCTTCGTTCATTGAGTTACCCTTTGCATGAGGCCGGGACATATCGTCCCGCCCGCAGTTTCGCAGGCCGCAGGCCGAGAATGTTTGAGGATGGGATGATATGTCCCGGCCTCCCGGGAGAGTTACCTATGAACTACGCGAACATTAAGTATTTCGACATTGCTGATGGGGAAGGCGTTCGTACTTCTCTGTTTGTGAGCGGGTGCCGTCGTGGGTGCAAGAATTGCTTTAACTCTGTCGCGTGGGACTTTGCTGCGGGCGAGCCGTTCGATCGCGCCGTCGAGGATAAGATTATCGAGAGTCTCGACCATCCCTTTATTGATGGCCTGACGATTCTGGGCGGGGAGCCTATGGAACCCGAGAACCAGGCGGGACTCGTTGATTTCATTGAGCGTGTTCGTGCCACTTATCCTGTGGATTCGGGCAAGACCATTTGGTGCTTTACCGGCGACGTGCTTGAGGAACTTATGCCGGGCGGTCGTCATCATACCGAGGTGACGGACCGCATTCTCGCCTGCCTCGACATGTTGGTGGACGG
The DNA here is from genome assembly GCA_900550205.1 of uncultured Collinsella sp. Classification (GTDB taxonomy): domain Bacteria; phylum Actinomycetota; class Coriobacteriia; order Coriobacteriales; family Coriobacteriaceae; genus Collinsella. The sequence continues at coordinate 52,047 of URRJ01000001.1, read as the reverse complement.
CCCGTTTGTTCAGGATCTGTACGATATCTCATTGCGCTTTAGGGGCTCGAGCAATCAGCGCGTGATTGATATGAATGCCACGCGTGCCCGTGCTGATCGCGAGGGCGTTGCGCTTTGTGATGCGGTTGAACTTTGGCGTGATGATCCGGTCTATTCGACCCATACTATGTAGCTTGTGGTCGATGCCGGAGAGCGTGGTACCATAGCGCGAACGCGAAATCAAAAAAAGTGAGGCCCAGATGGTCGATCAGGAAAAAGTCGAGACTGCCATTAAGCTGCTGCTTGAAGGTATAGGCGAGGACCCAACTCGTGAGGGCCTGCTGGAGACGCCGGCGCGCGTTGCCCGTATGTATGGCGAGATTGCCGGCGGTATGGACCAGAGTGCCGAGGAGCACCTGTCCAAAACCTTTGCTGTCGCTTCGAACGATTTGGTTATCGAGCGCGATATTACGTTTTACTCGCTGTGCGAGCATCATTTGCTGCCGTTTTATGGCAAGGCTGCGATCGGCTATATCCCTAACGGTCGCGTGGCGGGTCTGTCTAAGCTTGCCCGCACGGTTGAGGTTTATGCTCGCCGCCTGCAGCTGCAGGAGCAGCTGTGCGCACAGGTTGCCGACGCTCTCATGGATTATCTCGCTCCCCAGGGAGCGATTGTGCTCATGGAAGCCGAGCATATGTGCATGACCATGCGCGGCGTGCAAAAGCCTGGCACCAAGACCGTGACGCTCGCTCGCCGCGGCGTCTTTGAGACCGATCCCGCGCTCGAGGAGCGATTCTTTAGGATGCTGGGCCGCTAACCATGAGAGCCGTTAACGACTTTGCATCGAAGACCGATGAGGGAACGCCGCGTCGCGGTTTTATGGCTTCGGGCCTGGCGCCTTTTGGCGTCATGCCTCGCATTGATTACATTTGTGCCAATGGGCTGTTCCGGCGGCACCTGGGCAACATCGCACAGTTGGAATCGGGGCGCATCTTTTGCCGCCATGGTATTGACCATCTGCTGGATGTCGCGCGCATTATGTGGATTAAGAATCTCGAGGAACAGCTCGAATTTGACCGCGAGGTCATCTACGCCACGGCACTTCTTCACGATATCGGCAAAGATGAACAGTATGAATCGGGTATATCCCATGATGTTGCAAGCGAGCGCGTCGCTGATGCAATACTCGGCGGCATGCCCGATGACGTGGCGTTTGAGCCGGCCGATGCCGCAGCCATTAAGACGGCCATTCTGGGCCATCGAAAGCTGCGCGTGAACAGCCAACCGCTTGAGCGTCTGCTCTATGCAGCCGACAAAGCGTCGCGCGCCTGCTTTGCATGCCCCGCGCGCAATGCTTGCAACTGGAGCGATGATAAAAAGAACCTGTCGATTCGCGTGTAGTTAGTTTGCGCGGTCGGGGTTCTAAACGAAGGAGACGATCGCGATGAGTAACAAGAAGCTGCCCGAGAATGCAACCAAGACTGAAGGCGCTGAGCTCGCCCGCCGTGGAAGGGGCGAAATATCCACTGCAACGGCGGTGCCCCACGTGAGCTATGACGATCTTCGCCATGCCGATCGCATTACTATCGACGGTCTCGAGGTCTTTGCCAACCACGGCGTGTATCCCGAAGAGAACGCGCTGGGCCAGAAGTTCATCGTGTCCTTGGTGCTCTATGCCGACCTGCGTGCAGCGGGGGAGCACGATAACCTGGACGCCTCGATTGACTACGGCTCGGTGTGCCACGATGTCGATGGCTATCTGCGTGAGCATACGTTTAAGCTTATCGAGGCTGCAGCCGAGGGTGTGGCCCAGATGCTGCTACGTCGTTACCCCCTGATGCTTGGCGTGCGTGTTAAGCTCGATAAGCCTTGGGCGCCCGTCGGTCTTCCCCTGGCAAGCTGCGGTGTCGAGATCGAGCGCGTGCGCTAACCGACTCTAGAGCTCGTTGGCGGGCGGTTTTTTGAGCCGCTGCGACAGAGCCCTGTTGTTGGGGCAGTACGTGTCGAGCAGCGCGTGAAACCGATGATTGTGGCTCGGCTCGAGCAGGTGGACGAGCTCGTGGGCGACAACCATGTCAAGGCACTCGACGGGGTAGGCGGCAAGTTCTCGTGCGATGCGAATGGCGCCGGTTTTGGGCGTGCATGATCCCCAGCGCGTTTTCATGCTGCGCACGGAAACGCGGGAAACGGCGACACCCATTGCGATTTCGTATGCGTGCACCATATCCCGCAGCGCCGATGTGACTTCGGACGTATAGAGCTGGTCAATATGGGCTTGGATCTCACTGGGCGTTAAGCCGTCGAGGGGCGCGTTCCACTTGGCCTGCGGACGTTCGTCTGGCTCGTCGGTACCCATAAAGCTTGCGAACGTGGCTTGTTTGGGCCGCGGTGCGGGGGGATCAAAGTTGTGGTCGAGTGCATCCTGTACCGTGATGGGCTTGCCCCAAAGTGCAATGATGGACGAGGGGCTGAGCGACTCCTGTGCCGTCGTCTGACGTTGCTCGCGCTGGGCAAGTCGGCTGATAATCCAGGCGCTGTTGCGCTTCACAAACGCTTCGATATGCTCGCGGCTGGCGCCGAGCGGTGCGCTGGCGTGGACCTCGCCGCTCGATGTGACGCGTAGGTTGAAGTTCTTGACGCGCTTTTTGGTAACGACGACGGGGATGGGCGTCCCATCCGGTCGGGATACGGAAATCGTAAACTGCTGCGTCAAAAGCGGTCCTTCAGATTGGGGACGGGCCGGCATGTCGACCGTTCGGCATGCCGGCCCGCTCAAGGGATGTGAAATTAATAACGCTCAAAGAAGGCAAGGGCATTATCGCTGCAGAGCTTCTGCATCACGGTCTTGCCAAAGTGCTTGGAGAGCATGTTCTGGAACTCGGGCATCTTGCTGGCATCGGAGAGGAAGGCGGGCACCGTGGCACCGTCCCAGTCGCCGCCGAGCGCGATGACGTCCTCGCCGCCCAGGTCGAGCCAGTGCTCGATATGTGCCGCCAGCTGGTCGAAGGTGACGTCTGCGGCGGTCTTGTCGGTTGCGTCGTTGGAAAGGAACTCGCTGCAGTAGTTGAGGCCGACGATGCCACCCATGTCGCGAATGGTGCGGAACTGGTCGTCGGTGAGGTTGCGCTTAACGCCGCAAACTGCACGAGAGTTGGAGTGGCTGGCGACGAAGGGACGTGTGGCGTGGGCGACAACCTCGTCAAAGCACTCATCGTTGAGGTGGGAGACGTCAAGCACCATGCCGGCGTGCTCCATCTGCGTAAGTGCCTCGATGCCGGCGGCGGTGAGGCCGGCGTGGGTATCGTGTCCGCTCGCGAGCGGTCCCTGCGCATTCCAGCTGAGCGATGACATGAGTACGCCCAAGCTCTTGAGCACCTCGATCAGCGCGGGGTCCTCGGCAAAGAACGTGGCGTTTTCGATGGTGTGGATGCAGGCGACCTTGCCGTCTTTGAGCGCGGGGCGAATGTCTGCCGCGCTGCGTACGTTGACCATGCGGTCGTGGTTGAGCATTGCCTGGCCGCTCATATGCGCCATGATCTGCGCCTGGAAGCGCGCGGCGTGGGCGGTGGGAATCTCATCGGGGACAAACGTGGCGAAGCACTGTGCCCATGGCGTGTTGCCGATCTTTGCGAGCGAGATGGCGCAGGCGTTGCCCTCGATGAGGTCGAAATCTTGCGGATGCGTTTCGTCGCCGGGGAAATAACCGTCGGTGCCGGCGGTAAAGCGCAGGTCGAGATCGAGCGTGGCCCAGCCGATGCGGTCGGCGGTGTCGCAGTGTAGGTCAAATACGGGATATGCCATGGTTCCTCCGGTTGCAGCGTTTCTTTGCAAACTGTCATTGAATTGTATGACTAGGGTATAGTTAGCGCCATATGTTCACGGCGGCCCGCGTTGTGCGCCGCCCTTATCACGGAGGTTACCATGTCCAACCAGGGCAAGAAGGTCAAGACTCATTATCGCGGCACGCTCGACGACGGCACGCAGTTCGATAGCTCCTACGATCGCGGCGAGCCGCTGGAGTTCACCTGCGGCGCCGGCCAGATGATCAAGGGCTTCGACGCCGCCGTGGTCGACATGCAGGTGGGCGAGAAGAAGACCGTGCACATTCCTGCTGCCGATGCCTACGGCGAGCACAATCCCGAGATGGTTATTACCTTCCCGGCCGAGCAGGTTCCCAACATCGAGCAGATCGAGAAGGGCATGAAGCTCTTCCTGTCCACGCCGAGCGGCATGCCTGTCCCCGCCGTCGTCATTGACGTGACGCCCGAGGCTGTGACGCTCGATGCCAACCACGAGCTTGCCGGCAAGGACCTCAACTTTGATATCGAGCTCGTCGAGGTCGAGGGTTAGAGCATGCCTGAGCGCTTGGTTTCGACGACATGCTTGGGAAATCTCAACGATCCGTCCTATGAACTTCTGCTTCGCCGGAAGCTGGGCGGCGTCTTTGAAGTTGACGAGCTACTGCTCGATTGGGACCAGGCTGATGTATGCGCGTTTGTGGGCGTGACGGAGCTGGGGCGCACGGTCGATGTTCGGCTGGATACTGCCGACGGCGGTCGTTTTGTCGACGGCGACGTGCTCGCCGTCGACCGTTCGGGCGTGGTGCCCGTGGCGGTTGTCGTGCGCCTGCGCAGCGCCGAGGTTTATTTGGTCGAAGTTGACCGCATGGACCCGATTGCGCTCGCGCATGCGTGCTGGGAGATCGGCAATATGCATGCGCCGCTTTTTCGAGGCGATTCGGACGAGTATACCGTGCGCATGTATACGCCGGTGCAGCCTGTTTTGGGCCGCATGCTCCGGGGCGTCGAGGGCGTTCGGCTCTCGACGGTTACCCGTGAACTCGATTCGGACCGGCGCTTTGCGTCGAGTGCGGCGGATGCCGTTGTGAGTATGGCACCAGACTTTACGATCGTAAAGAAGGCGCGCGGTTAACGTGCGTATAAGTAAGGCGGACTTTGAGAGACAACTATTCAAAGTCCGCCTTTCTGTTGATGAGATGCTGTGGGGGAGCATATGGGTCTTGAAGGAATCAAGCTGATTGCATGCGATTTGGACGGCACGTTGCTGCATCCGGGGGAGCGCGAGCCGCGTTCCGAGGCCTTCGAGCTCATCGATGAGCTGCATCGTCGCGGTATCGTGTTTATGCCGGCGAGCGGCCGTCAATATGCGAGCTTGCGCTATCTGTTTGCCCCGGTGGCCGATGAGCTCGCCTATGTATGCGAAAACGGAGCCCTGGTGATGAGCGAGGGACGTGCCGTTGTCAAGCGTTCCATGGAGCGTAGCCTTGCTATGGATATCGCGAATGCCGTGGTTGCGTATCCCCATGCCGACGTGACCCTTTCGTGTGAGGGACACCTCTACACCATGAGCGGCAACGATGCGTTCGTCGATCATTTGCGCTATGAGGTCCACTGCGATGTGGCAGTGGTCGCCCGCCCCGAGGACATCGACGAGGACGTCATTAAGATTGCCTTCCAGACGCCCGAGGTGGATCAGCCGGCGGCCCTGGAGTATTTTGAGCGCCTCTTTAGCGACCGTGTTGACGTGATGACGTCGGGAACCGAATGGACGGACTTTATCGGCTTTGATTCGGGTAAGGGTTCCGCGCTTGCCGATTACGGTCGTGCCCTGGGTATTTCGCCCGATGAGATGATGGCGTTTGGCGACAATGAGAACGATCGCGACATGCTCAACGTCGTGGGCCATCCCTATCTGATGGAGAGCTGCAACCCCACCATGCGCGGCATCAACGACCGCGTCCGCTACGTGCGCACGGTCGAAGAAGAACTGCGCCGCCTGCTCGCCGAGTAGGCTTTCGAGACATACCTGGAAATGTACTGTTTGCTGTAGCGGATGGGAAAGTAGATTTGCAGGCATGTCTCAAAGACTACCGGCAGTCGGGGCAGAGCCCCTCGAAGATGGTGTAGTGCGACGAGACGTGCCAGCCGATTTGCTCGGACGCCTTGGTGTCGAGCTGGGTATCGAAGGGGAGTGGCACGTCGATGACGCGGCTGCACGAGGTGCAGATGACATGCGCATGCGGCTCGATGGTGCGATCGAAGCGACTCCCGCCCGGCGTCTTGATGGAGAGGATCTCGCCGGCGTCGGCCAAGAGATTGAGATTGCGGTAGACCGTGCCGCGGCTGATTTTGTCATCCTGTTCGCGCACGGCGTTGTAGATTTCATCGGCGGTGGGATGGTTATAGCTTTGGCGCACGGCGTCAAGAACCAGCTTTCGCTGCCTGGTATTCCTTCTTTGCACCGCCATGCGCCTCGCCTCTTTTCTATCAACGGTCGTAGGTAAATGATACCGTATTTAGCACACAATACTAATAATGAGGACTGAAACCGTCTTCATTGGCAAGTGTGGCTCGGGCCTGGGCGTCTACGAGGCGAAAACGTGTCCCCATGCGCTCGTAGGAGGCATGAAGCGCCTCGAGCTGAGACGCGATGTTTGTCGGCGTGCCCTGTAGCTCCATCTCAACCGAGCCGTCTTCCATATTGCGCACCCAGCCGGTGAGGGAGCGCGCCTGTGCGAGGTTGGTGTTGGTAAAGCGAAAGCCGACGCCCTGGACTTGGCCCTCCCAGCGCAGGAAATAGCGCTGCGGGGCGTCCTGAGTGACCTCGTCGCTTGCGAGCACGGTGAGCCTACGGCGCAGCTCGAGCTCGACGCCAGAAGGCTTTTGGGGTTCGCGGCTGCCGACGGCGACGCCCGAGAAAAGCTTGTCGAAAAAACCCATCGCTATGCCTGCTTGTTAGAGTCGGCGGGGAAGGCGATACCCGCCTGCTGGCGCACGGCATCCATGATACGCAGCGACACGAGCGTGACATCGCGGTAGTGTCCGAGTTCGTGGCGTCCTGCCGGCGTTTCCCAAATCTCATCTTTAACGTGATGAACGCCGTCGATGGCGGTGATAAAGTCCGCGAGCTCGTATTCCATAGTGTTGCTAGATTTGGGCAGGTCGAGCACGCGGCCGTTGTCGCCCTGTTCGCGCGGTGCCTCGGTCGCCGAGCCGCGTACGACATCGCCGCGATAGTCGATGCGGACGTTGCGGGGCGTGGACAGATGGTCAATCTGGATAGTGCCACGCTCGCCTTCGATCTGCGAGGGCAGCAGGTCATTCGTAATTTTGGAGTGTGCAAGCTCGACGGAAATGCGGCCTCCGCCATAACTGGCGAGAATGGAGCCGCAGCCGTCGATGGGACCATGGGTGAGCTCTTGCGTTGAGGGGTCGAGCAGCGTGGTCATGCTGGTGAGGCCGGAGGGCATGCCGAAAATCTCGACCATGGGCTCGACGGTGTAGACGCCAATGTCCATGAGGGAGCCCGAGGCCATGTGGCAGTCGAAGATATTGGTGGCGCGCCCCGCGAGAACCTCGTTGTAGCGCGAGGAATATTTGCCAAAGCGCAATGAGGCGCGGCGGATGGGGGCGATCTCGCCCAGGGCGTCCTCGACGGCGTGGAAAGCGGGGTCATGGAGCGGGCGCATGGCCTCGAGGGCTACGACGCCCGCCGCCTCGGCTGCGCGAAAGACCTCGAGCGCCTGTGCCTCGGTGGCACAAAAGGGCTTTTCGACGATAACGTGCTTGCCACCGGCGATACAGGCGAGCGCCTGCTCGTAGTGGAGCGCATTGGGGCTGCCGATGTAGACGGCGTCGACGTCGTCGGCGGACGCAAGCTCGTCAAGCACGGTGAAGTTACGTTCGCCGCCGTGCTTAGCGGTGAAGGCGCCGCCGCGATCTGCATCGCGCGAGAGCGTGCCCACAAACGCGGCTTGGTCGTTGGCGTTGACGACCTGGATAAAGTCGTCGGTAATCATGGATGTGCCGATGGTCGCTATACGCAGCATATATCCCCCTCGTGCCGTTCGGTTTACAGGATGAGTGTAGCGCGAGGGGGCAGGAAATAGCGTGCGAAAACGCCGTTACAGGTCGCTCTCGTTAAAGCCGGCGTCGATATCGAGGTTGCTGCCGTCGGCCGCCGTGGTGGCAAGCTCGTCACAGCGCTCGTTGAGCTCATGGCCGGCGTGGCCCTTAACCCAGATGAACTCCACTTTGTGCTTACTCTTTGCGGTGAGCAGGCGCTCCCACAGATCGCGGTTCTTGACAGGCTGCTTGTTGGCGGTCTTCCAGCCGCGTTTTTTCCATCCGTCAATCCAGTGCTTGTTGAAGGCGTTGACGACGTACTGCGAATCGGAATGGACTTCGACGTCGCAAGGGCGGTTGAGCGCCTCGAGCGCCACGATAACGGCCATGAGCTCCATGCGGTTGTTGGTGGTCTTGGCGTAACCGCGTGAAAGCTCGGAGGTGAAGGTCTTGCCGGCGGGGTTGGTGTATTTGAGTACGGCGCCGTAGCCGCCGCGTCCCGGATTTGATCGAGCCGAGCCGTCGGTATAGATGATGACCTTCACATGGTTCCTTTCGTTGAGTACGTTTCGTGCGAGTGACCATTGTAGCGCCATGCCCGCCGGGGGCTAGCAATCTACGATTTCTACCCCGTCTTCCGACAGTTAGCTGGCATGGATGATGCGGTTGAGCTCGTCGAGGTATTGCTGCAAGAGGGGAGAGGGCTTGCGCTCGTCGTGCATGATATAGCCTACGCGCATCGTTGGGGCGTCTGCTAACGGGATCGATGCCATACCCCACTGCATTTCATTGGAGAGGACGCCGGTCGACAGGGTGTAACCGTTCGACGTGATAAGCAAGTTAGTAAGTGTTCCGCGGTCCGAGATTCGTATGTTGCGGTCGCAAGGGATATAGCTAAAAGGTTCCTCGGCGTAATAGAAGGAGTTTGAGGTTCCCTGTTCAAAGCTGTAGCGCGTATAGGGCGTGAGGTCGGCAAGGGACAGCTGAGGGCGGCGTGCGAGCGGGTGGCGCTCGCTGACGAAGACGTGGACCGTCGCGTCGAATAGGGGATGGAAGCTCGCTCGGGCATCGGCGAAGGCCTTCTGCAAGACACGGGTATTAAAGTCGTCCAGATAGAGGATGCCGATATCGCTGCGAAACGCACGGACGTCATCGACGATCTGCGATGTGGTGGTCTCGCGCATGATGAACTCGAACTTGCTGTCGCGGCAGCGCTCGACTACGTTGACAAAGGCCTCGACCGAAAACGCGTAGTGTTGGGCCGAGATGGCAAGGCGGGCCTGAGGTGTACCGCCGTCCTCGTAGCGGGCCTCGAGCATGTCGGCCTGCTCTACGACCTGGCGCGCATAGCCCAAAAGCTCGGTGCCGTCGTTGGTGAGCGTGACGCCGCGGCTGGAGCGCGTAAAGATCTCCAGATGGAGCTCCTGCTCCAGGCTTTTGACGGCATTGGAGATATTGGACTGTGCCGTATAGAGGCGCTGAGCTGCGGCGTTGATTGAGCCGGATTCTGCCACGGCGATCAGAAAACGAAGCTGCTGGAGGGTCATCGGCGCCCGTCCTTTCGATAGCTATCTAAAAAACCGATAACAGGTTAGCGCTTTTAAGTGATTGACCCGGGGAGACGATGCTCGTACTATTCAAAACACACAAAGGCGGTAGGTAATTAAGCCGACCACGGAACCGGGATGTCAAAAGGAGGACCGCATATGAACTGCTTGCTAAGACGAATGCCGGGCTCCTGTTTGCGCCCGTCGGCGTGATCAGGAGACAGCAACTTACTTCTCTCTTTTTATTTACTTTCGTTCGATCAAGGAGATCATCATGAGCCAGTTTATCAACAACCCCGAGCACACCTTTGGTTTCGACACCCTGCAGCTTCACGTTGGCCAGGAGAGCGCCGATCCCGCATCTGACTCCCGTGCCGTGCCTATCTACCAGACCACGAGCTATGTGTTCCGCAGCTCCCAGCACGCCGCCGACCGCTTTGGTCTTGCCGACGCCGGTAACATCTACGGTCGTCTGACCAACTCCACCCAGGGCGTCTTTGAGGACCGCATCGCCGCGCTCGAGGGTGGCGTTGCTGGCCTCGCCGTCGCCTCTGGTGCCGCCGCCATCACCTATACCCTGCAGGCGCTCGCTCAGGCCGGCGACCATGTGGTGGCCCAGAAGACCATCTACGGCGGTTCCTACAACCTGCTGGAGCACACGCTCTCCCAGTTTGGTGTCGTGACCACCTTCGTCGATGCCCACAACCTGGACGAGGTCGAGGGTGCCATCAAGGACAATACCACGGTCATCTACCTCGAGACGCTCGGTAACCCCAACTCCGATATTCCCAACATCGACGCTATCTCCGAGGTCGCCAAGAAGCATGGTCTGCCGGTCGTCGTCGATAACACCTTCGGCACTCCGTATCTGTTCCGTCCGCTGGAGCATGGCGCCAACATCGTCGTTCACTCCGCAACTAAGTTCATTGGCGGCCACGGTACCTCGCTGGGCGGTGTGATTGTCGATGGCGGCAACTTCGATTGGAAGGCGAGCGGCAAGTATGCGCAGATCGCCGAGCCCAACCCCTCCTACCATGGCGTCTCGTTTGCCGAGGCCGCCGGCCCTGCCGCCTTCGCGACCTATGTCCGCGCCATCCTGCTGCGTGACGAGGGCGCTTGCATCAGCCCGTTTAACGCCTGGATCTTGCTCCAGGGCACCGAGACCCTGTCGCTGCGTGTCGACCGCCATGTCGAGAACACCAAGAAGGTCGTTGAGTTCCTGACCGGTGACAGCCATGTTGCCAAGGTGAATCACCCGAGCCTGCCCGAGCACCCCGACCATGAGCTCTACAAGCAGTATTTCCCCAACGGCGGTGCCTCGATCTTCGCCTTCGAGATCAAGGGCGGCCAGGAGGCTGCATGGAAGTTCATCGACCACTTGCAGGTGTTCTCGCTGCTCGCCAACGTGGCAGACGTCAAGTCGCTCGTCGTGCACCCGGCTACGACTACGCACTCCCAGCTCTCTGCCGAGGAGCTCGCCGAGCAGAACATTACGCCCTCCACGATCCGTCTTTCCATCGGTACCGAGAACGCCGAGGACATCATTTGGGATCTGAAGCAGGCCTTCGCCGCGCTGGACGAGTAAGGCGACTTGTGCAAGGACCCCTTGCGACTCGATAGGTATAACTGCATAAAATGCCTGCTCAAGGCGCCTGTGCGAACAATGGTTGCGCAGGCGCCTTTTTTGCATAGGCAGGGCGCTATTACAGGGTTTTTGACATGTTTTATGCAATCGAGATGTGGAAAACTCCTGTTGAGAGGATGTGAGTTTTACGCAAATGACGTGCACCTTTTGAGAAAAACCGCAGGTCGCGATTTGCTCGGGGTACTATGCAGCGCGATCGAATCACACGCAGCTCAAACGCAGCAAAAACGCACTACGGAGGTTTCCAGCTACATGAGGATTGATTCACGAAAACCGAAAGCCGCCGCCCTTTCCGCCGCTCTGACCGTGGCGCTTTTGGCGGGCGCCGGCGCAACCGATGCCCACGCGGCAACACTGTCCGACACGGTCGGATCCACGCCGTCCGAGGCGACGCTGATGCAGCCCGTCGACTATCGCGGCGACGGCTTTGGCTCCATGCAGGAGTGGAACGCCTCTATGGGGGCCAAGCGCGATTCCCTAGAGGTTCGCGCCCAGATCATCATGAACATGTACGGTGACTATGCCACCGATGACGAGCGCGCTGTACTGCAGGGTTGTATCGACGGTGCGGGCAGTCTTTTGACGATGGAGGAGGTCGACGCGAAGTCGGCCGAGCTCGACGAGCTTCGCTCCACGCTCGAGGATGCTAAGCGCGAGGCGCTCGAGGCTGCGGCCGCCGAGACAGAAGCTGCCGAGGCCGCCCAGGCGTCATATGGCAACGCAGGCTACGTCCCGTCCTATACGGCAGCTGCGTATTACGCGAACGGCTCGGGCCTGACGCGCTCGAGCGGCGTCAATAACTATAACGGCCGCCGTGAGACCTATTACAGCAGCAACGTGTTGTATCACCACCGCACGGGCGAGTGGACTCAGGATTCCGAGGGCTTTTGGCGCGATTCCGATGGTTACTATGTCGTGGCCGCGGGCGATAAGGCTCAGGGCTCCACGTTTACCGGTTCCAAGGGCGAGTGCAAGGTCTATGACTCCGGCTGCGCAGCCGGAACCACCGACTACTATACCGGTTGGTAATCCGCCGTAAGCCAATAGGACATGACGGGCGGGCGTCTTTACCGAGTCTTTGGGCAACGTAAGGGCGCCCGTTTTTTGTGCGTGCTTGAGTTAACAGAGCGCTTACCGCGGCAGTACGCCGCGCATATGGGCGCGGGGCACACTAGTTCATGAGAAATAAGGTCTTTCTCGTGGAAGAAGTGGTCTTGTGAACGCTCGAGATATTGCCGTTGCCGTCGTAGCATTGGTGCTTGGTTGCCTTGGCCCTATGGCCGCGCTCATTGCGGGCATGCAGGGGTCATGCGGGGCTGCTCCAATCGTGGTTGGCGCGCTGATCGCAGCCGCACTGCTGGGAAGCGCGGGCGTGGTTCTTTGCCGCGATGACGAGGACGTGGTGCCGGAGTCGCAACGCTAACTGTTGTGAGATTGGCTGCCGGTCATAGACGAAGATAAAAGCCGCCGCAGGGGAAAGGCTCCCTTGCGGCGGCTTTGCTGTTAAGGCTGTTGAATGCGGCGCGTTGACGCTACCAGCTTTTCTCGATATCGCGGATGCGCCGATAGAGCCACTCGTTTTGCGGTGCCTGGATATCGTGTTTGGCTGCGAGACGGCAGATGGTGCCCGCGAACTCATCAACCTCGGTTTTGCGCCTTGCGACGCGGTCTTGAGCCATCGAGGGCATGCCGGCGGGGTCGATTCCCTCGATGAGATGCACCATCTGCGTCAGGTCTACTTCCGTCAGCTCAATGCCCTCGGCATTGGCGACCGCAAGCGTCTCTCGCATGGCGGAAACAAAGCAGCGACGCTGCTCGGAGCCCGGCTCCGTGGCGCTTCCGTAGGTCCCGCCGTAGGCCATACAGGTCTGGTTGATGCCGTCGTTGAGCATGAGTTTGGCCCACATGCGGTGCGCAATGTCGTGCTCGACGGTATGGGCGATGCCGCAGCGCGTGTAGAGCTCGTCGATTGCGTTGATGGTTGCGGGATCCGTACCGGCCGCCGCGCCAAAGCGGATTTCTCCAGTGTTGGTAAAGGTGAGCGCGCCGTTGAGGAACACGGCGTCCATGCCCTGGCAGATACCCAGGACGGTGTGCTCCCAGCCAAAGCGCTCGGCAATCTTTTGCTCGCTCGTAATGCCGTTGCACAGCGAGGCGATGAGCGTGTTGGGACCCACGACGTGCTCCATAGTCTTGAGTGCTTGGTCGAGACCGGTGGTCTTGACCGTCAGGATGACCAGATCGGCGGGCGTTGCCTCGCTGGCGCGGACGGACGTGAGATCGCAGGGCTTGCCGTTGACGGTGAGCGCGTCGTTCGCATGGCGCTCAAAACGGGCGTCGTCCATGACGTATTCGACGGCATCGTTGCCGAGTGCCTGGGCGATCATGCTGCCGTAGAGTAGCCCGACGCCGCCCTTGCCGATAAAGGCGACCTTGTTGATCTGCATATGAATCATCTCCCCATATAAAAGTCGCCCGCGTGGGGGCGCCTGATGGATTGTATGCCGCCGGCGCACCTTGTGCATGCAGGGTGGCGATTTTTAAATGAATGGACGCGCGGAGCTTACGCTACGGGGCAGACCGCAAAAACGCGTGCGGGGTATCCGACGCCATCGCGGACCTTAGGGAAGGTGCAGAAGATGACAGCGCCCGTGGCGGGAAGCTCGTCCAGATGGTCCATGACCTCGATCTGGTAACGGTCGACCGAGAGGATGTACTGCTCGCCGGGGTAGGGGTAGGCGTCCTCGCGTGTGGTCACGGATGCGGGGTCGGTGTCTGCCGGCTCGTGGCCGATAGCGCCGATGTTGCGCTCTTCTACAAGCCATTTGATGGCGTCGAGGTCCCAGCCGGGGTAGTGGGGCTGGCCGTCCTCGTCCTTGTTCTCGAGATCGGCGAGTTTGGACCAATCGGAGCGGAAGGCAACGAAAGCGTCCTCGGGAATACGACCGTGCTCGTCCTCCCAGGCTTTGAGGTCCTCGATGGTCAGGATAAAGTCGGGATTTGCGGCGCACTCCTCGTGCTTGTCGATCACGCAGAGCGGATGCATAAATTCGATGGGTTCAATCTCTCCAAGGGAACGGCCGTCAACATGGAAGTGGCGTGGTGCGTCGACGTGGGTGCCGTACTGCGAAGCAACCGAATACTGGAAGCAGCGCATGGGCGCGAGCATGTCCTCGGGCGTGCCGGGCAGGTAGTCGAAGAGCTTGGTGGACTCAAAAGGCTTAAAGCCAAACCAGTGCGGGGTTTCGCACGAGAGCGTGTGGGTGAGGTCGACCCAGCGATAATTGGTGCTTTTGAGCTGGGATGCGAGGTTCCAAAGGTCGAGCGCGGGCATGGGTGACTCCTTTCATCGGGCTTTTTGCTGATGTTAAAGCGGTGCCGTGACAGCTCGATTTCTGCTGCGTTACGATACGTTCTCGATTGCGATTCCGGTGTGTTTCGATGACGTGACAGGTTTGTTTCGCCTTGTCAGGGCTTCGATGGGAGGGGAGGGGCCGTGCAATATCGCGTTGACCCCAAAAGCGGCAACCGTATCTCGGCGTTGGGGCTGGGCTGCATGAGGTTTCCCGGTGCGCCGGGACGCCCGGATGCGAAGACAGCCGATGCCATCATTTCCCGTGCGGTGGAGCAGGGGATTAATTATCTGGACACCGCGTATCTCTATCCCGGTAACGAGGCGTGCGTGGGTGCCTCACTTGAGCGCTTGGGGCTGCGTGACCGGGTGTTGCTGGCGACTAAGCTGCCGCATGCTTCGTGCAAGTGCGCGGAGGATTTCGACCGGTTCTTCGACGAGCAACTGCGCCGCCTGCGGACCGACCATATCGACTATTACCTCATGCACAACATAACCTCGCCCGCTCAGTGGGAACGCGTGGTGGCGTTGGGCATCGAGGGCTGGATCGCGCGTCAAAAGGCGGCGGGGCGCATTCGCCAGATTGGTTTTTCGTATCACGGCAGCGCGGCGGATTTCCTGACGATGCTTGACGCATATGACTGGGATTTTTGCCAGATACAGTACAACTATGCCGGCGAGCGTTACCAAGCGGGAACGGCAGGACTCATGGCGGAGTGCGGACTCGCGGTGTTTGTGATGGAGCCGCTTTTGGGCGGGCGTCTAGCAGGCAAGCTGCCGCCGCGGGCCCGCGCTGTGCTCGATGACGCCCGTGACCCGCATTTGCACACCCCTGCCGCCTGGGGGCTTTCGTGGGTGTGGAACCATCCTCAGGTGACGATGCTGCTATCGGGTATGACCGATACCGCGCAGGTGGATGAGAACGCGGCGTTAGCCGATCGGGCCCTGCCGGATTCGATGACAGCTACTCAGCTCGATGCCATCGCGCGCGTGCTGACGGAGTTTGAAAAATCGAATCGCGTGCCCTGCACGGGATGCGGCTATTGCATGCCGTGTCCTAAAGGCATCAATATCCCTGGATGTTTTGCCGCCTACAACGCAAGCTATGCGCACAGCTGGTTTACGGGTCTATCGCAGTACTTTACGGCGAGCGCGGTGCGCACAAGCGAGCCCAAGTTGGTGAGCAATTGCGTCAAATGCGGCAAATGCGCGCGGCACTGCCCGCAGCACATCGATATCCCCGGGCGTTTGGACGACGTACGCCGCCGTTTTCAGCCTGGCCCCGTGACGGCGGTGCTTAAGGCCTTCGGCAAAACGCGCTCCTCGTGACCCTTTTATAACGTGCGGTGGAATAGTTCCTACTTGCGGCAGAATAAGGCACCGACAGGAACTATTTCACCGCAACTGATGAGGGGGAGCTGGGGATGCTGACGATCGGGTGTCACCTATCCACGACGAAGGGCTATCGGGCAATGGGGGAGACGGCGCTATCCATTGGCGCCAATACCTTTGCATTTTTTACGCGCAACCCGCGCGGCGGCAAGGTAAAAGACCTTGACATGGATGACGTGGCCGCCCTGCGTGACCTTATGGCGCAAAATGATTTTGGCCCACTCGTGGCGCATGCCCCCTATACCTATAACCCCTGCTCGGCCAAAGAGCGGGCGCGCGAGTTTGCCCTGGAGGCCATGGCAGAGGATCTGCGGCGCATGGAAGCGCTGCCCGGCAACTACTACAACTTCCATCCCGGTGCGCATGTGGGGCAGGGCTCCGACGCCGGCATTCAGATGATCGTCGACACCTTGTGCCAGGTGATGTTTGAGGGCCAGCAGACGACGGTACTGCTCGAGACCATGGCGGGCAAGGGCACCGAAGTTGGTCGTAACTTTGAGGAGCTGGCGCGCATCATCGAGGGCGTTGCCAACAAGCGCCCCGAGCTGTCGACCAAGCTGGGCGTTTGCCTGGATACCTGCCATGTAAATGACGCCGGCTATGATATCGTCCGCGATCTTGACGGCGTGCTCGACGAGTTCGATCGCGTGGTGGGTATCGAGCGCCTGCGCGCCGTGCATATCAATGACTCCAAGAACCCCTGCGGTGCCCATAAGGATCGCCACGAGTGCATCGGTAAGGGCTACCTGGGTAGTGAGGAGTTTGGCGGCGGTATGCATGTTATGCAGAATATTGTATCGAATGGCCGTTTGCGTTCATTGCCATTTATTTTGGAGACACCGAACGAACTTGCAGGTTATGCGGCTGAAATCAAACTGTTAAAGTCATTGCAGCAGTAATGACTGTTGCTAAGTGGAGTGTTCCATTCACGTTATGGGTTTGTTTCAATCAGTTTTCTGATTGCAGATTCGTAATTCCGGGTGCATAATAGCCAACAGTTTTTGCAGACCTCTGAATCAAACGGGGTCACCGGAAGGAGACTGATTATGAAGCTCAAGAAGCTTGGCACATTTGCCGCCACAGGCGCCATGGCGCTCGCCCTCGCACTGACGGGCTGCGGCTCGTCCAACGCCACCTCTGGTTCCGATGCCGGTTCCAGCAGCTCTGACGACGTGAAGGTCGAGAAGGTCGACGGCTCCAAGGAGTATGCACTCGTCAAGGACGGTACGCTCACCGTCGGCACCTCTGCCGAGTACGCGCCGTTTGAGTACAAGGATGACAACGGCGATTACCAGGGCTTTGACCTTGAGCTTATCAAGGTTATCGGTGACAAGCTGGGTCTGGATGTCGAGTACGTCAACAACGACTTCGACACGCTCGTCCCCGGCGTTGCTTCGGGCGCCAAGTACGACGTCGCCATCGCGGCTATCACTGACACGCCCGAGCGTGAGAAGGAAGTTGCTTTCTCCGACTCTTACTACATGGACGATCAGGCTATCGTGACCAAGGTCGATAACGCCGACATTACGGCCGATAACTACAGCGAGAAGCTCAACAATGCCGACGCTACGATCATCGTCCAGTCCGGTTCGACCGCCGAGGCCTTTGCCCAGGAGAATTTCCCCAAGGCCAAGATCGTTCCCTACAAGGACGCCACCGAGTGCTTCAGCGCACTGCAGTCCGACAAGGGTGACGCCGTGGTCACCAACCGCTCCGTTGCGAGCCAGCTGACCGCCGAGCAGTTCAACACCTGCCATACGGTTAAGCAGGTCAGCACCGGCGAGGAGTACGCTATCGCCATCAACCAGGGCAACACCAAGCTCAAGGACGACATCAACCAGGCCATCAAGGACCTGACCGACGACGGTACCGTTGACGCCCTCATGGCTAAGTACAACATCAAGTAAAATAGTCACTTGATTGCACGCGGGCCCTTTCCGTTTTGGCGGAGAGGGCTTTTGCGTTTCTTGAACGGGCGTCGTCCCGTCCCGTAATGTCGGCAACTGATACGTTAGGAGCTACCTTGTCTCGATTGAACGAAGGGGCCATGGGTCGGCGTCCCCCGCTGCCCTCGATGCTCCAAAAGCTAGCCTGCGCCCTGGCTGTGGCGCTCGCTTTGGCGTGCGCGGGGACAGCCGTGCCTTCGACCGCCCAGGCGCTCGAGACCGCAAAGATCACCGCGCGTCCCAATACCGGTTCGGGCAGCGCCGTGGTCGGCGGTACCGAGACGCGCATTACCTGGGAGGTCCAGGCCGATGCCGATGAGGAACTGAGTGGGCTTTCGCTGACGTTTGCCGACGGCACGACGTTTGGTGCCGATGACACACGCCTGACGATGCTCTCGGGCGAGGACCTCATGGACCGTACGCCCATGAAGCCCGCGTGCAAGGTGGACGGTCAGACACTCAAAATCGACTTTGGCGAGACGGCGCCGGCTGGCGGCTATTTTCGCGTCGAGGTCTACGGCGTGACCTTCCCCGTCGAGGGTGGCGACGAGGCCTTTAGCGGCACCTATACGCTCGCCGACGGTTCGGCCAAGAAGATCTCCAAGATTCCTTCCGTCGAGATCAAGGGCGTGACGGCCTTCGATAACTTCTTGGCCGACCTTAAAGAGCAGCCGTGGGTCGAGGCGTGGAACTCCAATATGTTCCTCCGCCTGTTCTTGAACCCGGTCATTTTGGTCCAGAGCCTGCCGATCGTCTTTAAGGGCTTCCTTATGTCGCTCTCGATCGTGCTCGTGGCATTTCCGTTGGCTATTCCCTTTGGCTTTGCGCTGTCGCTCATGCGCATCTCCAAGTCGCGCATCCTGCGCTGCCTTGCCGGCATCTACGTGAATATCATCCGCGGCACGCCGGCGTTCCTGCAGATTTACATTGCGTTCTTTGGCCTACCGCTTGCCGGCGTCAAGGTGGACGACTACGTCTTGGGCGTTATCGTCATGGCCATGAACTCGTCTGCGTACCTGTGCGAGATCTTCCGTGCCGGTATTCAGTCGATCCCCAAGGGCCAAAACGAGGCTGCTCGCTCGCTGGGCATGAATGCCTTCCAGACGCTGCTCTACGTTATGATTCCGCAGACGTTCCGCAATGTCCTGCCTACGCTGACCAGCGAGTTTATCCTGCTCTACAAGGATACGTCGCTGCTCGCCGCCGTTGGCGTGGTCGAGATCGTCATGAATGCCCGCACCATCGTGGCAACGACGGGCTCCATTACGCCGTATGTGGTTGCCGCCCTGTTCTATCTGGTTATTACCCTGCCGCTTGCACGCTTGGTGAGCGGTCTTGAGGCGAAGCTACTGGGTACGGCCGAGACCAAGAAGAAGCGTCCCGCCAAGAGCGCCGGACAGGTTGTCGCGACGCCCGCCGATCACATCGCCGGTCTGTAAGGAGGTCCTGTCATGAGTGAAACGAATTCCAACGAGGTCGTTGTCAGCATCAAGAACCTCCAAAAGGCTTTTGGCGATAACGTGGTTCTGCGTGATATCGATCTGGACGTGCACAAGGGTGAGGTTGTTGTCGTTTTGGGTCCTTCGGGCTCGGGCAAGTCGACGATGCTTCGCTGCATCAATCGTCTAGAGCATCCTACGAGCGGCTCGATTGTCGTTGAGGGCGTGGATGTGTGCGCCAAGGGCGTCGACCTCAATAAGGTGCGCACGCACCTGGGCATGGTCTTTCAACAGTTCAACCTGTTCCCGCACCTGTCGGTCAAAAAGAACGTCATGCTTGCGCAGCAAAAGGTGCTCAAGCGCAGCAAGGAAGAGGCCGAGAAGATCGCCATCGAGGAGCTGACCAAGGTCGGCCTGTCTGAGCGCATCGATTTTATGCCGAGCCAGCTCTCGGGTGGCCAGCAGCAGCGCGTGGCTATCGCTCGCGCCCTGTCGATGAATCCGCACGTCATGCTCTTTGACGAGGCTACCTCGGCGCTCGACCCCGAGCTCGTTCGCGATGTTCTGGGCGTTATGCGCGACCTGGCACGTGACGGTATGACCATGATCGTCGTGACGCACGAGATGGGCTTTGCCCGCGACGTCGCCGACCGCGTCGTCTTTATGGACGGCGGCGTTATCGTGGAAGAGGGCACGCCGAGCGAGGTCTTCGACCATCCCAAGAGCGAGCGCACCAAGGCGTTCTTGGGCAATATCTCATAGGTGACCTGCAGCATCTCGGAATGAGAGGTTGCTTGAGCAGGCGGGGTCGTGGCAATGATGCTGCGGCCCCGTTTTGCATTTCGGATAAAGGTCTCGTCGCTGCCCTGGCGGACTTTCGACCACATTTTCGGTGAATTATGTGTGCGTGATATCGGCGGACGCTCGTTGCCTGGTCTTCCATACAATTACATGCTGTTTGAAAAGAAGCCGGACCATGGGTGCGCTTGGCGCATAAAAGGGAACTGGGTGGGAATCCCAGGCAAGGCGGTTACTGTGTGCGGGGCTGTCCCGCGAGTCAGATTACTTGCCCATGGTCTTCTCGTGTCGAGGGTCTTTTGGGAGCCGCTGGATTCCGATGAGCAGAAGATGACATCATATTTGCCCCAAGCATCCCGTATGCGATGCGGGGGCATTGCCGCATGCTGTCAGGTGCGGGCGTTTCGCTGTGTCCCGTTTCCCTTTACATGGTCGGCCTCGATTCTTATAGGGGTAGTGATCTTCCAGACCAAGGGGGAAAGGATGCTCAACAACATCCGAACAGGTACGAGGAAATTTCTCGTCGTGCTCATGGCGTTTATCTTTGCCAGTTCGAGCACGGGAATGACCGCGTTTGCCGAGGAGGTGAGCACGGGCGTAGCCGCGGCGGCCGATCAGGTCACAGAGGCGGGCGATGCTGGGCAGGGCAGGCCTGATGAAGATGAGCCTTCTGTCGACGCTGAAACCGGCATGGCAGATGGCGGCAGCACACAGGAGCAGGAAAGCTCCGGTGTTGACGTGCGGTCTATTGCGTCCGAGGAAACGGTACCGGCTGCGCAGGTCGAAGAAGCAGGTTCTTTCGCCAAGGTAGTGCACTCGGGCGAGACGGTGGTCGTCAACGATGCGGCCGATATGCCTGAGACCATTGAGGCGGGTGCGACCGTCAAGCTCGGCGCGAATATTTCGATGGGCACTGACCAGCAGATCGAGACCGTTGACGGCACCCTGGATGGCCAGGGCCATACGGTCACCATTAACGGCAAGGCCGTTGCGAATAATGTGACCGGCTCGATTCAGAACCTGGGCGTGACAGGCTCGGTCTCGAGCACCGACAATGTGGGCTCCATTGCCATGAAACTTTCTGGCACCATCCAGATGTGCTGGTCCACGGCGAGTGTGAACCTTAGCGGCTGGATGGGCTGTGCCGGTGGCCTGGTCGGCGGTATGACGTCCGGAAAGATCGTCAATTCCTATTTTGCCGGCTCAGGCGTTGAGATGAACGGTGGCCTGGTCGGTGAGGCTCAGGCCGGATCGCTGTTGAACTGCCTATATACCGTAGGTTTTTCGCCTGCCGAGATGAACTATGGCGGCTTTAACAAGGGAAACGCGGCTAAAGCTGCCGACCTCTCTTCTGACGACTCACTCGACGTGCTCAATACCGATGTGCCGTCGACTGGCTTTTCCTGGGTGTCCAACGGTGGCCTGCCCTTGCTTGTGAGCGGCTCTGCCCCCGTCGTTGTCAATAAGGACGCGCTCGTCGCGGCTATCACGGCCGCCGAGGCGCTCAATGAGTCAGACTACACAACGGATTCCTGGTCCGCCTTTGCCGCTGCTCTTGCGAAAGCCAAAATCGTCAACGATAACGACGATGCATCTCAGTCCGATGTAAATGCGGCGGTCAAGACGCTCAAGGATGCCTCGGATGCGCTTGAGAAAAAGAAGCCGGCGGCTCCCGTCGCCCAGCCGGAGAGCGTCAAGCACATCTCGTCGCAGGATGACTTCATGTATATGAACGTCAAGGATGCGAGCAACTACTATGTGCTCGATAGCGACATTGTGATTGATGACGATTACTTCTTCGGACCCACAGGCGAGCTCAATTGCACGTTTGACGGACAGGGCCACACTATTACCTTCGACAACAAGGGAGGCGTTAAGTCTCTGTTTGAGAGCGTTGGCTCCACCGGCGTTATCCAGAATGTCTCTTTTGCCGGTGAGCTCAAACAGGCCATGGACGGCAAGTCGTTTGGTCCGCTTGGCAATCAGGTAAAGGGCTCTGTCATCAATTGCTCCACGTCCGTTACGGGTAAGGGCGTTGCTGGCTTTGGCCGTACGCTCAAGGGCGGCGTGATCTCCAATTGCATGTCCACCGCCGCTTCGACCGGCGGCGTGCTTTTTGCGAGCTACGACTCCGGACAGCTCATCAATACGTACTGGCAGGAGGGCCTTACCAACAAGGTCGTCTTTCCCGCGGATGCGCTCGTTAACTCCTATGCTGTCGATACCGATGACATGAAGACGGCGACCTTTGTCGAAAACCTCAACGTCAATCGTGGTGAAAACGGTAGCGTGTGGGGTATGGGTCCTGATGGCTTTCCGCACTTCGGTGAGAATCTAGACCACGAGTCTTCTGAGAGCCCTACTGCAAGCAATAAGTACGAGGTGACGTTCACGTCTGCCCGTACCGGCAAGACCGTAACTGCTGCCGATGGTGTGCTCTGCCCGTCTCCCGACGACGTTGTGGTGGGCGAGAACGGTGCTGCCTGCGTTTCGGGCACGCTTAAGCTCGATGGCCTGCCCAAGGATGCCAAGGTGACCTGGGGTACCCCAGATGCCAATAGGGGTGATATCGCCGTTAACGAGGAAACGGGCCTGCTGCACGTGTATAACGACGCTGTGGGTACGGTAACCGCCACGCTCCACAAGGACGACGGCACTACCGAGAGCGTCGCGACCGTTGTGGTCAAGGCAGTGTCCAAACCGATCGATGATTTTCAGATTTGGTATAACGGCGCAAACGTGACGGGCGGCGCTATTGCGGTTGCGGGTTCCGAGGTCAAGAATCTTGAAATCCGTGTTCATTACACCGATGCCGCCGAGGGCGAGTACACTCCTGTTTCCTATGCGCGTTTTCGCTTTGCCGGCACGCCTGCGAACGTACTTTACTCCAATCCCGGATCCGCCTGCTTTTATTTTAAGAAGCCGGGCGAGGCCACGATTCGGGTATCTTCACGCGCAAATCTCGATATCGCCTCCAAGAGCGTGACGGTCACGTCGAGCTATGTGCCAGCGACGAGCGTCTCGCTTGGCTATAACGAGGACGGCGAGACTGTCTATCTGCACGGTCGCAATCCGCTTGCCAAAGGCGCCTTCCTGACCGATAAGGCTGCGCCGGTTGTGGGACCCGAAAACGCGAGTGATCGCGCTTGCTACACGGTCACCTCGAGTGATTCTGCGGTTGCCGAGTACACTACGAGTGGCGAGATTGGCTTTACGCCGTATAAGGCCGGTAAGACGACGTTTGAGGCGACGGTCGAAAACCAGGACGGCAGCGTCATCTCCTCGGGTAAGCGAGAGGTTGCCTACGCTTACCGGAACCCACTGAAGTCGGTGACAATCACGAATGTCCCCGCGTCCGTTAAGGCCGGCAAGACCGTTGAACTCAACCTGGGTTATACGGGTGAGAACGATGCCGAGGGCTGGAGTGTTTCCGAGCCCGGTATGAAATGGAGTGTGACGACCGAGGAAGGTCGGGATGCCTCGAATGCCGTGAGTATCGACCGGCGCGCTCTTGGTGATTGGAAGCACGTTGACGGTGCTCCTGACGACGGCTTGTTTGTGGCGAGCGGCGCCTATGTCCTGACGGCGAACAAGGCCGGTACCTATACGGTGACCGGTACGCCGATCGACCAGACTGCCGGTGCCCAGGCCATCTCCTTTGAGATTACGGTTGACGGAATCGTTGCCTCGCCGGATAACGAGGCAAAGGCCGACGAAGGCGCCCTTTCTGCTGCCAAGTACTTTGACGCCAACCGTACGATCGATGCGTACACCTATGGTCAAGAATGGGAGATTTACGCCTTCGCAAGGTCGGGGCGCAAGATTGACGACGCACTGATCGCGAATTACAAGAAGTCCCTTACCGTTCATAAGGCCGAGTGGTCGGGCAACGCCGCCAGGGTGACTGATTGCGAGCGAGTTGCGCTTGCGCTAACCGCGCTTGGCGAGGATATCACCTCTTTCGATGGCGTGAATCTCATTGCCGACATTTGCTCTCACGAAGATCTTGGGGCTTCGGCGAACAACGTGGTCTATGCGCTGATTGCCCTTGACGAGGCGGGTATTTCGAATGAGGTGTTGCGTGCGTCCGGCTCTTCTTGGACGCGTGCTCAGCTTGTTTGCGCGCTGCTTTCGTTCCAGAATCCCGACGGCGGTTTCACCATCGATGCGGGCGGTACGAGCAATGTCGATATGACCGCTATGGCACTTCAGGCGCTTGCGCCCTATGTCGATGATGACGCATGCGCCGTCGCCCCGGCCTCGAATGGCCAACCTTCTGTTGCATCTGCTGTCGACAATGCACTCGGCTTCCTTAGGGGCCAGATGAACGGCCTTTGCGATTTTGGGTCTGTCGAGTCTAATGCCCAGGTGCTGCTCGCTCTTGTGGCTCTTGGCAAGGATCCCGTAAATACCAAGAACGGTTTTGCCACGGGTGCGAATAGCCTGATTGCCGCAATCTGCGCCTACGAGGTTGCCGACGGCAAGGGCTACGCCCATACCATGGGATCCGACGGTAAGCCCGGCAATGCCAACGCGCTTGCGACGGTACAGGCCTTACGAGCCCTTTCGGCCTATAAGTCCGCAGGGTCCGGTGTGAATTGGTCCAAGATCGGTGGCGTAAAAGCCGGTGTCGTCGAACCGGGCGGCTCGAAAAAACCCGTGACGCCCGAGGTGCCCGTTCCTACGGTCCCGACGAAGAATCCGACGCCCGCGGTCATGCCGACCGGTTCGCAGAGGGGTGATGGCTCCGGCGATAAGCAGGATGGCTCGAAGTCGGAGATGTCGCAGAATGTGGATGCCAACAAGGGTGAGTCCGATAAGAAGTCCGGCTCCGACGAGTCTTCCGGTTCGAAAACGACGTCCGCTGCTGCCGCATCACGCAAGGGTGCTTTGGATGGGCGAGGCGGCGTTAATCCGGTCGCTGTTACCGGTGTTGCTGTCGGTATCGTGTGCCTTGCGGCTATTGGTGCGTGGTTTGTGCGCTCCCGTAAGAACGCATAGCAACTCGATGCCTGTAACGTCCGCCGTTTGATACGCGGGTGAGTTGTGCCGTTCGTGTCGTGGCTTTATAGATGAACGGGCTCCGGGTTAAGACGACCCGGAGCCCGTTTGCGTTGCATCTGTCGTGTCAATGGGTGGTTTATGCCAGCTCCGCTCCCAGGGCCTTGCAGGCCGCTTCGCCCTCATCGTCGGGCGCATCGTAGCAAATGACGGAATCGACGACGTTGACACCTGTCTCGTCGGCGTCCGCCTTCCAGTTGTCCATCCATTCGCCTTCGGCCCACGAGTAAGAGCCAAAGAGGACGATCTTCTTGTCGCCGAGGGTTTCCTTGGCTTCGTCCCACATTGGCTGGAACTCATCGTACTCGAGCTCCTCGGAGCCCATGGCGGGGCAGCCGAAGGCGAAGGCATCATATTCGGCGGCCTTGTCGGCAGAGAAGTCGGCGCAGGGGATGACCTCTGCCTCGGCGCCCGCGGACGTGGCGCCTTCGGCGACGAGGTTTGCCATGGCCTCGGTGTTGCCTGTACCGCTCCAGTAGACGACTGCAATCTTGCTCATATGTCTTCCTTTCGGTTGTGCGGCGTGCGGCCGCGTTTTGTATGCTCTATCGGGTTGCCTGGACAAGTTGTCCCAGGGTGCAGCCCTGTTGATAGATGTAGGTAAGGTATTGCGTGCATGCGCGATAGGAATCGAAGGTCGTGAGCGCCTGCTCAACGTTTGTGTATACCTTCCATGCGCCAAAGACCTTATAGTTTTCGCCGTGCTGGACGATAAACTGATGGACATCTTCGTAGGGATAGCCTAAAAAATAGCCAATTTCGTGGGGGAACTCGCACATGCACCCCGTATCGCAGTGCCTATTTCGCGCGAGCGCGCAGACGCTGCCGTCATAGGCGCTCTCTGCGGCATTGCTGCTTGCCAGCGTGATGCGCGCGGCGAGATGCACCAGGGATGCGGGCAGGTTGTGGACATCGTAACCTTCGGCGGCAAGCGCCGTCGTGGCGCGGGGGTCGGAGAGATATCGCATGAGGTCTGCAGGGCGGTACACATAGATGAGCGCTCCGCAGGGGCGCCAGACCAAAACGCTCATATGGATCCCGAGTGGCTGGAGCTCGCGGTTGCATTGGGCTATGACGGCGAGCAGGCGAGAGCGTCGCTCTTCGATATGGGCAGCGCCGGGCTTTCCGTTTTGGTTGGCGTAAACGCCGGGATAGGTAAAGAGCGAAGCCGGCTTGATACCTGCGAGCGTAGGGGAGCAGTTGCGCACGACAGCCGTTTGGTATGTTGGGATGTCAATGGTTCGAGTCACGATGCTCCTTTCGGGTCCTCAGTTGTTAGCCTAGGAAAACTTATACACGAAAGTAAGCCTAGGTCAACAAAAAAGTTTGAAGCGGGAAACTAATTGACCGAACCGACACGAGTTTGGAGTAAGATGGGAACACCCCATGGGGGTATCTAGATAGGGTTACTTGAAAGGGGAACGCATGAGCGACTTGCTCAACCCTGCGAATCTCATCGTGCTTGCCGTGATTGTCGTTGGCATGTTCTTTGGCCTGCGTCGCATTGTCGCTTCGACACACGGAAAGAGCTGCTGCAGCGATGGTGCGAGCGGTAAGAAGGCCAAGAAGGTAGTGGTTGCGGATACCGATCCGTCCCACTACCCCTATAGCGATGAGTTGCTTATCGGCGGCATGAGCTGTGACGGCTGCGCTCAGAACGTAGCCAATGCCCTCAATGCGCTGGACGGCGTGTGGGCAACGGTAACGTATGCGGACCACACAGCGCGCGTGCGCTCCAAGCGGCCAATCGATCGCGGTGTCCTTGAGACGGCCGTGAGAGATGCGGGTTACTACGTCATGACGCTGTAGGCCTTGCCTTGGATGCGCGTCCTTGTCTAGGCTCGGCCGCGCAGCTCGATGTCTTGGATATCGTCGAAGTCGATGGCGATATCCCTGAGTTTGAGTAGCTTGAACGCAGGGAGCACCTCATCAAGGATGCCCGTGCGAGCGCGATAACCGTACGTATCGTAATAGGTGACGCGCACCAAGTCGCCGCGTTTGAGGCCCTCGAGCTTTTTCGAAAGCTCGAGGGCTTTTTCTTCCGTGAGCTCGCATTTTGGCTCGGCGGTGATTTCTTGTTTACGCACGAGTTCGTAGTATCCCGTGAGGGCGGCAAAGGGCATAAACTGCGCGGCCCGGCCGGCACGGACGGCGCCGTTAGCGGTGAGCTTGGGGTCGGCGGAGCGACGTCTTCCCTCGGGGTCCGCTAGGCGCTCGAAGGCGGTCGGCGGGCGCACGGGTTGTTGTTTGGGTTTAGGCACGGTGTCCTCCAACTTGGTCGTTGCGTTCGCGCGCGGTGGCGCCGGTGGTAAAGCTTAATCCCTTGACGAGCGCGTTCTTGCCGTACTTGCCTTTTACGGCCAGGACGGCGCGCGCCAGGTCGCGCTCGCGCTCATCGGCCTCGATATCGCTGAACAGATCGATAGTGGCAAATTCCTCGGGCATGAGGTTGCCAAATCCCAGGTTGATGCGCTTGACCGGTCGTTTGGGATCGACGGTCTGCGCCCAGAGCTCATCGAAATAACTCATGATCTTCTTAAACGAATTGGTGCGCTCGGGAAGCTTTCGCGAGGCGTTAGAGTGCGCAAAGAGTGCGGCATAGCCACCGCGCGGTTTGCCGCCATGCTCTCCCACAAAGATGCCATCGATTGCCTGCGCTTCGCGCACCAAGCGGCGCCGTTCGTCATCGCGCTGGACGGGCTTGGGCGCACGGGGCGCGAGCTTGGGGCCGGCGGTTGCGGTGGGTTCGCTGCTCGACGTACTCGAGCGCAGGTGTCCGCATCCGTCCACATATTGTGCTGTACCGCTGGCGTCGAGGCGGCGTATGTCGGCTCGTTCGCTCGCATAACCCACAAAGAGCGAAATGCTGTCGCAGACCACGTGCTTATCGACCAAGTCTAGCACGGCACTGTCGACCATCTCGCGCAAGACGGTGTAGGCCTGTTCGTAGGCATAGCCCTTCGAGAGCACCTGTCCTGTGGTGGTCGAGGTCGCCTGCGGACGATAAGCCTGGATGTCGGCGATGGTTGTCGGCTCGCGCCCAAAGGCATGGTCGATAAGATACTCGGCATTGACCCCGAGCTCGTCGTAGAGCAGGTTTTCGTCGAGCGCCGCGACGCCCATCAGATCATAGACGCCGTATTTTTCGAGGCGGGCTGCCACGCCGGGGCCGATGCCCCAGATATCGGTGATGGGACGATGGGGCCAGATCTCCTCGCGAAAGGTCTTGTCGTCGAGTATACCGATGCGGCTGGGTACGTGCTTGGCGGTAATGTCGAGCGCTACCTTGGCCTGAAATAGGTTGGGGCCGATGCCGACCGTCGCCGTGATGCCGGTGCGTGCCAGGACCTCGTCGCGCAACATGCAGGCGAAGCCTTCCGCATCGGTGTGATAGAGGTCCAGATAGGGCGTCACGTCGATAAAGCATTCGTCGATGGAGTAGACGTGCACGTCTTGCGGACTCACGTATTCCAGATAGATGCCGTAGATTTGCGCCGACACCTCCATGTAGTGCTGCATGCGCGGTACGGCCTTGATGTAGTCGATGCCGTCGGGGATTTCGAACAGACGGCAGCGGTTGTGTATCCCGAGGTCTTTCATGGCCTGTGTGATGGCGAGGCAGATGGTCGTGCGTCCGCGCGATTCGTCGGCAACGACCAGGTTGGTGGTGAGCGGATCGAGCCCACGATCGACGCACTCGACGCTGGCATAAAACGTCTTGAGGTCGATGCAGATGTAGGTGTGCTGCTCGTGCGCCATCCGTGCCCTCCCATCAAACACATGTTCTTATCGAATATCTGTTCGATAATACCCGCTTGCGCGGACATCGTCAAAACCTGTCCCTTTTTGGCAGGTATGGTCGTGCGGTTGCATCGGGGTTTTAACGCAGCTCTAAAGAGCGCGAAACAGCTCGGAAAACCTCGCTTCGTAGCATGAGCCTAACGATTGATACCGCCTATACGCACGGAAGGGTTGTGGGAAAGATGGTCAATTATGGGTTTGGTATGCCGACGCGCCTTGTTGCGGATGGAGACGTGGCTCGCTGGTGTGGACGATTGGTCGCTCACTACGGCGGCACCAAGGTGCTGGTCGTGCTGGGCGGTGACAAGCATACGCGTGATGAGCTTGTCTCGGCGGCACTCGGCTCGCTTGATCGAGCTCTGCTCGAGCGCGTGCTTTTTCGCTGTGGCTCGGTTGAGGGCGACGGGGGAGACGAGCTGATCGACGAAGCCGTGGCCCTGGCGACCGACGAAGGCGTGGACTTTGTCCTGGCGATCGGCGATGCCGATACTGCCGGCTTTGCGCGCGAACTCGCGCGTTGCATGGCGGCGCTCGATACCGGCGAAGACGGTTTTGTCCCTTATGGATGTATTGTCTCGGAGGGCAAGGTGCCTGCCGTCGCGGGAGCCGGCGAGGTTCCCGTTTTTGCCATTATCGCTCCTGAACTGCTTGAGGGCATTGGGTCTCCTCTTCGCGAGTTGCTCGGCAGCGTGTGCACCGCGGCCTAATATCTGCCAGGAAGGGACAGGTTAATATTGGTAGGTAAAGCGTTTGACCTGCCAAAAGAAACCTGTCCCTTTTTGGTCGGTCGCCGTTTGGGGGCGGATTGGCAACGCTCGCTGATTACGGTCTTGACCTGCGCTAGAATAGGGGCATCTGATTATCCGGGCGCATGGAGGTATGCGCCCGTATGTTGAGGAGGACTTTATGGCAACTGTTGCCGCACCTATCGACGCTACGTCGACCGCCGCTTGGAAGGCGCTCGAGGCCCATCAGGAGAAGCTCGAGGCCGAGGGTATCGACCTTAAGGCATGGTTCGCTGCCGATGCAGAGCGCGTAAACAAGCTGAGCTTTGATGCCGGTGACCTGCACTTCGACTTGTCCAAGAACCTGGTGACCGATGAGACCGTCAAGCTGCTGTGCGATCTTGCCCGCGAGGTGAAGCTCGAGGAGCGCCGTGACGCCATGTTCTCCGGCGAGCACATCAACACCACCGAGGACCGCGCCGTCCTGCACACCGCGCTTCGCCGCCCGGCAACCGAGAAGGGCCAGCTCATCGTCGACGGCCAGGATGTCGTCGCCGACGTGCACGAGGTTCTCGACCGCATGTACGCCTTCGCCGAGCGCGTGCGCTCCGGTGAGTGGAAGGGCGTTACCGGCAAGAAGATTGAGCACCTGGTGTCCATCGGCATCGGCGGCTCCGATCTGGGCCCGGTCATGGCTTACGAGGCCCTGCGTCCCTATGCCGACGCCGGTATCGACTGCCGCTATATCTCCAACATCGACCCCAACGACCAGGCCGAGAAGCTCAAGGGCCTCGATCCCGAGACCACGCTCGTGATCATCGTCTCCAAGACCTTCACCACGCTCGAGACCCTCACCAACGCTCGCGAGGTCAAGACCTGGATGCTCGAGCAGCTCAAGGCTCAGGGCGCCATCGACGGCTCCGATGAGCAGAACGCCGAGGCCGTGGCCAAGCACTTCGTCGCTGTCTCCACCGCACTCGAGAAGGTCGAGGCCTTCGGTATCGACCCCGCCAACGCTTTTGGTTTCTGGAACTGGGTCGGCGGCCGTTACTCCGTTGATTCCGCCGTGGGCCTGTCGCTGATCGTCGTGCTCGGCCCCGAGCGTTTCCAGCAGTTCCTTGAGGGCTTCCACGCCATCGACGAGTACTTCTGCAACACCCCGCTCGAGAACAACGCCGTCGCGCTGATGGGCCTGCTCAACGTCTGGTACGTCAACTTCTTCGGTTCCAAGAGCCACGCCGTGCTTCCGTACTGCCAGTACCTGCACCGTTTCCCGGCCTACCTGCAGCAGCTCACCATGGAGTCCAACGGCAAGCATGTCCGCTGGGACGGCAGCGCTGTGACCTCCGATACCGGTGAGATCTTCTGGGGCGAGCCCGGCACCAACGGCCAGCATGCCTTTTATCAGCTGCTGCACCAGGGCACCGTGGTGGTTCCGGCCGACTTTATCGCTTTCGCCAACACTGCCAACCCCGCAACCGACAGCGGCCAGGATGTCCACGAGCTGTTCCTGGGCAACTTCTTGGCCCAGACCAAGGCGCTCGCCTTTGGCAAGACGGCCGACGAGGTTCGCGCCGAGGGCACGCCCGAGCAGATCGTCCCGGCTCGCTGCTTTGAGGGCAATCGCCCGACGACCTCGATCTTCGGCGATACGCTGACCCCGTTCGCACTCGGCGAGCTCATCGCCCTGTACGAGCACATCACGTTTGTCGAGGGCACGGTCTGGGGCATCGACTCCTACGACCAGTGGGGCGTCGAGCTGGGCAAGCAGCTTGCCAAGCAGATCACCCCTGCCTTCCACGATGACGCCGCCAAGGCCGAGCAGGACGCTTCGACCCAGGCGCTTATCGAGTTCTACCGCGCGCATCGCAAGTAGTCGCTGCTGTTAACGCATCGCGCCTTATAGCCAGGGGCCCGTATCCCATCGGATGCGGGCCCCTTTGCTTTGCCGTGGCCCCGGGGCGCACGGCCTTTGTGGAACATCGCCGGGACGCCGCGCGCTGCGAGAACCCTGCGCCTAGATCTCGGCCTCCGCATGGCCTCGCTGCGCCTCGGGCAGCTCCCCGTAGAGCGGATGGTCTTCGAGCCTAAAGCGCTCGACCTGTTCGGGAGTGCGACCGCGTACAAAGAGCCACGAGCGATCGATCGGCGTCGCCATGAGCGTGCTGGGCAGCGCGTCGGCGCGGTCGGAAAACACCCGGGCACTCTCGGGATCCTGGAACGCCAGCACCAGATGCGTGTCGCAGTTGCCCATGATGGAGCGTGCGCGTGCCTCGCCATAGAGCGCATCGAGCTGGTTGGTCGACTGCAGCAGCAGCGTTGCCCAGATGTTGCGGCTTCGGATAATCGAGAGCACGTTGTCGATCTGGGGGATCTGCAGATTTGCGAAGTCATCGAGCATAAAGCGCACGGGCACGGGCAGGCTGCCGTCGGGCTGCCTATCGGCCTCGCGAATGAGGCCCATAAACGCCTGCGTAATAAAGAGGCCGGTCAGCGGATCGAGATTGCGGTCGATATCGCTCACGGTTACAAACAGGGCGCAGGGGGTGTGTCCCATGGAAGCGAAGTCCACCTGATGGCACTCACGATAGAGCTGTGCCGCACCGTCGAATCCCAGACACATGACCTTTTCGGCAAGGATGCCGACGATGCTCGCGTGCATGCGCTCGGCATTTTGCGTAATGGCGTAGCGCCGCCATAGCGAGAGGGCATAGCTTTGGGGGTCGGTCGTGATCAGGTCGTCAAACAATCGACCCGTGGCACCGTCCTGCAGGTGCTCGATCAGCTTGATGACCGAGCTGATCGTCTGCTCGTCGGCGGGTAGCTGTTCGGTGACGTAGGCGATAAGACACGACAGCAGGTTTGCCGCCGCATGATCCCAAAAAGGCTGGTTGTTGTCCTCGATGGGGCAGATGGCCTTTGCCACTGAGAGAATGTCCTGCTGGTTGGGCCTGCCGTCCGCCTTGCGGCGAATGTGCCTCAGGGGGTTGTAGCCGCAGCGCTCGATGCCGGGCGCAAGGGCCGGGACGGTGTTGAGGTCGGCGAAGTTGAGACATTGCACGCGGTAACCGTGGACTGCCAGCACGGGTCCCACTTCGCGACAGAGCGTGCCTTTGGTGTCGAGCACGATGTAGCTTGCGTTCATTTGCAGCAGGTTGGGCTTGAGGACGTTTCGGGTCTTGCCGGCTCCCGAGGGGCCGATCACAAGTGCGTTGTTGTTGAGTCCCGTTTGGCGGGTGTCGCAGGAAAGCGTTTGATCCTTGGCGAGGATGGTGGACGATGCGGACTCAGATGCGGCGAGGCGGCTGGCGAGGTTAGACATGGGCGACCTCCTTGGTGGTCGAGAGGATTTCGTGGGCAAAGCCGAGCTCGACGGCGCGCTCGGCCGAAAGGTAGGTGTCTTTTGCAGTGAGGGACTGGATGCGCTTGGGCGTGAGGCCGCTGCGGTCCGAGAGGATTTGCGTGAGGGTCTTGCGGGTCTGCATGAGACGCCGGCTGGTTTCCTGCAGCGCAAGTGCCGAGCCGCCTGCCCCCTGGGGGATCAGCGGGTCGTGAATCATGAGCTCTGCATGGGGCGCCATACGGCGATCGTCGCCGCCCATAAAGATCACGGCGCCCATGGACGCGGCGAATTCCAGGCAGACGGTGCGGATAGGGCACGATGCGAGGCGCATGGCGTCATAGATCGCAAGACCCGATCGCACGCTTCCGCCGGCGCTGGCGACAAATATGGTGATGGGGCGGCTGGGGTCGGTGGCATCGAGCAGGCGGATCTGCTGGCATAGGTCGTGGGCCATCGGGGTTTCGATGTTTCCCATGACGGAGAGCTCGCGACGGGCGAGCATCTCATCGTAAATGCTGGTGAGCGTGATACCTCGGGCGGATTCACGCATGGTGAGGGGGCTGATGATGGGGGAATGATTGGTGTCCATGAGGACTCCTTTCTGTTGGTTGTGTTGTGGAATAGGATTGTTGCCCGCGGAGGGGCTGGCGGGCTACAGGGTTCGTCCGAGCCTGAGATCGAGCTCGGTTGTGGGGCAGGCTGCCTGTTTGTGCGGCTCACAAGCGCCAAGGGCTCCAAAGCGATGGAGCGTTGCGGTAGGCGTGGTGTAGGCGAGCCGCAGCTGATGCTCGACAGGGGCACATCCGTCATTTTTGTAATGAGCCGCGTAGTACTGCGCGATGCTGGCGTTCATCTCGCTGCCATTGCGATGGCGCTCAAACTGGCGTCTGCAGGTCTCGATGATCTTTGCTACCGACTTGGGTGCCGTCGCGGGAACAAGGGCGAGATAGCCCTCAAATAGCTCGTTGATGCTCAGGAGGCAAAGCAGGTCGATCAGCGTCCTTATGGCTGCTCCCTCGGCGGAAAAGTGCGCGGTCATGCGGTTATATCGGTTGCGGTCGACGATGGCCGCATGGGGTCTTGGAGTTTTCTGCCCCGTGGTCCCGGGCTTTTGCCGCGCCTGTGTATTGAGCTCGACGTTGCAGCGCTTGAGGCCGTCCAACGGAAGGAACAGTGCGGTGCGCAGGGCGTTCCGCTTGCTTTCGAGTTCATGACGCTCGTCGGGTTCCCATTCGAGCTTGAGTTTCGTGTCGAGCGCCGTAAGCATATGGGCTAGGCAGCCTACGGTAAGAACGTACGAATCGTTGTCGCGTTTTGGGGCATAGGGGTCTGTCAGCTTGCGAATGTCGGGGTCGCCCATGATCTTTGTGCAGCGCTTCAGCAGTTGAGGGTGGTCGGCCAAGATCGTCGCGAGCGGTAGCGACGCGTAGTTCTTGATGGTCGCGGCGGCAAAGGCGGCGTCATATTCGTTTGCATATGCTCGCTCAATGCGGGCATCCAGAATGCTTTTCTTATCGCCGTCTTCAGCGTGGTGGTTTGTCATAGCTTCTCCAATCGGTTGATGTTCGTGCTGTTTGTTGATGTGTCGGTTGTCGTGAGTGATGTGCTTGCCGTGGGTGATGTGCTGACGTTGGGGTGCTATGCGGTTTTCAATGAGCCCGTGAGGCAGTTGCTGCAGGGGCGGGATGGAACGGCCCATGCAAGGCGGAAGGCATCGTGCTCAAAATCGAGACAGCAATGCCCTGGGTGCCTCACATGTGGCAGTTACCTCATTAAGTTGTCATTGCGTTTGGGGCTGTACTTTGCCGATCTTCTTTCTCTTACACGCTAAAAACTGAAACTTCATATGCTCGATCTACTTAAAACCGCAACGGCGGATTTTTATCAACTTATATGTCGGAACGCGTCTTTGCAAGTACTTTTTTGCGTTTGTTTCAAATGGGGTGGTTTTGCAACCGTCACGCGCCGCGCTATGCGAACGTGCCCCGGCGCGGATAAGATGGTGCGATCGAGTTCTACCGCGCTCACCGCAAGTAGTCTTTGTTGCTGAGATAGGTCATGGCCGAAAGGGGCCCGTATCCGTTGGGATACGGGCCCCTTGCTATTCTGAATGGGCATGAGGGTGTATTGAGAGGGGGAGATGTCTTGCTGTCGGCATCCGCGTGCGGCGCCATTCGCTGTCCATGAATATACTTTTAAGGCTAATTTCATACCGCTTGTCGGAATGAGGACGCTGCCCTTGCGTATCGGGCGTACATTGAACGTGGTTTTTCGCGTGAACCCACGGATTGGTTGTCGGTCCTGAACAAGGAGGCCCAGCATGACGTTTGCCAAACCCATCAATAAATACATCGACTATATCGATGCCCCCGAGGACACGTTTGAGCAGTATGTCGAGAAGGCGTTAAGGTACAACTTCCGCTGCGTATTTGCGAACCTGCAGGAGTACGAGACGGGTCGCGCCATGCTCGAGGACTCTGACATCATCCTTGCCGGCGCTATCGACTTTCCTCAGGGCACTATGACGCTTGAGGAGAAGCTTGCGAGGTTTGAGGAATACGCTGCGCGCGGCTTTACCGAGATTGACTACGTTTTGAATCAGGAGTCGGTCGAGGACCGCGATTATGTTGCCATCGAGCGCGAGATGACTGCCATTGCTGATTTTTGTCGCGCGCATGGCATCACTGACAAGGTGATCGTCGAGATGTGCAAGCTGGACGGCGACGATGCCGCCAAGCGCCGTGTCTGTGAGATTGCGCTGGAGGCTAAGCCGGGATTCCTTAAGACATCGACTGGCAGAAGCTTTGGCGGCGCTAAGCTCGAGGACGTGCGGCTGATGCACGAGGTGCTCGGCGATGCCGTGGCAATCAAGGCGGCGGGCGGTATCCATAATTACGAAGAGGCTTGCGCATTCATCGAGGCCGGCGCCAGCGCCCTGGGTGCATCGGCGGGCATCGCGATCGTCGAGGGTGCACCGACGGATGAGCGTCGCTAGCAGACGTATTTGACCTGAGCGATAAAGCTTCACGACCACGCGCCGTTCATGTTCGGGACAATATGACATTTTTCCCGTTGCAAACAGCGCCGCCGCGGGTGTTCTGTATGATGGCTCAGACAAGGCTGTTCAATGACAGGGAGGCATATATGGCAATCAAAGCCATCGCAATGGATATCGACGGTACGCTTACCAACGACCAAAAGGTCATCAGCCCGCGTACGCGCGAGAAGCTGCTCGCGGCACAGGAATCGGGCATCAAGCTCATTCTGGCTTCGGGCCGTCCTGCATGGGGCCTTCGCGCCCTTGGTCAGGAGCTCGACCTACACAATCATGATGGCCTGCTCGTGGCCTTTAACGGTGCACACGTAGTCGATGCCCAGACCGACGAGGTACTGTTTGACCAGGCCATGCCGGTCGACGAATTGCATCGTCTGCTCGATCACCTGCGCAACTTTGACGTGATTCCCATGATCTCGCTCGGTCGGGACCTGCACGTCGTGGACTCGTATCGCTGCATGATCACACTGCCGGACGGTTCGCAGAAGAATATCGTCAAATACGAGCGCGATGCGTGCGACCTTAAGATCCGTGAGGTCGAGAGCCTCCATGAGGTTGTAGATGCCTATCCGGTGGACAAATTGCTCACCGCGGGAGACCCGGCCTATCTGCAAGCGCATCACGAGGAGATGTACGCGCCCTTTACTCAGACGCTTTCGGGTATGTTTACGGCCGACTGGTACTTTGAGTTTACGGCGCCCGGCATCGATAAGGCTCGCGCGCTCGAGGGCTCCCTATCCAAGTTGGGTATCGATGCCAGCGAGGTCGTATCGTTTGGCGACGGCCAGAACGACAAGTCCATGATTGAGTGGGCCGGCACTGGTGTTGCCATGGGCAACGCGGTTGACGAGGTTAAGGCCGTGGCCCAGATGGTGACCGCCAATAACAACGAAGACGGCATTGCGGTGGCGCTGGATAAGCTGCTGGGTTAGAATCGCCGATTAATGCATGGTTCGGGCGCCTGCTCGCGGGCGTCCTTTTGTTAGGGAGGGTGCCGTGTCCGCATTTCCGTTTGACGCCGTTATCTTTGACATGGACGGCGTTTTGGTCGACACCGAGTTTTACTATCAAAAGGAACTCGAGAAGTTTATCGATTACCTGCAGATTTCTGTGACGCGCGACGAGCTTAATGCGATTGTTGGTTCATCGCACCGTGATTTTCAGCAGGTGCTCGTCGATTGGCATGAGCGTGCGGGTTTGGGCAAGCTCAGCGTCGAGGCTGCCGAGGCACGCTATGAGGTGTGGGCGAGCGCGTATTCCTGCGACTATAGAAAACTGCTCAACCCCGGCGTTGCCGAGACGCTGGCGGGGCTGAAAGAACGTGGGGTTCGCGTTGCGCTGGCATCGTCGTCTCCTCTCAACAATATCGAAGAGGTGCTGGGTACCTGCGGCATTCGCGAATACTTTGAGTTTTTGGTCTCGGGCGAGCAGTTCAAGCGCAGCAAGCCCGATCCTGATATCTATCTGCATGCTATAGATCGTTTGGGATTGCCTGCGGACCGCTGTTGCTGTGTGGAGGACTCTCTGTATGGCATTACCGCAGGTAAGCGCGCCGGTCTGACGGTAATCGCCAAGCGCGAGGAGCGCTTTGGCTTTAGCCAGGATGCCGCGGATAAGATTATCGACCAGCTGCCGGACCTGCTGGAACTCGCGTAGGTTCTGGGCAGTACTGCTACCACAACACTGGTTCCGTTGGCATAAGAGAGGGACGACGCTATGACATTCAACGTTAATGCTCTTGGGTTTGGCGACAACGTCGTCGACCGCTACGAGCATATTCACACGATGTATCCGGGTGGCAATGCGGTGAACTTTGCCGTGTATGCCAAGAAATGCGGAGCCGCGCGCTCCGCGTATATGGGCATCTTTGGTAATGACGCTGCTGCCGAGCATGTGATTGCGAGTCTTGAGGATGAGGACGTTGAACTTGCCAAGTGCAAGCAGCTCATTGGCGAGAACGGTGTGGCACGCGTTACTGTGGTTGATGGTGATCGTGTATTTCTGGGGTCTAACGAGGGTGGCATCCGTGGTGATGCGCGCTATGTGCTCGATCGTTTTGATCTGGCATATATGAAACAGTTTGATGTGGTCCATTCGGGTAACTACTGCTTTACCGAGCGCGAGCTGCCTAAGCTGAAGGCAGCGGGTATTACCGTTTCGTTTGACTTCTCGGACGATTCGACCGACGAGTACTACGAGCAGATTGCTCCCTACGTTGACTTCGCATTCTTTAGCGCGGCAGACGCCGCGAGCGAGGATGAGATTCGCGAGCGCCTGGCATGGGTGAAGAGCCTGGGTCCGCGTTTTGTATCGGCCACGGCTGGCGCTGAGGGCTGTATTGCCTATGACGGCGAGCGTTACTATCGGCAGCATGCCAAACCCGTGGCAGACATGAAGGACACCATGGGGGCGGGTGACTCGTTCCTTACCTCGTTCCTGATGTGCTATCTCGATTCTGTCAAGCGTGGCGAGGATGGCGCCGAGGCCATCGAGCGCGCACTCGACTTTGCGGCGGGGTTTGCCTCGACCGTATGCGGCATGGAAGGCTCTTGGGGCCATGGAGCGCCGATTTGCGAATAGCCGAGCGGGCTCAGGGAGCTGCATTAGCGCCTCCCTGTGACTCGGTGGTCAAAAAATGCCAAATATGAGTACTGTGACTAATTTAGTCGCAGCATAATTGACCCCTTCAGACGTGATTTAAGCGTTTGGAGGGGTTTAAACTTGCGAAAATGCAGGAGGAATGACTGTAAAAGTGTTAGTTAATGGACAATCGTAGATTATTCTGGTGGTCGTAAAGCTCAAAGTAATGTATCCATTTCGCTAGCAGTACTCATATTTGACGTTTTTTGACCACAGGGGTCAGCGAAGGCTAAAAACAGAGTGTGCATTCGCTAAAACCTCCGACTCGATGTGCTTTGCGGCACAGTTTTTGGGTGAGGCGATGCGTTCTGAGGTCCTTATGAGTGATCTGATGAGCGACTGCGCGCTTGTTTCTGCGTTTGCCTCCGCCGGTGCATCGGTTTCGAGCAGTAAACGATCGAGTGGAATCTGTCGTGCGTATTCGCGTCCTCGTTTAGACGCGAGCATGCGTTCGTTGACGGAAAAATAGCA
This sequence comes from uncultured Collinsella sp., assembly GCA_900550205.1. GTDB lineage: Bacteria > Actinomycetota > Coriobacteriia > Coriobacteriales > Coriobacteriaceae > Collinsella. The sequence goes on along the minus strand of URRJ01000001.1, from coordinate 12,987 downwards.
GCCCGCATTACGCGCGCGGACGAGTTCGTCCGAAGTACCGCTAAACCAGTGGAAGATGATAACGGGGGAGTCGGGGTTTGGGATGAGTAGTCCATGCGATTCGAGCACGTCCAGCACGGTTCCTGCCGAACGAACGGCGTGAATTGATATCACGCGCCCGGCAAGAGGACGCTGCACGAGAGTATCGCAGAGCCGGTCAAGTGCCTGCATTTGTAGCGGCTCACTTCCGGCAAAGCGCGCGGAAAAGTCGAGTCCCACCTCGCCGATGTAGCGCTCTTGGGCGGTAACTTCGCAAAGCAGATTGACTTCGGCAGGACCGCAGCGGCCGTCGGCGAGCCACCAGGGATGGAGGCCGACGCCCGCGATAATGTTTGGGTAGCGGCTGGCACGCTTTTTTGCTGCCGCGAAGTCGCGTGGGTCGACCCCGCAATCAAAGACCCCCAGCCCTATAGCCGCGGTTTCGTCGGCAACGGCATTCGGGTAAGTCATCAAATCAAGATGGCAGTGTGCATCAAATAACCGGGGCTCCATCTCGGCGCGCTCCGCTAGTCCAGACGTTGGCCGTCGGCGCGCACGCGCTCGGTGCCGCGTCCGCTGATCTGGCGGATAACCTCGCCGGCAATCATCTGACCCATGATGGGCGGCATAAAGCTGGCGGTTCCGAGCTCGGTGCGCTCGTGGATGTTGGAAGGGTCGCGGGGCTGTGTCTTAACCGATTCCTCGCAGCTAAACAGTACATGTAGGCTCTTGATTCCGCGCTTCTTACATTCTTTGCGCATGATGCGGCTCATGGGGTCACGTACCGTATCGAAAATGTCGGCAAAGCGGAGGCACTCGGGATGGAGCTTGTTGGCCCCGCCCATGGAGCTAACCAAACGAATGCCCTGGTCCTGAGCATATTTGGCAATGGTGAGCTTGGCCGAGATGGTGTCGATGGCGTCGACGACGTAGTCGAGCTTGCCACCCGTCTGCTCCAAAACGCTCGCGAAAAACTCGTCGATGTTGTCGCTCAGCAGGTATTCGGTGCGCTTGATAACGGTGGCGGCGGGATTGATATCGCGAATCATGGCTTCCATCACGTCCACCTTGCGCTTGCCGACGGTGCTGTAAAAGGCGATGGCCTGGCGATTGATATTGCTGGGCGCGATGATGTCCTTGTCCAGAATGACGAAATGACCGATGCCGCCGCGGGCGAGTGCCTCGCAGCAGTTGGAGCCCACGCCTCCGCAGCCGAGCACCAGCACTGTGGAGCTGGCGAGTTTATCGAGCGCCTCGCGCCCCATAATGATCTCGAGCTTGGTGTCGCGCGTCTCGTTGGAAATTGCGGCTGCGGTTTCGGTCATAGACATCCTCCGATGGGGAAGCGGGTCGTGTTTTAGCTATCGCCATTATAGGTAATCGCCCATAGGCTGCGATGGCGTTTGCTTTGATGTGGTTTGAAGCATTGCGGTTAGATAGTTAGACAAACATCTAAATACAGAGTATAGTGTGCACGTCATGAGAGATGATGAGAGGAGGTCTTATGCCGGGAGAGGGTTTTAAAGCGCTGGCCGATCCAACGCGACGGCGCATTTTGGAGTTGCTGCGCGAGGGCAATTGCACGGCGGGGGAGCTTGCCGAGCATTTCGATATCAGTAAGCCGTCGCTGAGCCATCACTTGGCGACGCTCAAAAACGCCGGGTTGGTGACCGATGAACGTCATGGCCAAAACATCGTTTACAGCTTAAACACCACCGTCATGCAGGACTTGATCGGTTGGTTTATGGGCTTTACAAACACGGAAGGTGATAAGGATGAATAACGAAAACAAGGGCATTCACCCCACGGGGGTATCGTCGCGCGTGTGGATTGCGCTGGTTGTTCTGTGCGTCGCCAATGTCGTAGCGCACCTCATGGTGATGCCGAGCTTGCCTGCACAGATTCCCACGCACTGGGGCGCGAACGGTGCCGTCGATGGTTGGGGTCCTAGCTGGATGGCCTCCGCGCTCGGCGTGCTGCCTCTGGCGCTTCTCGCAATGTTCTGCGTGGTGCCGCGCATCGACCCCAAAGGTGAGGCATATCGAACCTCGGGCAAGTTCTATCAGGGCTTCGTAATCGCCTTCACCTTGTTCATGTGCGCCATAAGCTGGCTGGGAGAGCTTACGGTCTGGGGCGTGGTGCCGGCGGTCGGTTCGGTTAACGTGCTGATTTCCGGTGTTGTCGGTTTGCTGTTCATCGGCGTAGGCAACTACTTGCCGCGTGTGAAGCAGAACTATACGCTCGGCATCAAGACACCTTGGGCGCTTGCCGATCCCGAGAACTGGCGCCGTACGCAGCGTTTTGGCGGTGCCTGCTTTATGGTGCTGGGTGTTGGCCTGATTGCGATGGGCGTGGCAGGTGCGGTGCTTTCGAATGAAGTCGTCGCCGCGGTGATTGCGGTGCTGGCGTTTGGTTCGGTCGGAGCCGTCTACGTCTACTCGTATCTGCTGTGGCGCAAATCGCAGCGAGTCGTTCGCTAAGGTTGCGGAAAACTAGCGTACGCAGTTCATAGTATGTTCCGGGGGACTTTTCCCAGGTAGTATTAGGGGGTATGGGCAACCATGCCCCTTTTTTCGTTACGTTTCAGAGCTGGTTTTCTCATTTCGTTTCCACTAAAGCGAATCAAGAATAGAGAAACAGCAGGTAGAAAGGATAAAACAGGCAAATGGCGGAGTTTATCTACCAGATGTATCAGGCTCGTAAGGCCCATGGCGACAAGGTAATCCTTGACGACGTGACCCTGAGCTTCTACCCCGGTGCCAAGATCGGCGTTGTGGGTCCCAACGGCATGGGCAAGTCGACCCTGCTCAAGATCATGGCCGGCATCGAGGAGGTCTCCAACGGCGATGCCAGGCTCACCCCCGGCTACACTGTGGGCATCCTGCAGCAGGAGCCGCCGCTCGATGACGACAAGACCGTCATCGAGAACGTGCGCATGGCGTTTGGTGATATGATCGCCAAGGTCGATCGCTTCAATAAGATCGGCGAGGAGATGTGCGACCCGGATTGCGACATGGACGCCCTCATGGCCGAGATGGGCAAGCTCCAGGACGAGATCGACGCCGCCGACGGCTGGGATATCGATTCCAAGCTCGGCCAGGCCATGGACGCCCTGCAGCTGCCCGATTCCGACATGCCGGTCAACGTGCTTTCCGGCGGCGAGCGTCGTCGCGTGGCCCTGTGCAAGCTGCTGCTCGAGGCTCCCGACCTGCTGCTGCTCGACGAGCCCACGAACCACCTGGACGCCGAGTCGATCCTGTGGCTCGAGCACTTCCTGCACAACTACCAGGGCGCGGTGCTTGCCGTTACGCACGATCGCTACTTCCTGGATAACGTTGCCGAGTGGATCTGCGAGGTTGACCGCGGTCACCTTTATCCCTACAAGGGCAACTACTCAACGTATCTGGAGACCAAGGCCGCGCGTATCGAGGCTCAGGGCAACCGTGACGCCAAGCTCGCCAAGCGGATGGAGGCCGAGCTCGAGTGGGTACGCAGCTCGCCCAAGGCTCGCCAGGCAAAGAACAAGGCCCGTCTTGCTCGCTACGAGGAGATGGAGGCCGAGGCCCGCGCAAGCCAGAAGCTCGACTGGACCGACATCCGCATCCCTGTGGGCCCGCGTTTGGGCAACAAGGTGCTCGAGGCCCATCATCTGCACAAGGAGTTCGATGGCCGCGTGCTCATCGATGACCTTTCGTTCACCCTGCCGCGCAACGGCATCGTGGGCGTGATCGGTCCCAACGGCGTGGGCAAGACCACACTGTTCAAGACGATTGTGGGTCTGGAGCCGCTGACTTCGGGCGAGCTCGAGGTGGGCGAGACCGTCAAGATCTCCTATGTCGACCAGAACCGTTCCGGCATCGACCCCGACAAGAACCTATGGGAGGTCGTCTCGGACGGCCTGGACCACATGATGGTCGGCGAGACCGAGGTTCCGAGCCGCGCTTATGTGGCGAGCTTTGGCTTTAAGGGCCAGGACCAGCAGAAGCGCGCTGGCGTGCTCTCCGGCGGCGAGCGCAACCGTCTGAACCTGGCGCTCACGCTCAAGCAGGGCGGCAACCTGCTGCTCCTCGACGAGCCCACGAACGACCTCGACGTCGAGACGCTGTCCTCGCTCGAAGCGGCGCTGCTCGAGTTCCCGGGCTGCTCGGTGGTCATTAGCCACGACCGTATGTTCCTGGACCGCGTCGCCACGCACATTCTGGCGTGGGAGGGCACCGACGAGAATCCGGGCAACTGGTATTGGTTCGAGGGCAACTTCGAGGCCTATCAGGCCAACCGTATCGAGCGCCTGGGCGAGGACGCAGCCCAGCCGCATCGTATTCACCGCAAGCTGACGCGCGACTAGATCGTTACGCGGTTTTTCCAAACCGCGTAACTGCTCGACGCTGCGCGGGCCGCAAGCACCCCATCTTGCCGTTCAAACCGTCGCTCGCGTACCGAAGTACGCGTCGCTCCTCTTTCACGGCAACCTGGGGCACTTGCGACCCGCTCGCTGTCGGTTACGCAACATCGATAAATGAGCAATATCAATAAATGCGTAATGAAAACGGCTCAAATCCGGGTTTGGATTTGAGCCGTTTGTCGTTACTGCTCGGGTTCTTCGACTTTATCGATAGTCCAGGCGGCTCCGAGACCGCCGGTGGTGTTGCGGCGGATGCGCACGATGACTTCGTGGCGCTCGCCGGCCTGCGTGTAGCGTAGGGGGAAGCTTGCGCGATTTCGCGCTGCCTCGATGGTACCGCGCTCGCGGGCGATCCAATAGTACTCGCCGACGATGCCGAGCGTGTCGGCGCCGTAGGGGAGATAGGTCGACAGCTGGTGTAGAAGCGGGCCGGGGCAGAAGACCTCGGTTGCGAAATCGACGGGGAAGTCCTTGGGGATGGTCGGCGCTACGGGTGCGGGGGCTGGGGCCGCTGTGGGTACCGAAGCCGGTGTCGGTGCGGGAATTTGGTCGCAAGCAGCGGCGGACACGGATTCGATGACGGGTGCGGGCTCCGGCGTTACTTCCGGCTTGATCTCGGAATCTGCGGGCTTTACGGTGACGGGCGCGTCTGCAACTGCGGTTTCAACCTCAACCTGCGTCGCGTTCTCATTCTCGACGCTCGACTTTGCCTCGATGGGCGTGGATGCCATGGTGGTGATGCCGGCGTTGGCGTTCTCGGGGTCATAGACGACCGTAAGCGAGATGGCGGGCTGCGGCGTCTCGGGCTCCGATGCCGCTTCGGCAGCGTCCTGTTCTGCGGGCTCTTCGGGCTGATCATCCTCAGCCTCGTCGCCAAAGACATCGCTGTTTTGGAACGCAGGCGTCTCGGGTTGGTTGGCGGCTTCTTCGGTTGTCGACTTGGGAGCCTCGTTGAGCTCCGCGGTGGCTTCCTGCTCGGATATGACTTCGTGATCGGTCGTGGCGGCGATTTCGGTTTCGGCTTCTGCCGTTACCTCAATAGCGACTTCGATCTCGGGCTCGGGCACAGCTTCAACTACGGGTTCGGGACGCTTAACGTGCTTGGGACGCACAGCCTTGAGGTCTTTCTCGCCGCGCTTTTTCTTTTTGTAGGACTGCTTGGCTCCCTTGGCTGTCTTGGGCTTGTCCTCGCCCTTGGCAAGGGCGGCATCCCAGGCCTCGTTGGCGATGACGGTGGCATACAGTCGGCCGCCCTTAAAGACGGTCAGCTTAATGCAGTCGTCGAGTTCCTCGAGCAACTCGCGCGTGGACTCGAAGCCCAGGTCATAAGCGGCCATGTCGCCGGCGGCGAGCGCCTCCTCGACCTGCGTCATAAACGTTTGCTTACCGCACCCAATCGCGTCGCGCAGCAGGCGATACAGATAGATGTGGTTGCCCAGTGAGAGCGTGGGCGTAACTATTGTCTTGCTCATGGCAAATCTCCTCTTTACACACCAGAGCATCTTACCATCGCACGGGGCGTGCCACCTCGGCACCCAAAGCAAACGGGCGCGACCGTTGCCGGTTCGCGCCCGTTATACAGGTCGGTTCTCTATGAGAGGCAAACGTGCTTAGTTGCCCGATGCCGTGCCTTGGCTCGAGCTGTCAGATGTCGTGCCGGACGCGGTTCCACTCGAGCTGTTGGTGCTGCTGTTGTCGGTAGATTCCGTGCCCGATGTATTGCCGCTCGTCTGGTCGCCCGTGCTCGGCTGAGAGCCGTCAGTCGTTTGGCTTGAGTCGGTCGTGCCGGATTGCGTGCCGCTGTTAGCCGTAGAGGAATCGACGCCCTGCGATTGATCGGGGGTGTTCGATGAGGAGTCGGTGGATACGGAGTTGCCCTGCGGGTCGTCCTGCTGGCTTTGCGATTGACCGGAGTTATCCGCGTCGTGCTCGGTCGTGTGCGACGAAAGGATTGGCTCGGGACGCTCGCCCAGGCCCTCACCGGCCGTAGTGATAAGGATGGCGCCGGCGCAGGCGATGACCGCGACGATGGCGATGGCGATCGAGAAGACGATGACCTTCTTTTGCGTCTGGCTGCGCTCTGCCGCGGCTTTGGCGCGCAGGCTGTTAGGGGCGACGCGTGCCGTGGTCGCGCGTCCCGCAACCTGGCGCATTTCCTGCGTGGTCGCGGCGCCGCCCAGGTGCTCCTTGGCATTAAACTCAACGGGCTCATAGGCGCCGGCAGGGTAGTCGTCGGCGGCGTGCGTACCTTTGAGGGCTTCGGCGCTGGCAGAGATAAAGTGGCGGTAGACCTGCGAGGACACAACGGTGATGACCGAGCTCACGGCGGCACCAATTACTGAACCAGCGATGCCGATCTTGGAAGCAAGCGCGACGCTCGTGGCGGCAGCCGCAGCGCTGGCGATGATCTGGGGAATGGAAATGTCGTCGAACAGGCCCTTTTTGGGCGCGATGGCCATGGTCTGTCCGATGGAATGGTTTTCGTGAACGCCGTTGTTGAGCGCGGCCGGTGTCATGACGCGCGTGCGCGGCGCGTCGGTGTACTTGGTTGTCATACGGGGTCCTCCCGGTGTAAATCTGCTTCGTTTCGTGTAGCCATCAGGGTACCCACCAGATGTGAATCGTACGTGACATTTAACAGATACCATCAACTCATCAATAGCTCACCAAGTTGGTGGGATGCGGTTACACCCGGCGGTTGAACTACAATAGGGCTTGCTAATTGTTGTGAATGGCGTCTACGCACGGGAGCATTCTTATGAATCTTCACCTTTCTCAGTCTGATGGCTTTTTGCGTGTGGCGGCGGCGTCGCCGCAGATTCGCGTTGCCGATGTCGAGGGCAATGCCGAGGCTGCGCTGGCGGCTGTTCGCGATGCTGCCGAGCGTGGCGTTCGTGCGTTGGTGTTGCCCGAGCTTAATCTGACTGGCTATACCGCAGCCGATCTGTTCCATAACCGTACATTACTGCATGCCTGCGAGACCGCACTGGCACATATTCTCGATGAAACCCGCGAGCTGCCGATTGTCTTTACCATCGGTCTTCCCGTTGCAGTTGCCGAGAATATCTACAACTGCGCTGCCGTGTGCTGCGCGGGCGAGCTTTTGGGCCTCACGGCCAAGAAGTATCTGCCCAACTATGGCGAGTTCTACGAGCGCCGCTGGTTTGTTCCGGCGCCCGCAGATCCCGTGTGGGTCGAGTTTGCCGGTCAGGGTCCGGTCCCGCTGGGTTCGGGGCTTGTCTACCGTTGCTGTGATGAGGGCGCCGAGGACCTGGTGCTGGGCGTTGAGGTCTGTGAGGACCTGTGGGTGCCGGCGCCCCCTTCGACCGAGATGGCGCTTGCCGGTGCCACGGTGATTCTCAACCTCTCCGCTTCCGACGAGATCATCGGTAAGGCAGATTACCGCCGCAGCCTTATCTCTAACCAAAGCGCGCGCCTGTACTGCGCCTATGCCTATGCGGACGCGAGTGAGGGCGAGTCTACGACCGATATGGTCTTTGCGGGCGAGAACCTCGTCTATGAAAACGGATCTAAGCTTGCCGCCACGAAGCTCCTCACCTGCGATATGGCGGTGGCCGATGTCGATCTTGACCGCCTGGTTGCCGAGCGCCGTCGCTCGACGACGTGGACGCGCGCGGACGATGCGCCGGAGGCCACGACCGTTGAGTTTTCGTTTGAGGGCGTGCTGGCCAAAGAGCCTGTTCTGCGCGATGCCTGCGATATCGACCGCGTTTTCCCTCGCGCGCCTTTTGTGCCGGCCGACCACGGTGATCTGGCCGAGCGCTGCGAGACTATTCTCAATCTGCAGACTGCTGGCCTCAAGACTCGCCTTGCCCACACGGGCACCAAGGCTGCGGTCATCGGCCTTTCGGGTGGCTTGGACTCCACGCTGGCACTGCTTGTGACCGTGCGTGCCTTCGATGCGCTGGGGCTGCCGCGCACGGGTATCACGGCGGTTTCCATGCCCGGCTTTGGCACGACGCATCGTACCAAGTCGAATGCCGAGTCGCTCGCCCGCGACCTGGGCGTGAGCTTCCGCGAGGTTTCGATCCACGCGGCCGTGGAGCAGCACTTCAAGGACATTGAGCATGATCCGGCTGTCCAAGACGTGACCTACGAGAACAGCCAGGCCCGCGAGCGTACGCAGATTCTGATGGATCTGGCCAACCAGGCTGGCGGCTTTGTCATCGGCACGGGCGACCTGTCGGAGCTGGCGCTCGGCTGGGCTACCTATAACGGCGACCACATGAGCATGTACGCCGTCAACGCGAGCGTGCCCAAGACGCTTGTGCGTCACTTGGTGCGCTATGCCGCCGATGTCTTTGGCGGGCGTATTGCCGAGGTCTTGCTCGACATCCTCGATACACCGGTGTCCCCTGAGCTTCTGCCGCCCACGGGCGATGGCGAGATTGCACAGAAGACCGAGGATTTGGTGGGCCCGTACGAGCTGCACGACTACTTCCTCTACTACCTGCTGCGTTTTGGCTTTGAGCCGGGCAAGATCTACCGCATGGCGCTCAAGAGCTTCGAGGGCGTCTACGACGCCAAGACCGTCCACACGTGGCTGCGTACGTTCTATCGTCGCTTCTTTGCCCAGCAGTTTAAGCGCAGCTGCCTGCCCGATGGTCCCAAGGTGGGCTCGGTGACGCTCAGCCCGCGCGGCGATTGGCGTATGCCGAGTGACGCCAGCTCACGTCTGTGGCTTGTGCAGATCGACGCGCTCAATCCAAATGACTAAGGTTGGCTAAATTGAACCAATACGGGGGTTGCAAGCGTTACACTTTTGCAATCTGATGGCCCGTATCGCGCGGCGCTCTTGTCGGAGCGCCGCGTTTTTCATATCGAAAGGTGGCACCATGCAGGCATCGCAGCGTCTCGACCGCTTTGGCGCGGAGGTCTTCGCCTCGCTCAACAACAAACTGCTCGCGCTGAAGGCTCAGGGCAAGACCATTTACAACATGAGCGTGGGCACGCCCGACTTTAAGCCGTACGACCATGTGGTCGAGGCGCTCACGCAGGCAGCCCAAGATCCCGAGATGTGGAAGTATGCCCTGCGCGACCTGCCCGAACTCAAGCAAGCCGTGTGCGATTACTATGAGCGTCGCTTTGGCGTTTCGGGTATTACGCCGTCTATGGTGCAGTCGTGCAACGGCACGCAGGAGGGCGTGGGTCATTTGGGCCTGGCCCTGCTCGATCCGGGTGACACCATTTTGGTTCCCGATCCGTGCTACCCGGTCTTTGAGGCGGGTGCCAAGATCGCCGATGCCAAGCTCGAGTACTATCCGCTGGTCGCCGAGCACAATTACCTGCCCTATGTGGCGGGCATCGATTCCGAGGTGGCCGATCGCGCCAAATATATGATCGTGTCGCTGCCCGCAAACCCGGTGGGCTCGGTGGGCACGCCCGAGGTCTATGAGGAGATCATCGCTTTCGCCCGCGAGCACGACCTGCTCATCGTCCATGACAACGCATACTCCGACATCGTGTTCGACGGCGAGCCGGGCGGCAGCTTTTTGCAGTACCCTGGCGCGCTCGAGGTGGGCGTGGAGTTCTTCTCGCTCTCCAAGTCGTTTAACGTCACCGGTGCGCGTATCGGCTTTTTGGTCGGCCGCGAGGACGTGGTCTCTGCCTTTGCCAAGCTGCGCGGCCAGATCGACTTCGGTATGTTCTTCCCGATCCAGAAGGCTGCTATCGCCTGCCTGAACGGTCCGCGCGATGAAGTCGAGGCGCAGCGTCTGAAGTACCAGGAGCGTCGCGATGCCCTGTGCGACGGTCTTGAGGGCCTGGGCTGGGAGCGACCCAACGCGCATGGCTCTATGTTTGTGTGGGCCAAGCTCCCCGGTGGCCGCACCGATTCCATGGCGTTTTGCGAGGAGCTTATGGAGAAGGCCGGCGTTGTGGTGACGCCGGGCGCGAGCTTTGGTCCTTCGGGCGAGGGGCACGTGCGCATGGCGCTGGTTCTGCCGCCCGATCAGATTGCTTTGGCTGTCGAGGCCATTCGCGAGGCGGGCCTGTATTAGAAAGCTTTTTTGGCTCGTCAATAGTTCGAAACCGATTTCGTGCAGTTATTTTACGAATCCTGCAAATAATTTCGGTAAACGGTCGATATTTGCCTGCGAATAGGAGCATAATCAAAGTCCCGATTGGATGTATTGGGATTACGGCAAGCCGCTCGGGTCGTTCCCGGGCGGCTTGCTTGTGGAGAGAGATGGGAGTTTCTAATGGTTAACGAGAAGAAGGTCGCTATTGTCGGCTGCGGTTTCGTCGGTTCGTCTTCGGCGTTCGCGCTGATGCAAAGTGGCCTGTTCTCCGAGATGGTCCTCATCGACGTGGACAAGAACCGCGCCGAGGGCGAGGCCCTGGATATCGCGCACGGCATGACGTTTGCCGAGCCGATGAAGATCTACGCTGGCGATTATTCCGATGTCGCCGACGCCGCCATGATCGTCGTCACCGCCGGTGCTGCCCAGAAGCCCGGTGAGACCCGCCTGGACCTGGTTAACAAGAACGTCAACATCTTTAAGTCCATTATTCCCGAGATTAAGAAGTCTGGCTTCGACGGCATTCTGCTCATCGTCTCCAACCCGGTTGATGTTCTGACCTACGCCGCCATCAAGATGTCCGGCCTGCCCGAGGGCCACGTCATCGGTTCCGGCACCGTGCTCGACACCGGCCGTCTGCAGCAGATGCTCGGCGCTCACGTTGAGGTTGACCCGCGCGATGTCCAGGCCTATGTCATGGGCGAGCACGGCGACTCCGAGTTTGTCGCTTGGTCCAGCGCCCAGGTTGCCGGCGTTCCGCTGAACACCTTCTGCGAGCTTCACGGCCACCTGGAGCACGAAGCCGCCGAGAAGCGTATCGCCGAGGACGTCAAGAACTCCGCCTACACCATCATCGAGAAGAAGCACGCCACCTACTACGGCGTCGCCATGGCCGTCAAGCGCATCTGCACTGCCGTCATGCGTGACGAGCAGACCGTTCTGCCTGTCTCCTCGCTCATGGTGGGCGAGTACGGCCTGTCCGATCTGGCCATCTCCATGCCGACGGTCGTTGGCCGCGACGGCGTTGTCTGCCGCGTTCCCGTGCCGCTGAACGATGACGAGCAGTATGAGCTCACCGCCTCCGCCAAGGCCCTCAAGGACATCATCGACAGCGTCGACTTCTCCTGCTAAATCAAGCTCTTTTGGGCAACAGGCTACAATGAAAGGCGTCCGGGCCACACGGTCCGGGCGCCTTTTTGGTGCAAGGGGGTCAGGTTACTTTGCACCATCCCAATGCACCATAGTTGATGGGAGGGCCATGTCGGATTCGCCTAATTTTTTGACCTATGCCCAGACGGCATTTGATCCGTTTGAGAAGCGGCCGTTCTGCGCGGTGGATAGCCTGGTCTTTGCGTGGTTGTCCTATTTGCGTTTGCCGGGTGATATGGCGGAGCTGACGAACTGGCAGGGCCTAGACGTACGCGAGCTGCTGCGTGCCGAGTGCTACCGGGGCATGATTGACGACTTGTGGGACCCAGAGGGGAGCAGGGCCTTGTTGGAGGCCGTGGCAGCAAGCCCTCGCTACCGTGGCGTGCACGTTTGCGGCTATCGTGCCGTGAGCGATGTGGTAGCGACAGAGCAGTTTGCAGCCATGGCGTTTCGGTTTCCGGTGGGGTTTAGTTATCTTTCCTTCCGGGGGACCGACAGCACGATTGTGGGCTGGAAAGAGGACTTTAACATGGCGTTCCGGTGTCCTGTGCCGGCCCAGGAATCCGCGGCGCGTTATGTGGACGAGGCGGCGGATGCGATTGACGGGCCGCTTTTGTGCGGAGGTCATTCCAAGGGTGGAAACCTTGCGGTGTACGGTGCGGCGATGTGCTCCGATGTCGCCCGTGAGCGAATCGAACGGGCGTATTCCCATGATGGTCCGGGCTTCGTCGAGGAGTTTCTGAGCGGCAACGCCTTTGCCGATCTTTCCGGTCGAATCGACAAGACGCTACCTCGGTCGTCGATCTTCGGCATGATGTTCGAGACACAAGAGGACTATGCCATCGTTGAGAGCACCGAGTTCAGCCTGCTGCAGCACAATCCCTTTAGCTGGGTGGTTGATGGTCGCGACTTCGTATACTGTGAGCGCCTGTCCGCCGGTGCTCGATACGTTGATGGCTCCATTCGCGAGATGCTGCTTGCAGTGTCACCTAGCGAGCGCGAGCGTTTTGTAGATGCGTTGTTCTCCGTGTTTGAGGCTACGGGCGCCGAACGGTTTGCGGATATCGCAGGAAATCTGCGTGAGAGCCTGCCCGTGATGCTCCAGGCTGCGCAAGGCTTTGACAAAGATACGCGACGCTTTATCTCGCAGACCATCGTGGCGATCCTTAAATGCGCACTGTTACCCAAACGACCCCAGATCGACGTGCCCGCTGCCGGCAAGAGTTTGGCAGAACAGCTCGAGGCTTGGCAGTCCGAGCTCCTGCGCTAACCATTGGCGCAAAGCAACCTGTCCCCGATGCATCAATCTTCGATGCGCCTAGGGCAGGCTCGACCGCTATACTCGACGAGCTTGATGCCCGGCTGATTGGTAAGCGA